>DATMBA010000629.1:0-9880 GCA_035559635.1 Roseiflexaceae bacterium
CGGCCTGGCGCTGCCCGTCGCGCGCGTCGCGGCGCCACAGCCCCCATCCGGCGGAGGCATCCCAGCGCCTGAGGCCAGCGGCTACGCGGCGAGCCTCCCGGCGCTCGCATTCGCCAGGCCGCCGGCCACGATCCAGCGCGCCGACGGCGAGGTGCAGCGCGCTACAGCCCCTGAGCAACCGCCGGCGCCGCCACCGGCCGGACAGCCTGGCGCCGCCACCGGCCAGGCGCCGGCGGCGCCCAACATCGAGCAGATCGCACGCCAGGTGTACGAGCACCTGCGCCGCCGCCTGCTGATCGACCAGGAACGGCTCGGGCGATCGTTCTGATCACATGCGGAGGCGTGGAGGGGATGCGCCCCTCCACACAAATCCAGGAGCCAATAATGCTCGCCAAAGCCAAGATCACCAACCTCGTCACCGGCGAAGAGGTTATCTGCATGTTCAACCCCAAGGAGTACACCTTCTCCAAGCAGAACAAGTGGGAGGAGAAGACCGCCAAGGGCAAGAGCGTGCCGCACCTGGAGTTCGGCGGCGGCGCGCCGGCCAACCTCAAGCTCCAGCTGCTCTTCGACACCTGTGAGGCCCACGAGTACCCCGGCCTGCGCGTCAGCGCTGGCGACGATGTGCGCACGTACACCAAGGGCCTGTGGGATATGATGAAGATCAGCGAGCAGAACGTCAATCCGGCCACCAAGAAGGGCGAGCCGCCGCACGTGCGCTTCGAGTGGGGCAGCCTGTGGTCCTTCGAGGCGGTGATCGACAGCATCTCGCAGAAGTTCACCCTCTTCAAGGCGGACGGCACGCCGCTGCGCGCCACGCTGGACGTCTCGTTCCGCCAGGTGAAGGACGAGGGCCAGTACCCGCGCCAGAACCCCACCTCGGGCGGCAGCCCGAACGAGCGTCTGCGCACCGTGCGTGCCGGCGACCACCTGCCCGGCATCGCCTTCGAGGAGTACGGCGACGCCGCCATGTGGCGCTACCTGGCCGACTGCAACCCGGAGGTGACCGACCCGCTCGACCTGCGCCCCGGCCAGGTGCTGATCGTCCGCCCGCTCTGATGCGCTTTCAGCGCCGGTGATAGGCGATAGGTCATAGGGTCGCCGAAGCCCAACTCCTAATTCACCTATGACCGATCACCCGGTGTGGAGTGGAGCACGTAGCAAGGGCCAGGACCGTCCCCCGCGAGAACGAACCTCCCCAGGAGGGATCATCTATGCCCGACACCGAGCGCCGCATCGGCCAGTTCTTCATCCAGATCAACGGCAGCGACATCCCGCCCGCCGCGATGGATGCCCTCGACGACGCGCTCGTGGAGGATGACCTGGCGCAGCCGGCGATGTTCGCGCTGCGCTTCAATGACCCGCGGCTCGAGTTGATCGACGGCTCGCTCTTCCGACTCGGCGCTGAGGTGACGCTCGGCGCCGCCGACGCCGCTGGCCGGCGGCAGGCGCTCCTCACCGCCGAGATCACCGCCCTGGAGCCGGCCTACGAGCAGCACAACATGACGCTCGTGGTGCGCGGCTACGACCGCTCGCACCGCCTGCACCGCGGCAGCAAGACGCGCACCTTCCTCAAGCAGGGCGACGATGATATCGTCGGGCAGATCGCGCGCGAGAACGGCCTGCAGGCGGATATCCAGCCCACCGGCACGCGCTACGAGTATGTGATCCAGGACAACCAGACCGACATGGCCTTCCTGCGCGAGCGCGCGGCGCGCCTGGGCTACCAGGCATCGGTGGACGGGCGCACGCTGCGCTTTCGCCAGGCGGACAGCGCGCCGCAGCAGGGCCCGGCGCTGGAGTGGGGTGTCTCGCTGCTCAGCTTCCGCGCCCGGTTCTCTGCCGCAGCCCAGCCCAACGAGGTGCAGGTGCGCGGTTGGGACCCGCAGGCCAAGCGCGCGGTGGTGGGCAGGGCCGCCCGCCCCGCCGCCCCCTCGCGCATCGGCGACGGCAAGAACGGCGCCGCGGCCGCCGAGCAGGCCTTCGGCAGCGCCGCCACCGTGGTGGTGAGCGACCGGCCGGTGCGTGCCCAGGACGAGGCCAACCGCATCGCGCAGGCGGTGCTGGACGACATGGCCGGCGACTACCTGACGGCCGAGGGGCGCTGTCTTGGCGAGCCAGGGCTGCGCGCCGGGCGGCTGGTGCAGATCGCCAACCTCGGCACGCGCCTCAGCGGCACCTACTTCGTCACCGCTACCCGCCACGAGTACACCGCCCGCGAGGGGTACACCACCACCTTCTTCGCCAGCGGCCGCCGGCCCACCAGCCTGCTCGCCGCCCTGCACAGCGTCCCCGCGCGCCAGATGACGCCCGGTGTGGTGGTGGGCATCGTGACGAATATCAACGACCCGGACAGGCTCGGGCGCGTCAAGGTGACCTTCCCGTGGCTCGCCGAGCGGCACGAGAGCGACTGGGCGCGCGTGGCCGCCCCCGGCGCCGGCGCACAGCGCGGCCTGCTCGTGCTGCCCGAAGTGGACGACGAGGTGCTGGTAGCCTTCGAGCACGGCGACCTCAACCGGCCCTACGTGATCGGTGGGCTGTGGAACGGCAAGGACAAGCCGCCCGCCGACGCCGTCAAAGGTGGCAAGGTGATGGAGCGCACCCTTACCACCCGCGCCGGCCATCGCATCACCCTGCGAGACGACGATGGCGCCGGGCAGATCGAGATCAAGACCGGCGCGCACACCATCCGGCTGGAGGACAAGGGGGCCGGCAAGCTGACGATCGAGTCCGGCGGGGACCTGGAGCTGAAGGGCAAGGGCGGCAAGCTCACCATCGGCCCACAGGGGGTCGAATTGGCCTCGGACGCCGCCTTGAAGCTGAAGGCCAACAGCACCGCCGAGTTGACCGCCAACGCCAGCCTCAAGGTGCAGGCCAACGCCGCCCTGGAGGTCACCAGCAGTGCAGTGCTTAACATTAAAGGCTCGCTGGTGAATATCAACTGATATGCCCCGCCGGCGCGCCGCCCTGCGGGGAGGTTTGGAGGGGCGTAGCCCTCCAACGATCCTTCGAGGATTCTTTTCGGGGGCCTGCGGCCCCCATACCCCCGCCGCGGGGGAGGCCTGGAGGGGCGCAGCCCCTCCAGAACACCTCTCGTAGGGGAAGGCCTGGAGGGGTGCAGCCCCTCCAGAACACCTCTCGTAGGGGAAGGCCTGGAGGGGTGCAGCCCCTCCCGAACACCTCCCGTGGGGGGAGGCCTGGAGGGTGCAGCCCCTCCCGAACACCTCCCGTGGGGGGAGGCCTGGAGGGGCGCAGCCCCTCCAATAAAAACCCTGAGGAATCTCTTCTAGCCTGCGGCTCCACCGTCTCCGGGGCGCGCACGCGCCCCAGCAAAGGAGAACCCGATGCCCCCCGCAGTTCGAGTCGGCGTGGATCAGCACGTCTGCCCGGCGGTCACCGGCGTGGTGCCGCACGTCGGCGGGCCGATCATCGGCCCCGGCTGCCCCACGGTGATCATCGGCGGCGCGCCCGCAGCCGTGATGGGCGACATGGTCACCTGCGCCGGCGGGCCGGCCACCATCGTCCGCGGCAGCGCTACCGTCATGATCGGCGGTAAGCCGGCCGCGCGCCTCGGCGACCAGACCGCCCATGGCGGCTCGGTCGTCGGCCCCGGCTGCCCCACGGTGATGATAGGAGGCTAGTGATGGAGCGCACGCGCGATTTGATCGGCGCCGGCTGGAGCTTCCCGATTCGGGTGGACGAGCGCGGTGGCATCGCCGTGGCCCGCGGCGCCGACGACATCGAGCAGGCCATCCGGCTGATCCTCAGCACCCCGATCGGCCAGCGCCTCATGCGCCCGACGTTTGGCTGCCGCATCCACGAGCTGCTGTTCGCGCCCATGAACGCCAGCACCTTCACCGCCGCCCGGCACTACGTGGCCGAGGCGCTCGGCATGTGGGAGCCACGTATCGACGTGCTGGACATCCGCTGCGAGGCGGCCGACGCCGGCTGGGGCGCGGCGATGCTGGTCTTCATCCAGTACCGCGTGCGCCAGACCCACGACGAGCGCTCGCTGGTCTGGCCGTTCTACACTATCCCTGATGAATAATAAACAGTGGAACGTCCGGGAGGGTCTGGCCCTCCCGGACCCCCGCCTTAGACAAGGTTCGCGCGTCCTTGACAGTCAGCGCGCACGCGCATGGGGGTGTGGGGGCCATAGGCCCCCACAGCAAATCTTTTCGGAGGGGCTTCGCCCCTCCGCGCCTCCCCAGACGGGAAAGCTGGAGGCCGCGCAGCGAAACCATGGCTTAGGAGGGTCCAGGAGGGCCTGGCCCTCCCGGAACCCCGCCCCGTTTACCGTGGCAGTGTGCGCGCAGCGCATAAGCGGCTAATTGTAATCTGCGCGCTGCGAAACTGAGCAGGCCTCGTCCGTTTTGCATTTTGCATGCTACATGTTGCATTCATCGGTGATGGGGGCCTTCCATGTCCGTACCGGTACCGAATCTCGATGACCGGACCTTCCAGGAGTTGGTGGACGAGGCCAAGCGCCGCATCCCGCACTACACGCCAGAGTGGACCGACCACAACGTGAGCGACCCGGGCGTGACGCTGATCGAGCTGTTCGCCGGCATGGTCGAGACCATGATCTACCGGCTCAACCGGGTGCCCGAGAAGCACTACCGCACCTTCATGAGTCTCATGGGTCTCAAGCTCGAGCCGCCGCACCCGGCGAAGGCCGAGCTGACCTTCGTGCTCGCCACGCCGCGCGAGGAGCCGGTGGAGATCCCGGCCGGCACCGAGGTGGAGACTCGCCAGACGGCCGGGCAGGCGGCCATCCGCTTCAGCACCGATACGACATTCGTGGTGCACCCGCCCCGCATCGTGGCGGTGCTCACGGCCCAGGGCGAGCAGGTGACGGGGGAGGTGACCCGGCGGGCGACGGCGCACGAGGGGGCCGAGTCGTTCCCGGCCTTCGGCCAGCCGGCGCGGCCGAAGGACCCGCCCCGGCCGGGCGCCGCGCTCCTGCTCGGCTTCGAGCAGGATCTCAGTGGTCATGTGCTTGGGCTGGACTTCGTGCTTGAGCCGGTCGAGGGCATCGGCATCGACCCCGACCGGCCGCCGCTGGTTTGGGAGGCCTGGTGCGGCTCACTGTGGGGCTGGCAGCCGATCGAGGCCGAGGATGGCATCCGCGCGCTGCACCGCTGGCATGGCGTTCACATCCCGCCCGAGGAGAGCGACCGCACGCGCGGCCTGAACCAGAGCGGCCGCTGGGTGCTGTACCTGCCCAAGGCACCCCGCCCGCTGGAGCGCGCCGCGCTCACAGAGCGCCACGCCGCCTACTGGGTGCGCTGCCGCTACGATACCCGCGACGGCCGCCCCGGCTACAAGGAGTCGCCCAGGGTGCGCCGGCTGAGCGCGGTGTCGCTCGGCGGCGTCGTGACCGCCACCCACGCCACCACCGTGCTGGGCGAGGAGCTTGGGCTGAGCAACGGCCAGCCGGGGCAGGTCTTCTACGTGCACCACCGCCCACTGCTCCCGCGCAACGAGGAGCAGCGGCGCAGCGAGTACGTCGAGGTGCAGGACGGCGAGAGCGGCCAGTGGGAGCGCTGGGAGGAGCGCGAGCACTTCGGCGATAGCCGCGCCGGCCAGCAGCACTACGTGGTGGACGACGCCGCCGGCGCGGTGATCTTCGGGCCGCGCATCCGCCACCCGGACGGCTCCGAGCGCCAGCACGGCGCGGTGCCGAAGGCCGGTAGCCGCGTGCGCTTCGCCCGCTACCGCACCGGCGGCGGCGCGCTCACCGTCGGCCCCGGCACGATCGACGTGCTCAAGACCGCCGTGCCCTTCGTGGACTGGGTGGTGAACCGTACGCCGGCCACAGGCGGGCTGGACGCCGAGACGGTGGCGCACGCTCAGCTGCGCGCCCCCCAGGTGCTGCGCAGCAGCGTGCGCGCCGTCACGGCCGAGGACTTCGTCTACCACGCCAAGGACGACCCGGACCGGCAGGTGGCCCGCGCGCACTGCCTGGCGCCTGGCCGGCTCAGCGCGCCCGGCGGTGCGCCCCCCTCCACGCCCCCTGGCGCGCTGCGGGTGCTGATCGTGCCACGCCTCGACCGCCGGCCGGACGAGTTGGTCACGCGGCAGGAGTTGACCGACGAGGCGCTCCGCCCGCTGCTGCGGCGCGTGCAGGAGCGGCTGGACCAGCGCCGCCTGCTCACCGCTGTGGTGCAGGTCGAGTGGCCGCGCTATGTGGAGGTGCAGGTGACGGCCCGGCTGCGCACCCAGCCGCAGGCGGTGGAGACATCCGTGGCCGAGGCGGCCGCCCGCAAGCTGCTGCGCTTCCTCAACCCGCTGCACGGCGGCCCGCAGGGGGACGGCTGGCCGTTCGGCCGCGCGCTCTACCTCTCGGACATCTACAACCAGTTGCAGGGGCTGCCCGGTCTCGACCAGATCGAGGAGGTGATCATCCAGGCCGACACCTACGCCAGCCCGCCGCCGGAGGGGAGCGGGGCCAGGGGCGCTGCCGCGCCGCCGCTGCGCAGCCTGACCATCAGCTCCGCCGACCCGGCCAGGGGGACGCAGGTGCCGCTCGAGCCGGACGAACTGATCGTCTCACGCGCCCACGTCATCCGCACGCCGAACGTGGTGAGGTGAGCGGCATCCCAAGTGGGGTGGTCCGGAGGGGCGCAGCCCCCTCCACAGCGGAGAGGCCCGGAGGGGCGCAGCCCCTCCCGATCATAGAGATGGGGTGGGATCTCAGGGGAGGGTACACTCTCCCCTGGTCCCTCCCTGAGGGACTTCCATGACAGTCAGCTTCGGCACGCTCCAGGTCGACATCCCCGGCCAGCCGTCGGTCATGGTCGAGCTGCGCCGCGGCAGCACCACCATCGGCCGGGGCGATGACGCCACCCTGCGGATCGACGCCGAGGGGGTCTCGCGGCTGCATGCGCGCATCATTTGCGCCCCCGGCCTGACCATCCTGGTGGACGAGGAGAGTCTGAACGGTACGTTCGTGGACGGGCGGCGGCTGGGGATGAGCGAGCGCCACGAGCTGCGCGACGGCGACGTGGTGCAGATCGGCCCGGCCACGCTGCGCTTCTTCGGCGCCTCCCGCGCGGCGCTCCCTGCGCTGCCGGTGAGCGCCGCCGGCCGTGCCCACCCACCCCGCCGGCCAGTGCCGCCCCCGCCGCGCCCCCTGCCGCCGGGCACGATCTTGCCGCGCGGCAAGAGCCGCTACATGCGCCTCCTGCCGGCGATCTACCAGGACGGCGAGACGAGCTTCCTCAACCGCTTCCTGCTGCTCTTCGAGTCGATCCTCGGCCCGCTCGAGCGCGTCGTCGATGAGCTGCACTACTACAGCGACCCGCGCACGGCGCCGGAGGCGCTGCTCCCCTGGCTGGAGTCCTGGCTGGGCCTGGCGCTCGCCGCCGAGCTACCGCCCGAGCGGCGCCGCCAGCTGATCGGGCGCGCCGGCGAGCTCTACCGCTGGCGCGGCACACGCTACGGCATGCGCGAATACCTGCGCATCGTCGCCGGCGCCGACCCGATCATCGTCGAGCCAGGCCAGCCCATGCCGCTCAAGAGCTACCCGCCGCTGCCGCCGCACGTCTTCCTGGTGCTGTTCCTCGTCCCGGACCCGGCCGCCATCGACCAGGCGCTGGTGGCGGCCGCGATCGAGGCCGAGAAACCGGCCCACGCCGCCTACTACCTGGAGGTCCGCCAGCTCGGCGCGTAGGGCGCGTTCCGCGCAGGTCAGAGGGCATAGGCGATAGGCCATAGGGTTGTCGAGGCCCGATTCCTATCTCCTATCGTCCATCGCCTATGGCCTATCGCCCGGCCTGGACAAGCGCAGGATACCGTCATGGCCTACGGCACCATCACCATCACCTACAGCGACGGCCAGTTCGTCGAGATCCCGCTAGAAAGCCCGGCGGTCACCATCGGCCGCGCGCCGGACAACACGATCGTCCTGGACGCCCCAGGGATCGCCGCGCACCACGCCCGCATCGCGCGCACTGACGCCGGCGTGGGCCTCGAGGACTACACTGCTGACGGGCGGACGCGGGTGGATGGCGTGCCGCTCCTGCCGGGCGAGTACCACGCCCTCGCCAGCGGCAGCCGTATCGAGCTTGGCAGCGTGACGATCAGCCTCAGCCTGATCCCGCCCACGCCGGCCGCAGCACCACCCTCCGACGTGGATCTGCTCGCCGCCCTGCTTGGCACGCAGGCGGCCGCACCGCAGCAGCGTGGCCGCATCACCCGCCCGCTGGGGAGCATTGCCCCGCCCGTGGCTGTAGAGCCGCCGGCTCCGCCCGCGCCTGACTCCCGTGGGGCCCGCCGCGAGCGCACCACGATGCCCCTCGCGCCGCCGACCATCCACGAGCGCCCTACCACCCCCATCCCAACCGCGCCCCCGCCGGCGTCGCCCGGTGTCGCGGTGCTCCCGGAGGCCCCGCCGGAGGCCAGCGCGCCCCCGCCGGCGCCCGCCAGCGAGCAGTTGATCAGCATCAGCCCCGAGGATCTCGGCGCGCAGGAGGTGGCCGTCGAGCAGATCGCCACCTACCGCATCACTGTCACCAACCTCTCCCGCCTGGCCGACGGCGTCGTGATCCGCGTGGAGGGCGTGCCCCCGGAGTGGGTGAAGATCACGCGGGCAGACGGCGCCGGCTGGAACCTGCTGCCGGACCAGGGTAACACCCTCGAGGCCGAGATCGCCATCCGCCCGCCGCGCGCCCCCTCCAGCTGGGCCGGGGATTACGACATCGCCGTGGTGGTGGGGCTGCAGGTGCAGAGCGAGCAGCAGCGCACCGCGCGCGGCCGCCTCACCGTGCTGCCGTTCGACGACCACGCCGTCTCCGAGTTGGACCCGGAGGTGGTGAAGGACTGGTGGCGCGGGACCTACACGCTCACCATCCACAACCGCGGCAACCACCCGCAGGCCTTCACCGTCAGCGCCGACAGCGACGACCACACGCTCGGGTTTCGCTTCCGCCAGCTGGGCGTGCGGCGCATGGCCGGTGACCGCTCCAAGGAGCGCGTGGTCGTCGAGCCGGATCAGCAGGCCAGGGTGCGCCTGACCGTCACCGCCCGCGGGCGTGCCCGCCGCCTGATCGGCAACGAGCGCACCCACGGCTTCGACGTGGACGTGGTGCCCGCCAGCGGCCCGCCCCTGCCCGCGCTGCGCGGCGACTTCATCCAGTACCCGCTGTTCCGCAACTGGATCATCCCGCTCGCGCTGGTGACGATGGCCGGGCTGCTGATCGTCAGCTGCGTGGCGCTGGCCTTTCGCGAGCTGCCCGAGATCTGTGCCCGCCGCCCGCTGCCGGTGATCTGCCCCGCCCCGGCTGTGACGGTGGCGCCCACCGCGGCGCCGACCCTCGCGCCCACCCTGGCACCGACCGCCGCGCCCACCCTAGCGCCGCCGACCGAGGCGCACCCGCCGACCCTACCGCCGCCCCCGCCGACGGTCGACGTCGGCCCGACCCTGACCGCCATCGCACTTGTAGCCGCTCAGACCGGCACCGCCGTGGCTGGCGCGAGCGACGCCGAGAAGACCGCTGCCGCGCAGACCCAGGTGGCCCTGCTCACCGCCGTGGCGCAGACCCAGGTGGCCCAGCTCACGCTCGTCGCCCAGACGCAGGCAGCCCAGCAGACGGCCTTCGCCCAGACCCAGGTGGCGCGCGAGACCGCCGCGCTGCAGACGCAGGTGGCGCAGGAGACGGCCTTCGCCCAGACCCAGGTGGCCCGCGAGACCGCCGCGGCCGCTGGCGCGCGCCTGACCGAGACCGCCATCGCGCGCGACAGCTTCGCCACCCAGACCGCGTTCGCCTTCCAGCTCACCCAGACCAGCATCGCCGCAACTCAGACGGCATTGGCGCGGCCTACCAACACCCCCACCCCCACCAGCACCCCCACCAACACCCCCACTCCCACCCCCACT
>DATMBA010000630.1:0-2095 GCA_035559635.1 Roseiflexaceae bacterium
GGATGTGGAGGGCGAAGCCCTCCACGCCTCCCGTATGTGAAAGGTATCGGGGCTAGCCTCTGGTGCCGAAGGCAAAGCTGATCCCGGCCTGGAACGAGCCGCGCGTCACGATTCCCGTCAGGTCCACGCCGAGGCCCACGAGCGTCTGGGCCACCTCGGGGCGGATACCGGTGAGCACCACCTGGGCGCCAAGCAACTTCACCGCCTGCGCCGCGCGGATGAGCGCATTGGCCACCTGGGTGTCCACCACCGGCACCCCGGTGATGTCCAGGATCGCCGTGCGCGCGTGGTTCTGGGAGACCCCCTCGAGCAGCGACTCGATCACCAGTTGGGCGCGGGCGCTGTCGATGCTGCCGACCAATGGCATGGCCACCACGCCCTCGGCCAGCGGGATAAGCGGCGTGGAGAGCTCGCGTAGCGCGGCCTGCTGAGCCTGGATCAACTCCTCCTGGCTGGCGCGCAGCGCCTCCTCGGCGCGCAGGTCGTCGGACACATCCTCGGTCTGCGAGAGCGCGCCCACCACGTTGCCCCGCTCGTCGCGCAGCACCGCCGTGTACCACTGGCAGGTGATGAGTTGCCCGTCCTTGCGCCGGTTGAGGTTGCGGCTGCTGTTGGAGGCCTCGCCGCGCAGCACCGCGTCCGCCATTGCCTGCACCTGGTCTAGCTCCATGTCCGGCACCAGCAGGGTGAAGATATTCCTGCCGATCGCCTCGGCGGCGCTCCAGCCGAAGATCCGCTCGGCGGCCGGGTTCCAGCGCCGGATCGTGCCGCTGCGGTCCCACTCGATAGTGGCGAGGGGCGAGGTGGCCAGGCTCTGCTCCATGCGGGCGTTCACGGCACGCAGCTCGGCCTCGCGCCTGACCTGATCGCTGACGTCGCGTGCGATGATGGCGAGGGCCTGCGGCCGGCCCTCGGCGTCGCGGATGGAGAAGATGATGTTGTGGTCGATCGCCTCGCTGCCGTCGGGCCGCGTGTACGGGATCAGGCCCTGCCAGCTCCCGCTCGCCTCCAGGCTCTCCTGGATCTCCCGCTGCACGGCCGGGTCGTTCACGCCCAGGTCCCCCAGGGTGATACCCTGGGCGCCGTCACCGAAGGTGGTGCGCTGGCGGAAGGCGGCGTTGGCGTGCAGGATTGTGCCATCCAGCCGCGCCAGGACGACTGCATCCGGGGAGTGCTCGACCAGTTCGCGGAACAGACGCAGATCCGTCTCAGATGCGCGCTGAAAGAAGTCGATGACGGCCATGTGGGTGATGTTCACCTGGGCCATGAGGGTGTGGATGCCCTCCTGGGCGTCCGGCACGCCAGCCATCACGGCGCGCAGCGACGCATCCAGTATCACGCGGCGCAGCGCTACGAACACGTCATGCGCAGCCCGCTCGTCCAGGCCGGCCAGCTCCGGCTGCAACAGCAGCTCGGCCACCCAGCGGGCCGTCGCGCCCATGTCGCCCAGCGTTGCGAGCAGCGACCCCACCACTCGGTCCGCCAGGGCGGCGGCGGCTTCGGCCGGGAGCGCGGCCAGCGGCGGTGCGGCGGCCAGGCCGGCGGCCAGCGCGGCGCGCTCGCTGTCGAGGAAGGCGCCGAGGGGCGCCAGGGAGTCGGCTGGAGGTGGGCTGCCGGTGGTGGAATACGAGAGTGTCATAGGGGTACTCTTACGAACTGCCGCTCATCGCGCTCATCCTAGCATGGGCGGGCCGCCCGGCACGGCAGCGATTTCGTGTCGGTTTGGTAGCGGCATGCGGCCCGCTGTGAAACCCGCAGGAAGGTCGTAGCTCTCCCAGAGATCGCCCCACCGCGGTGGGCGCGTCGCGTACAATAGGCGCGCTGGACAGCGAGCTATGCGAGCCTGTCGCACAAAGGAGGTGGAGTGTGGCCGCCACATATCGCATCGAGATCCTGGGCCCGGTCGCCGGGGAGTGGGACGAGATCCTGACGCCGGAGGCGATCGACTTCGTGGCCGCGCTGGCGCGGGCCTTCGAGCCGCGCCGCAGAGAGCTGCTGGAGCGGCGCGCGGCGCGCGCGGCGGCGCTCAAGGCCGGTGAGTTGCCGGACTTCCTGCCCGAGACGGCGGGCGTGCGCGGCGGGGACTGGCGGGTGG
>DATMBA010000631.1:0-19370 GCA_035559635.1 Roseiflexaceae bacterium
AAAAAGATGTTCTGTGGGGGCCTATGGCCCCCACACCCCCATGCGCGTACCCTTCGGGAACGCCTGCGGCGTGCGCGCGGACGGTCACATCCGCGCGCACCTTGTCTAAGACAAAAACACCTCACACTGACACATACGCGCCAATGAGGTGCCAGTTGTGATAGAGCGCGCTGCGCTGACATCAAAACTGAGGTGAGGTTTCAGGGGAGGGCGAAGCCCTCCCCTTTAGCAATCAATGCAGCGGGCGATATGGCTCAGCGGGATGTTTCTGAATCTACCATAAGGGGTAGTCACTATCAAGTCAAGAGAATATTAAAAGCCTCCCTCCTCCCTGACAATATTGTCATCCGGTGCATCGGCTGCCCACAGGCGGAGGGCGACTTGCCCCTCCGCCCTCAACTCTCCGCCCTCAGTCCTCAGTGTTCATGCACGCAGGGCGTCGCGGATGGCGCGCCAGCCGATCACCTGCACGCCGCTGGCGCGCACGTAGTCGCGCAGCGTGGCGCTGGTGAACGCCCGGTAGTCGGCGACGCGCGCCTGCCAATCCTCCGGCGTGAGCGCGCGCAGCTCGGGGGTGTCCTGCGCGGGGTGCAGGATCACGTAGCTGAGGCCCGCCGGCAGCGAGTCGAACAGCGCCTTCGCCTCGGCCACGCGCTCCTCGTGCCGGTCGAGCGGCATAAAGCCGATGTGGTCCACCAGCGGCAGGCCCTGCTCCTCCAGCTGGCGCTGGAACGCGAGCAGCCGATCGATCTGGTCCGCCGGCATCCCGCGCGTGAGCAGCGCCTCGGCGCCCATACGAGGCACGAATGCCGGCACGCGCGCCGCCTGCGCCGCCGCCAGGTAGCCGGGCAGGAAGGCCGGGCTGAAGCTGGCCCCCATGTGCGAGTCCACGTGCGTCACGTCGATGCCGGCCGCCAGCGCGCGCTCCACCTGGGCCAGGTGCTCGGCCGCCACCGCGCCCACATCCCCCTGCGCCATCGCCTCCGCCGTGCTGCGGTAGAAGTAGCCCTCGGCGTCGATCATGCCGCTGGCCGGGTCGCGGGTGCTGATCGGCCCCCAGCGGGAGAGGCCGTACTCGGCAGTGATCGTGGCGTGGACGCCGATGTCCGCCTCGGGGGTGCGGCGAGCGTAGGCGGCCACTGCCGGAAACCACGGGCAGGGCACCATGGTGGCGCACGAGGAGACCAGCCCGGCGTGGAACAGGTCCTCGATCGCCTGCAGGCTGGCGTGGTAGGCGCCGATGTCGTCGGCGTGGACGATGGCGACCCGGTCCTGCGGGCCGAAGCCGAGCCTCTGGAGGAGGGGGTTCATGCCGTGACTCCTTAGACGTGGGAAAGGTTCAGGGAAGGCGCAGCCCCCTCCTGAACCTCCCAAATACGATCACCGCTATAATAGCCGGGGCTGCACACCATCGAGGTCGAGGCAGTGCTAGGCGGCGGGCAGCTCATCTTACCCGATTCCGTGGTGCCTGGGAATGCCGCGGGCACCTTGGAGGGCATCGCCCTCAAGCCACTCACGGCTGAAGCGCTTCAAAGATCCCACTCCCGCCCGCAGGCCCGCACCCGCATTCCAGTCATATCTCCACCGAGCACCGTGACCTCCGGCGTCCAGGCGCCGTCCGCGCTGCGCCGCTGCACGTAGCTGCCCCAGCCGCGGCCGCAGCTCCACAGGCAGCGGAACTCGTCTGTATCGCCAGCGGCCTCGAGCAGCGGCTCGAAGCTCATCCAGCCGGCGGCCACATCGCAGCGGAAGCCGCTCAGCGCCGTGAGCAGCGCCCAACTGGACATCGTGCGGGCGTAGTGGTGGCCGCACTCCACCTCGTTCCACGGGTTGCGCCGCACGCCATCGTGCCGGGCGCGGGCGGCGGCCACCACCTCTAGCCCCTCCGCCAGCCAGCCCTCGTAGATCAGGTGCGCCGCCACCTGGTACTCGAAGCCGGTCCAGACCTCATCCGAGTAGGGGAAGGGCAGCCGCGGCCGCCCGCCGCGCGGCCAGGTGCAGAGCAGCAGCCCGGCCTCGTCGTTCAGCGCGTAGGTGCGCTGGGCGTTGACGTGCTCGCGGAAGCTGCGGCGGAAGTTGTGGTCGAAGATCGCCCGGATCGCCTGGCGCACGTGCGCGGCGGGCAGCAGGTCCCCCAGGCCGAGCACGCGCGCGTGCAGCTGGCCCAGCAGTTGGTCCGCGAGGATGCCCGCGCCGTGCTGGTACTTGTGGGCGTCCACGTCGGGCAGGCGCTGGACGTAGTACTCGCCGTTCCAGAGCAACTCGTCCAGGCGCGCGCTGCCGCGCTCGAAGGCGGCGCGGTAGCTGTGGGCCAGCTCCGGCTCATCCTGCGCGCGCGCCAGCTCCTCGGCGGCGCGCAGCGCGGCCAGGTAGTAGATGCCGCACAGCGGGTTGGGGCCGTAGAACTCGATGTCGTAGGTGTTGTGCTGCACTCCGTCCGGCACGCCGTCGCCGTCGGTGTCCCAGTGGCGGGCGGCGTAGGCCATGGCGCGTTTCACGCCCGGCCACACGGTCTCCAGCCAGGCGCGGTCGCCGCTCAGCAACCACTCGCGGTAGACCCGGATCACGCTGCCCATCTGGCCGTCCAGCGCCGCCTCGGGGTGCTTGGCCGCCCCCCAATGCCAGACGAAGCGCTCGCCGGTGCTCTGCATGCCGCGGAAAAACATATAGCCGCGCTCGTCGGTCTCCACCGTGAACTCCAGCCGGCGCATCTCGCGCTCCAGGCTAGGGAACAGGAAGGCCATGGTATAGGCGTAGGCCCAGACGTGGGTGCATGAGCCTTCGCAGCAGCCGGCGTCATCGAAGCAGCCCTCCCAGCCGTAGAAGCGCCCGTCCTCCATCCAGAAGCAGGTGGTGGAGCGCAGCGGCACGATGTTGGCCGCCAGCGCGTCCACCACCGGCTCGGGCAGCGTGCTCTCCCACAGCGCGCGCTCGAAGGCGCGGGTGGCGCCCTCCAGTCGCTCCAGCTGCGCGCAGACATACCGCGCCACCTCCCACGCCCCGCCGAAGCGGGCGGCGTAGCGCACACGGGCGAGCGGGGCGTCCTCCTTCTTCCAGCTGTCCGGCCGGTTCGGGAAGTACCACGCCAGGACGAAGCGGTACTCTCGGCGCTCGCCCGGCGCCAGCGTGTCCAGCACGCCGACGGAGCCGGTGTCGCTGCGGCCGGGGTCGGAGGGCGCCGTGTAGCCCAGGTCGGTCAGCAGCCCGTCGTCCACCAGGTCGTCCCAGAACTCCTGCAGCTCGTCCCACCAGGCGCCGCGCAGCCAGGCCGGCTTGATCGTCACATGCGGATGGGTGGTGGCCAGGGCCAGCTCGCCGAACTGGCGCTCGGTGGGGGCGTAGCGGGTGGAGCGCAGCAGCAGGCCGCGCAGGCCATCCTCCTCGCGCGCCTCGTTGACGTTGCCGCCCAAGCCGGCGGAGGAGAGGTTGCCGAAGCGGTCGTACGTCACGCCGCCGACGGCGTTGAAGAGCGAGCCGACGATCGTGAGGCGCACCGGCTCGGCGGCGGTGTTCTGCACCCGGTAGGTGAGGACTGCGCAGGGGATGCCCGAGTCGTCCGGGTCGAGCGGGACGAGCGGCGTGTAGGCCTCCAGCTCCACCGCCAGAGGCAACTGCTCGTCCGCGAAGGTGACGGTGGCGAGCGGGTAGGCGCCGCGCAGCGTGGCGGCCCGGAGGCGCGGCAGGCCAGCGGCGGTGGAGGGGTGGTAGCCGTGCGACCGGGCGTGCGGTGGCGGGAGCGGCCCCTCGAGCACACGGGTGACGGGGGGCGCGTCGCCGGCTTGAGCGCGGATGACGAAGAACGTGTTCGGCATGCGCGTGCCCTTGGCGGGCCGGTTGAAGATCTCCCAGTCGCGCAGGTCGCCGCGCGCTCCAAGGGAGACGTTGCCGGCGCCGATGCCGCCGAGCGGGAAGGCCGCCACGGCGGCGGTGTGCGGGTAGGACCGGGGCTCGATACTCTGTGGTGGCACGCAGGACTCCTTCAACTGCTCCGTGACGCAGCCTGTATCGTTTCGTGCAAGGGATGCCGGTGGCAGCGCGTGGTACCTCCCCTCTCCTGCCGCAGCGGGAGAGGGATCAAGGGGTGAAGGCGGAAGGCCTCACCCCTTGATCCCCGACTGCGTGATGCCCTCGATGAACCAGCGCTGCGCCAGCAGGAACACCAGCAGCACCGGCGAGATCGTCATCGTGACCGCCGCCATCACCACTGCCGGGTTGCCGGCCGAGAGGTAGCCGCGCAGCGCCGTGATGCCGAGCGGCAGCGTCATCTTCTCCCAGGTATTGATGAAGATCAGCGGTGTGAAGTAGTTGTTCCAGGTATTGTTGAAGGTGATGATCGCCAGGGCTGCCAGCGACGGCCCGGCAAGGGGCAGCGCCACCTGCACGAAAGCGGTCCACGGCCCGGCGCCGTCGATGCGCGCCGCGTCGATCAGATCCTGCGGCAGGGTCAGGAAGAACTGCCGCAACAGGAACACACCGAAGGCGCTGGTGAGGCCGGGCAGGATCAGCGCCCAGTGGCTGTCCACCAGGCCAAGCTGGCGCATGATGATGAACACCGGGATGATCGTCACCTGGCCGGGCACCATGAGCGACGCCAGCAGCAGGATGAACAGCAAGTCCCGCCCGGGGAAGCGCAGGCGCGCGAAGGCGAAGCCGGCCATCGAGCAGGTGAGCAGCTGCCCGGCGGTGACGAAGAACGTCACCTTGAGGCTGTTCAGCCCGAACATCAAGAACGGCACCGACGACTGGAACACCGCGGCGTAGTTCTCGACGTGCCACTCGGTGGGCAGCCAGGCGGGGGGGAGCGTGAACGACTCGCCCACCGGCCGCAGCGAGGTCGAGAACATCCAGACGAAGGGCAGCGCCATGAAGACGGCGCCGACGCCGAGCGCGCCGGTGGCGATCCAGTCGATCGCGCGCTCCGGCGTCAGCGCGAATGCACGGCGGTGAGACATACTCTTCGAGCGCACCTGCGAGGTGGTTGCCATAGGCATCTGCCTTGTGGGAGGTTTGGAGGAGCACAGCCCCTCCAAAGAGATCTCTTGTAGGATCTAGCGGAGGGCCAGAGGGCGCCTCCCGAACCCCTGCGGGGAGGCGTGGAGGGGCATAGCCCCTCCACCAAGATTCCTCAACGGATCCTCTCGGGGCTGCAGGCCCCCGCACCCCCGCATCATTCGTAGTGGACCCAGGCCCGGCTCAGGCGGAACTGGAGCATGGTCAGGAGCATGATGATCACGAACAGCGTGATCGCCACGGCCGAGGCGTAGCCCATCTCAAAGGTCTGGAAGGCTTTCTCGTAGATGTACATCACCAGGCTGCGGCTCGCGTCGCCGGGGCCGCCCTGCGTCAACACGACGATCGAGTCGAACACCTGCAGCGCGCCGATCATGAAGATGATCAGGTTGAAGAAGAAGGTCGGCGTGATCAGCGGCAGCGTGATGAAGCGGAACAGGTGCCAGCGGCTGGCGCCGTCGATCTGCGCCGCCTCGTAGTAGTCCGACGGGATGTTCTGCAGGCCGGCCAGGAACACCAACATCGCGAAGCCGGTGTTCTTCCAGACATCCATGAAGATGATCGAGGGCAGCACCCACTGGCGGCTGCTGAGCCACGGGATCGGCTCGACGCCGAGGAAGCCGAGGTAGTAGTTGAACACCCCGGTGTCCTTCTGGTAAAGGAACTGCCAGATGATCGAGCAGTAGGTGAGCGCCACCAGCACCGGGAAGAAGTAGGTGGTGCGAAACAGGTAGCGCAGCGCCTGCGGCAGGCGGCGGTTGATCAGCGCCGCCAGCAGCAGCCCGATGCCGACGTTCAGCGACACCGCCACCAACGTGAAGAAGACGGTGTTGAGGTAGACTGTGCGCAGCCGCGGGTCGCGCAGCAGGGCCAGATAGTTGTCCAGGCTGGCGAAGCGCGCCGGGCTGAGCATGTCGTAGTCGGTCAGGCTGATCCCGATCGCCGCCAGGATCGGCCCGAGCACGAAGGTGGTGTAGCCGAGGAAGGTGGGCAGGATGAACAGGTAGCCGGCCAGCGCCTCGCGGTGGCGCTCCTTCGTGAGCCAGCCGCGCGCTGCCGCTCGCGCCGATGCTGGAGCCATACGAGTTCCTCTGTGACAGGCTGTAGGCGGGTGCGGCGCCCGCACCCCACGTCGGGGGGAGGGTTGGAGGGGCACCGCCCCTCCAGAAGAACCTTTGAAGATTCTTCGCGGGGCCAACAGCCTCCGCACCCCCGTTCAGGCGAGCCCTACCCCTTGAGCTTGGCCATCGCCGCCGAGAGCTCCTCGTGGGCCGCCGCCAGGCCAGCCTCGGGCGTGACGGTGCCGGCGAAGATCTCGGCCACGTGCCGCATGAAGATCGTCTCGAACTCGTTGAAGTTCGCCGGGCTTGGTACTGCCCGCGTGTCCTTCAGGCTGTCATAGAAGATCTTGGAGTTGGCCGGGAACTTGAGGAACTCCTCGCTGTAGGCGACGGAGCGGCGGGCCGGGATGGCCACGCCAGCCTCGGCGGTGGCCTGGATGGTCTCCTTGCTCGTCAGTTCCTTGATCAGCTCCCAGGCCAGTTCCTTGTTCTTGCTCTCGGTGTAGATGCCCCAGCCGCCCACGCCGTGCACCGAGGTGGCCTTCTTGTTGCGTGGCCAGTACTGGACGTCGAAGTCCTTGAAGTCGTTCTTGAGGAAGTTCTGGATCGGCCAGTGGCCCCAGCCTCCCATGGCCGCCTTGCCCGAGGTGAACAGCGCCTCGTTGTTCGCCCCCTCCACCGCCGGCGACACCTTGTGGACGTGGATCAGGTCGTGGACGAAGGTGATCGACTCGAGCATCTTCGGGTCGTTCAGGTTCGAGTCGCTCCAGTCCGCCGTGAGCTGGTAGGTGTCGTTGGTGAGGAACCAGGGCGTCAGGCCGAAGTTGAAGTTGGGGATGGCGAAGCCGAACACCTGGTCGCCGCCACTGCCGCTGGTCAGCTGCTTGGCGATCGTGAGGAAGTCCTGCCAGGTCCACTCCGGCTTCGGCGGCTCGATGCCGGCCTCCTGGAACATCTTGGTGTTGTAGTAGATCACCATGTTGTTCCAGGAGTGCGGCACCTGCCAGACCTTGCCGTCCACCTTGAAGGCGTCGATCAGCGCATGGTCGACGTCCGCGATCAGCTCCTTGCCGCCCGGGTCGTTCGTCAGCAAGTCGTCGAGCGGCATGAGCAACCCCTTGCTGACGATCAGGCGCGTGCCCTCGATCGCAATGTTGATGATATCCGGCGCCTGGCCGCCCGCCACCTGGGCCACCACCTTGTTGGTGTACTCGGACCAGCTGGTCACCGGCACGAAGTTGTCCTCGATCGTGACATCCGGGTGGTTCTTCTTGAAGCGGTCGTACGCTGCGCTGTAGATCACCTTGTCGGCCTCGCCGCCGAAGTTGAAGATCTTGAGCGTCGTCGCCCCGCCGCCGCTGGCCGGCGCAGCCGGGGCCGCCGTCGGCTGCTGGGCCGCTCCACCCCCGGTTGGCGCGCTCGGCGCCCCGCAGGCCGCCAACACCGCCGCCCCGCCGCCCGCGCCCATGAGCCGCAGAAAGTCGCGCCGTGAGACCCGCCGTCGTGCCTCGCTCATCGCCAGCCTCCTCGCTACGCACGCATCTGTCGCGCATGGCTCGCGCGCTGTGGGAGTGGACGGCAGGCGGCGCGTACCCCGCCGCACGCCGGCGCGCCCGCAGTGGCTCATGAACCCATGCGCTTGAGGTAGGGCGATTATAAAAGAGAAGTTGAAACAAGTCAATAAGTTTATCTAAACTTCGCACTAAATTTCAGAGTTGTTTATTGACACGGGCAGGCGATGTGCGTATAGTTGATCGGGATGGGTGGGGTTCAGGGCGGGCTGTGCTCTCCCTTCGCCCCTCCCCATGGGAGGGTGGCAGCCCTCACGCATCCACGGGAGGGGTGGGGCGGGGCGGGCGAACCCTCCCTGAAAAATGCCCTTCCTTAGTATGCAGGCCTGGCCTGCAAGCATACATCTATGAGCGCACGCACGATCAAGGATGTCGCCGACGCGGCCGGCGTGTCTCCCGCGGCGGTGTCGCTGTTTCTGAACGACCGCCCTGGCATCAGCCAGGCCACCCGCGAACGGATCGCGGCCGCCATCCGCTCGCTCGGCTACGTGCCGCGCGCCAACAACCGGCGCGCGGCATCCGGCGCCTTCGTCGGCATGCTCGTCGAGCGGCTGCCGCTGCCCGTACATGCCGACCACTTCTACGCCGGGGTGTTGCAGGGCCTGCAGGCCGAGGCCGAGCGGCTGGGGTACAACCTGGCGCTCAGTGTAGTAGACCCGGCGCAGGGCGGGCTGCCGCGCCTGATCGCCGAGCAGCACGCCGCCGGGATCGTCGCGGTGGGCGGCGGCGATATCACCGACGCGCTGCTGGACCGGGTGGCCGAGGAGGGGGTGCCGCTGGTGGCGGTGGACAACCAGAGCCGCACACGCTCGATCGACTGCGTGGTGACGGATAACCAACAGGGGGCCTACGCGCTCACGCAGCACCTGCTGGCGTTGGGCCACCGGCGGATCGCGTTCATCCAGGGCCCCGCCAAGTACAAGAGCCTCGGCGAGCGCTACCAGGGCTACTGCCAGGCGCTACGGGAGGCCGGCCTCCCCCTGGACGAACGGCTGGTCCAGCCGGCGATCTCTAGCGGCATCCCGCGTAAGGGCTACCGCGAGATGCAGCGCTTGCTGGAGTTGGACCCACTGCCCACGGCGGTCTTCGCCGCCAGCGACCGCACGGCCGTCGGCGCGCTGGACGCCATCCGCGAGCGGGGCCTGCGTGTGCCGGATGACATCAGCCTGGCGGGGTTCGACGGGGTGGCGCTCGGCGAGTACGCCAACCCGCCGCTCACCACGGTGCGCACCCGCACCTACGAGATGGGCGTGGCCGCGATGCAGCGCCTGGACGCGCTGATCGGCGGGCGCGCGGTGGCGCCGATGCGCCTGGTGCTCTACACGGACCTGGTGGTCCGTCAGTCCACGGCGCCGCCGAGGCGGTAGGCGGGCTGCGGTGGCGGCGGGCTGAAGCACTCCAGCTGCGTGATGTCGAGCGCGATCCACGGCGGGGTCTCGGCCGCCAGGCGCCGCACAGCGCCCTCGAGCAGCGCCGGCTCACCTGCCACGCGCACGTTCAGCCGCACATCCGCCCGCTCGGCGCGCGTGTTGAGCGGCAGCAGGTCCCACGAGATCGGTGCGCCGCTGTGGGTGAGGCTGGCCTTGAGCGTCGCGCCCGGCGTCTCGAGGTGGATCTTGATGTGGGCCACGGGCGCGCCGCGCTCGGCGAAGACCCGATCCAGCGCGTAGAGCGCGCTGGCCGCCCATCCGTCCAGCGCGAAGGGCCGCGCGCCGCGCAGTTCACCGGCGGCGTTGAGCCAGCCCAGGCTGGCTTCGGCCGCGGCGTAGCGCTCGTAGTCCAGGTCCAGCGCCCGCCGCGCGCCGCTCTCACCGGCCAGGCACCGATCCAGCCACGCGGCCACCCCCTCCCCGCCGCGCCCGGAGAGCGCCACCACCTGCGCGCCGGGGTTGCTTCGGCGCAGGCCCGCAAGCTGCGCCCGCGCCTCCTCGGGCGCCAGCAGGTCCAGCTTCCCGAGCGCAATGATCTCGGCCTCGGCCAACTGCTGCGCGTAGAGGTAGCCGACGGTATCGTCGAAACCGCGCAGGTCGCGCAGCGGGTCCAGCAGCACCGTGAGCGGCGCCACCGTCACATCCCCGGCGCCGAAGGCGCGCAGTGGGCGGATGACCGTGGCCACCAAGTCGGTGCAGCTGCCCACCGGCTCCGCCAGAATCACATCCGGTGCCACCGCCGCGCGCAGCCGCGCCACCGCCGCCACCAGATCCGGGAAGCGGCAGCAGAAGCAGCCGCCACCGATCTCCTCCACCGGCAGCGCGTGAGCCGCCGCCAGCGCCGTGTCCACCAGCGCGTGGCCCTGGTCGTTGGTGACGATCGCGGCGCGCAGGCCACGGCCGGCCAGGGTGCGCGCGGCCTGCAGCAGCAGCGTGGTCTTGCCGGCGCCGAGGAATCCGCCCACAAGAATCAATCTGGTTGCCACACCGATCCTTTGTTCTATGCTTCTGGAGTGGAATAGCCCTCCAGACCTCCTCTAGGCGCAATACCTTTCAAATACGGGAGGCGTGGAGGGCGAAGCTCTCCATATCCTCCCCCGGAGGGGGTGTGGGGGCGGCTCCGCCGCCCCCACACCCCCTCCGGGGGAGGGGTTCGCGGGGGCCTGCGGCCCCCGCACCCCCACGCTGCGGGCAGCGCCCGCTTCTTTGAAAAGTATTGTCTCTAGGCGCTGTCAACGTCGGGGAGTGTGAGGGCTTGGCCTCCTCGAACCCCACCAGCCAGGTGGGTTCCAGGGAGGGCTATGCCCTCCCTGGTCTCGATCACGGCGCAAGGCGCTGGATCTCCCAGGCCGCGCCGGGGGCGCGGGTGTAGAGCAGGCGGTCGTGCAGGCGGCTCGGGCGGCCCTGCCAGAACTCGATGCGCTCCGGGGCCAGGCGGTAGCCGCCCCAGTGCGGCGGGCGCGGCACCTCGCCCCCCTGGAACTGCGCCTCGAGCTCCTGGACGCGGCGCTCCAGCGCGGCGCGGCCGGGGATGGGCCGGCTCTGGGCCGAGGCCCACGCGCCGAGCTGCGCGCCGAGAGGCCGGGTGGCGAAGTAGGCATCCGACTCGGCGGACGCCACCGGCGCCACACGCCCCTCGATGCGCACCTGGCGCGCCAGCGGCTGCCAGTGGAGCACCAACGCGGCCCAGGGGTTGGCGGCCAGTTCGCGACCCTTGCGGCTCTCGTAGTTGGTGAAGAACACGAAGCCGGCCTCGTCAAAGCCCTTCAACAGCACGATGCGCGCGGAGGGCCGCCCGTCCGGCGTGGCGGTGGCCAACGTCATGGCGTTCGGCTCGGCCAGCCCGGCCGCCACCGCCGCGTCGAACCAGATGCGGAACTGGCGGATCGGATCCGGGTCCGCGTCGGCCTCGTCGAGGCCGTGCTGCGTGTACTCCTGGCGCAGGTCGAGCATGGACATGGCGGGACTCCCCCCTGAACCATCGTGCGGGAGAGAGTATAGCAGAAGAGCGGGTGAGGAGCGCAGGAGTTGCGCCTGCACGGGTGTGACGAAACGTCTTGCATGCGCGGCACCACGCCCGGCGCGTGGGGTGCCCGCTGGGACCCGCGGGGTGCCGTTCAGCCCGCGCAGGCGGGCTTTGCAGTGGTTAGCCCGCGGGTTTACCCGCCGGGCACGGCCAGCGTGCAACAACGTATGCCACACTCCACCCGCACCGATGTGGTGGCCACAAGCCGTAGCAGCGGGGCGGGGGAACCAGGTTCCCCCCGTCCCGCTGCTCTCTCAAGGCTCGATCGCCACCCACAGCCCCGGCGCCACCTCCTCGGCACCCACCGGCAGCTGCGCCGCGAAGACCAGTTCCTGCGCCCGCGTGACGCTGCGCAGATCCGTGGCGGACTGCTCCAACATCGCGCGCAGCCCGTCGTCGGCCGTGGCGAGCGTGAGGCGGGCCAGCGCCGTACCCATGCCGAGCTGCCGCGCCGTCTTGAAGCGGCGTGCCGCCGCGGCCACCGCGAACAGCGCCTCGCCCGCCCGCTCCGCCTCCGGGTCGATCAGCGCCGCGTCCGGCTGCGGCCAGGAGGTCAGGTGCAGCGAGTGCGCGCCCTCGGCGGCGGCGAACAACTGCTGGTAGATCTCCTCGGTGACGTGCGGCACGATCGGCGCCAGCAGCTTGAGCAGCGCCAGCAGCGTGTGCGCCAGCGTCTGCTGCGCCGCCAGCCGCTCCTCCGGCGCGCCGTCGTACAGGCGGCCCTTAACCAACTCCAGGTAGTTGTCGCACAGCGTGGCCCAGAAGAAGCGCTCGGTCGCATCGCGCGCCGCCGCGTACTCGTACGCCCGCCAGTTCTCCGTGGCGCGCGCGATCAGGCGCTGCAGCCAGGAGAGCAGCGCGCGGTCGCTCCATTGCAGCTTGCAGCTTGCAACTTGCAACTTGGGCGTGTCCATCTGCAAGCTGCGATCTGCAAGCTGCAACTCGATGAACCGGCTCGCATTCCACAGTTTCGTCACCAGCCGCGCGCCCTGCCGCATAGCCTCCTCGTTCACCGGCTGGTCCGCACCGATGGCGCCGCCGCAGGCCCAGTAGCGCACGGCGTCCGCCCCGTGGCGGGCCAGCAGGGCAGCCGGGGCCACCGGCGAGTTGCCGAGCGACTTGTGGATGCTGTGGCCGGACGGGTCCAACGCATGGCCGGAGATCATCACCGTCTCCCACGGGATCTGCCCGAAGTGAAAGTGGGACTTGGCGATCGTGTAGAACGCCCAGGTGCGGATGATGTCGTGCGCCTGTGGCCGGAGTTGCATCGGGAACAGGCGCGCGTACAGCTCCGGGCGCTCCAGCATCTGCCCGGCGATCTGCGGGCTGACCGAGGAGGTGGCCCAGGTGTCCATCACGTCCTCCTCGGGGCGCAGCATGGCGTTGCCGCACTCGCACGGGCGCGGCGGCGCGTCCGCGGTGGGGTCCACTGGCAGCTGCGCCTCATCCGCCAGCACCACCGCGCCGCACGCGTCGCAGTGCCAGAGCGGGAAGGGCACGCCGTAGAAGCGCTGGCGTGAGATGCACCAGTCCCAACTCAGGTTGCGGACCCAGTGCTCGTAGCGGGCCAGCATGTGTGCCGGACGCCAGGTGATGCGCCGCCCGGCCTCCAGCAACTCCTCCTTCGCGTCCAGCAGGCGGACGAACCACTGGCTGGTCTCCAGGATCTCCAGCGGCGTCTTGCAGCGCTCGTGAATGCGGACGGTCTGCTGCGCCGGGCGTTCCCCGGCGAGCGCCCCCGCGGCGTGCAGGTCGGCCAGGATGCGTTCGCGGGCCTCGCGCAGCGTGAGCCCTGCGTAGGGGCCGCCTGCCTCACCCAGGCGTCCCTGGCGGGTGACGAGCGGGATGAGCGGCAGGCCGTGCGCACGCCACCAGGCCACGTCGGCGGCGTCGCCGAAGGTGCAGCACATCACCGCCCCGGTGCCCTTCTGAGGGTCGGCGCCGGGGTCGGCCAGGATCGGGACGCGCCTGCCGCTGAGTGGGACGATCGCCTCCTGCCCGACCAGCGCGCGGTAGCGCTCGTCCTCCGGGTGGACGAAGACCGCCACGCAGGCCGGGAGGAGCTCGGGGCGGGTGGTAGCGATCGGGATCTGGGTGCGCTCCGGATCTAAGGCCGCAGCAGCGGCGCGCGCTATCTCTGACTTTGCCGCATCGCCCGGCGCCGCCGCTGCACCCCTCCCGTTGGCGACCATGAATCCTATGGTGTAAAACGTCGTCGCCCGCTCCGCGTCGTCGATCTCCGCCTGCGCGATCGCCGTCTGGCACTCGACGCACCAGGGGTTAGGCGCCTGGGCGCGGTAGATGCGCCCCTTGCGGTGCAGGTCCAGGAACGACCACTGCGAGACGCGGCGGGCCTGCGGGTCGATCGTCGAGTAGCGCAGCCGCCAGTCCACGCTGAAGCCCAGGCTCCGCCAGAGCGCCTCGAAGCGGTCCTCGACCTCGCGGGAGACCTCGAGGCAGGCGGCGATGAAGTCGGGGCGGGGCATGTCGCGGGCGCGGATGCCACGGCTGCGCTCGACGAAGCGCTCGGTGGGAAGGCCGTTGTCATCGAAGCCGAAGGGGTAGTAGACGTTGCGGCCCTGCATGCGCCAGAAGCGCGCCACCGCCTCGGCCTGGACGTAGGAGTAGACGTGGCCAACGTGCAACTCGCCGGAGACTGTCGGCGGCGGGGTGTCGATCGCGAAGATCGGGCGCGGGTCGGATGGGTCGAACTCGTAGACCTGCGCGCGCGCCCAGTAGTCCTGCCAGCGGCGCTCGCTCTGCGCCGCATCGTATCGCTTGCTGAGGCTCATGGATCCCTCCGTGCATGCGCGGCGCGCCGGAGGGCGAGTCCCCGGCTACCCGCGTCGGATCATCGTCACGCGTACGTCCCCTACATCTACGTCATCGCCTACCACGGCGACCACCTCCCTTCGAACGCTGATGTGCTGAGGAATATGAGGGCGTTGAGGCTGAGGCGGCCTCACCCCTGCAGCGCCTCAGCGCTATAAAAAGGCCCCTCGTCCGCACAGGGACGAAGGGCATGCCTCCGTGGTACCACCCACATTCAGATTGCAGATCAGGAGATTGCAGATTGTGGTCAGCGCCACGCACTCTGCAATCTGCAATCCCTCTGGCGCTGTAACGGGCGCTCCCGGGGCCAGCTACTGCGGTTCGCTGGCCAGCCTGTGCCGGGCCACGTTCGGCGCGTGCCGCTTGAAGAGCTCTCAGCCGGCGGCTCTTCATCTCTGGGAGGGCGTGCGCGCCTACTCACTCCCGGCGTCTGCCGTGCAGGTATTGTAGCCCGCGGCGCCGTCGCTGTCAATCCGACCGGAGGCGGAGGATGGGTACCACCCGAATAGAGGACCAAAGTCGCGTTCATGAGACAGGCGAGATGCAGTCTCCACTGCTACAATAACGGCAGTCACACCAGACCCACCTCTGGTTCAGAAGGAGCGCACATACTATGGTCTCAGACGCCGTCATGATCGCGATGTTCTTCGCCGTCGTCGGCTGGTTCGCTACCCTCGCAGCGATCGGCGGGTCGCGGCTGAGCGCGTTGTGGAAGCAGCTGCTCCTGGTGCCCGCGTGGATCCCGTGGGCCGCACTGGCGCTCGGCGCGCCGGTGGTGCGCGGCTCGATCGACGTCAGCGGCGCGCTCGGCATCGCCGGGGCGGTGACAATCGGCATGACCGTCTCCATCCTCGCCTCGCAGCGGCGCTCGCGCTAACCAGCCATCCCCTATCCGCTATCCGCTCCCTATCCGCTATCCGCTCCCTATCCGCTGTCCCCTTCCACGCCAGCCGCGGGAATAATGACGGGTGGCAGGCCAATTGACCCGCCACCCGTGTTTATGGTATGCGTGGAGGAGCGTCTGCGAGAGCGCCCACCGGGAAGGCAGCGCACGTTCAGCCCTGGCGGCGCTCCACCAACAGGCGGATCGCGGTGCGCTCCTCGTCGTCGATCGCCACGTCAATGAACGAGGGCGTACAGACGATGTCGATGCCCTCCTCAGAGAGGTAGCTGCGGGCAATGGCCACCGCCTTGATCGCCTGGTTGGTGGCCCCGGCGCCGATCGACTGGACCTCGGCCACGCCACTGTCGCGGATGACACCGGCGATAGCGCCCGCAACGGCGCTGGGGCGGGACCGGGTGGAGACCTTCAGCACCTCGGCAGCGTGGCGCTCGACGGCGCCCGCGCCGCTCGCACCCACGGCGCGGGCGACAGGGGTCGGATGCGACAGGTTCGTCATACGTTCCTCCTCAGGTGTAATGGGAGCAGATTGGGTTGCTGTCGGGACGTTCGTCGTCGCGGCGTTGTGATCCGAGTCCATAGTGTGGTGTCCTTCGCCATGGTGTGGCTGCGCGACCGCCGGCTGTGCCGTCTGGTCAGATTCGGAGAGCGTGGTCCCCTCCGAACGAAGCGTGTGAGGGGGCAGAGGCCCTGCACTGGCGTGCGCTCGCACGCGGTGGCACATGCCAGAGGCGTTTTCGGGCGGGCCTGCGCACCGTCTGCGGCGCTGGCGGTCCGGGCCTCCCGAGGCGGGGATCAGCGCGCGTAGTCCACCGCGCGCGTCTCGCGGATCACCGTCACCTTGATCTGGCCGGGGTACTGCAGGCTCTCCTCGATCTTCTTCGCCACGTCGCGCGCCAGGTGGATGCTGCCCAGGTCATCGATCTGGTCCGGCTGGACCATCACGCGCACCTCGCGCCCCGCCTGGACGGCGAACGCGCGCTGCACGCCAGTGAACGAGGTGGCGACCGTCTCAAGGGCCTCGAGGCGCTTGATGTACAGGTCGAGCGTCTCACGCCGGGCGCCGGGACGGCCCCCCGAGATGGCGTCCACCGCCTGCACCAGGAAGGCCTCCACCGTCTGCGGCTCCTCGTCGTTGTGGTGCGCCGCGATCGCGTGGACGATGGCGGGCGAGCGGCCAAGCCGGCGCGCGATGTCCGCGCCGATCAGCGCGTGCGGCCCCTGGACCTCGTGGTCCACGGCCTTGCCGATATCGTGGAGCAGCGCCGCGGTCTTGGCGACGTTGATGTTCGCGCCCAACTCGGCGGCCATGTGCGCCGCCAGCAGCGCGCATTCCAGCGAGTGCTGCAGCACATTCTGCCCGTAGCTGGTGCGGTATTTCAGGCGGCCGAGCAGCTTGATCAAGTCAGGGTGCAGGCCCTGCACGTTGGCCTCGTAGGCCACCCGCTCCCCCTCCTCGCGCATGATCTGGTCGACCTCCTGCTGGGTTTTGTTCACCACCTCCTCGATGCGCGTAGGGTGGATGCGGCCGTCCTTCAGTAGCTTGATCAGTGACAGTCGCGCCACCTCACGACGGACCGGGTCGTGGCAGGAGAGTGTGACCGCCTCCGGGGTATCGTCGACGATGATATCGACACCGGTGATCTGCTCGAAGGCGCGGATGTTGCGCCCCTCGCGTCCGATGATGCGCCCCTTCAACTCCTCGCTCGGGAGCGCCACCGTGGAGACCGTGACCTCGGCCACATAGTCCGAGGCGCAGCGCTGGATCGCCAGGCTCACGATCTTGCGCGCCGTCTTGTCGGACTCCTCGCGCACCTGCTTCTCGATCTCGCGGATGCGCCGGGCGCTCTCGTCGCGCGTCTCCTGCTCGACGCGCTGCAGGATGATCTGGCGCGCATCCTCCTGGCTGAGCGCCGAGATACGCTCCAGCTCCAGCCGCTGCTGGTTGCGCAGCTGCTCGGCCTCTTGCTGCAGGTGCTCGATCTGCCGCTCGCGGCTCTGGATCTGCCGCTCGCGCCGCTCGATCCCCTCCAGCTTGCGGTCCAGATTCTCTTCCTTGCGCTGCAGCCGCTCCTCCTGCTTGCTGAGCGCCAGGCGCGCCTCGCGGATCTGCGCCTCGGCCTCGCTACGCAGCCGCAGCGCCTCGTCCGTCGCCCGCAGGATGGCGTCCTTCTGCGCGGAGCGCGCCGCCTCCAACTCCAGCCGGGCCTCGGCCTCGGCCTGCCGGATGCGGCTCTGCATCGCATTCCTATAGATGAGCACGCCGATGCCCGCGCCAGCGGCCAGACCGACCACCAGCGCCAGCACGGCCCATTCAAACCCTTGCACAACGTCCTCCCATTATGCACTTGTTAAAGTGCAACAGACAACGATCAGACGACGGGCCGCGCTGCGGCGCCGCCGAACGCTCATGATCGCGTTGCACGTGATCCTGGGTACGGTCAATAATACTCGCTCCGACCATTTTCTGTCAAGATGAATAAATTGCAATCTAGCGCGCTGATTGCAATGGTCGGCTCTGCGGCGCGGCGCAGGCCGGGCCTGGCCAGCGGGCCGCGCCGTGCGGCCCCGTAATCATGACGCCTCCAGCGCTATATGTCAATATTTGTGGCTTATGTCAAAGGCGCGTCAGCGCCGCAGCGCGTGCGGATCCTGGTCCTCACGCATCCGAGCGGATGTTGTGGTACCGGCGCTCGCTGGCGCACAGCGGGGGGCGGGCGCTGCCTCCGCGAACGTTGTCCCCCTCCTTTACATGTCGGATAGGACTGCTATATAATGCACGTCCGGCGCCGTACGATCGAACATATGTACCTCAAACGCCTCGACATCCAGGGCTTCAAGACCTTCGCCAACCGCACGGTCTTCGTGTTCCAGCCGGGCGTAACGGCCGTGGTAGGGCCCAACGGCTCCGGTAAGTGTGTGGTCGGCAGCACGCTCGTCACCCGCGCCGATGGGTGTGAAGAACCGATCCGTGATCTGGTCGAGCGCGCCCTGGCCGCGTCGCCTACCACAGAGATCCTGGACGACGGCTGGCTGACCCGTGAGAATCCACACGGGGTCCAGGTGCTCTCGCTCAACCCGGTGACCCTGCGCCTGGAGCTACGGCCGGTGGCGGCGTTCGTCAAGCGCGAGGCGCCCGGCCACCTTCTGCGCATCCGTACCCGCAGCGGGCGCGAGATCACCGCCACCCCCTATCACCCGCTCTTCACACTGGAGCAGGGCCGGCTCCGCGCGCTCCGGGCGGATGAACTGCGTGCTGGCCTGCGGATCGCCGCAGCGCGGCGGCTGCCGGTGCACCAGCCGGGCGCGCGTGCCGACGCGGCGGAGTTGGGCCGCTCGGGGCCGCTGTGCTTTGCCATATCAAGAGGGTCTGTGGCGCTCTGCCACACCCGGCGCGTCAACGCGCGGGCTATCTCCTGCACAGGCCGCGCAGGCGGCCTGAAGCTCCAGCCCGTCTCCACACACTTTGCAGATGTCAGCCCGCCGCTTATGGATCTGGCGCATGCTATTGGGTCTCCCGGCGGCGCATCACGCCCGGCGCGTCAACGCGCGAGCTATCTCTCGCACAGGCCGCCTGCGCGGTCTGAACGGCAGCCCGCCGCCGCGGGCTTTGCAACGGGTAGTCCGCCGCGGGGGGGCCTCCACCACCCGCGGCCCGCCGATGCCGCCGAAGCTCTGCTCCCCGACCTCCCGCCCGCCTGCCGGGCGAACCTGGATACCGTACCGGGCGCCGCCGGGTTGGCCCGTGAGGCGCTTATGCTCGCCGGGCTGCCGCGGCGCCGCTGCGAGGCCAGCCGCCGCGGGTTGATGGAGGTGGCCGATGCGATCGAGCGGCAGGCGCCGGCGCCTGAGCGCGCCGCCTTTCACCTCGCCACACTCCGCACCCTGGCGACATCCGATGTCTACTGGGACGAGATCGTCTCGATCGAGCAGGTGCCGCCGCCAGATCCCTGGGTGTACGACCTGTGTGTCGCTGAGACTCACAACTTCGTCGCTAACAACATCATCGTTCACAACAGCAACGTTGTGGATGCCATCCGCTGGGTGTTAGGCGAGCAGAGCTACACCGCGCTGCGCTGCCGGCGCACCGAGGACCTGATCTTCGGCGGCGGCGGGCGCCGTGCTCCCGCCGGCTTCGCCGAGGTCTCGCTGACGATCGACAACAGCGACCGGCTGCTACCCCTGCCCTACGGCGAGGTCACGATCACCCGCCGCGCTACCCGCGCCGGCGAGAACGAGTATTTCATCAACCGCAACAAGGTTCGCCTGCGCGACATCCAGGAGGCGCTCGGCCCGCTCGGCGGCTCCTACACGGTGATCAACCAGGGCCTGGTGGACGCGGCGCTCAACCTCAGCCCGGCCGACCGCCGGCGGCTGTTCGAGGACGCGGCCGAGATCAGCGTCTACGAGGGCCGCCGCGCGGACGCCGAGCGCCGCCTGCGGGAGACGAACGCGAACGTGGAGCGGGTGGCGGACCTGCTGGCCGAACTGGAGCCGCGCATGCGCTCGCTCCGGCGCCAGGCGGCGCTGGCCCGCACC
>DATMBA010000632.1:0-12357 GCA_035559635.1 Roseiflexaceae bacterium
GGCCGCCAGTTGCAGCCAGAACGTGATCGTCATAAGCGGCCATGGTACGACAGCGATCGGGCGGCGGTCAAGCTGCGTGATGGCGCGGGGCGGGCTCCGTCAACGTCCGTCGGTGGCGTCCCACGCCCGGCGCATGCACGCGCAGGCGTTCCCGCAGGGAACGCGCGGGCTATCTGTTGCGCAGCGCGCGGAGGCCGCCGGCGCGGCCTCCGCTTCAGCCCGCGCCGGCGGGCGTGGCAGCTAGCCCGCCGCGGGGTGCCCGCTGGGCTCGGCCGGGCGTGGTGTGGCGCCCACTGCCCACAGCGTGCGGAACCGTGTATCACCGGCCGGGTGCTGCCGGGCGTGGTGTGGTTCCGGGGACGTTCCCCTCACTCCCCCGCTGCAAGCGTCCCTGGTTGACGCCCACCCCCTCCCGTGCTACTGTAGCCCGCGGAGGTGAGGGCGTGCGCACCAGCATCTGGCTCGTCCGGCACGGTCAAACTCAGCTCAACAAGGAGCGGCGCTACCAGGGCGCCGGCGACAGCCCGCTGACGCTCTACGGGCGGCTGCAGACCGAGGCGCTCGCCCGAAGGCTGCGGCGCATCCCGTTTCACGTGGCGCTCGTCAGCCCGGTAGAGCGCGCCCGCCTCACCGCCGAGGCGATCCTCGCTGGTCGCCACATCCCTGTGGTGGAGGACGCGCGCTGGGCCGAGGTGCACCACGGCCGCTGGGAGGGGCTGACGTTCGCCGAGGTAGCGGCGCGCTTCCCCGACGAGGTCGAGGCGCGCTTCGGCGACCTGCTCAACGGGCGCGTGGAGGGCGGCGAGAGCCTGGCCGAGGTGTACGAGCGGGTGGCCGCAGCCTGGGACAGCCTCCCGCGCGAGCGCCCCGGCGGGCGCATCCTGGTGGTCACCCACGCCACGCCGATCCAGCTGGCGCTCTGCGCGATCAACAGCCTCCCCGCCACCCTGCACTGGCGCTGGCGCGTGGACCTCGGCAGCCTGACGGCGGTGGATATCTACGCCGCCGGGCCGATCGTGCGCATGGTGAACGAGGTGCCGCGCGCCCTGGCCGACCACGACGCGCTCGAGGAGCCGGAGCCGTTCTTGACCTGACAAGATTGACAAGTTGACAGGGTGAGAAGGTGTTATTCCAAGACAAGCCGGGAGCGGTATGAATAGCCTGCATGATCTCATCGACGCCATCCCCCTGCCGGATGCCGCCGCAGAGCGGCAGGCGCGCGCCCGGCTGGACCGGCTCACCAAGCCGCCCGGCAGCCTGGGCGTGCTCGAGGACCTGGCGGCGCGGCTGGCGGCGATCACCGGGCAGGTGTGCCCGCCGCTCGATCATCCGGCGGTGCTGGTGGCCGCCGCCGACCACGGCGTGGTGGCCGAGGGGGTCAGCCCCTACCCGCAGGCGGTCACCGGCCAGATGGTGCGCAACTTCCTGCGCGGCGGTGCGGCGATCAACGCGCTGGCCGGCGCGGCCGGTGCGCAGGTGATCGTCGTGGACGCCGGCGTGGCGGCGGATCTGCCGGCGCTGCCGGAGTTGCGCCGCGCGGCCGTGATGCGCGGTAGCGGCAATCTGCGCCGCGAGCCGGCCATGTCGCGCGCGGTGGCGGAGCAGATGCTCCTGGCCGGCGCACGCATCGTGGCTGAGGAGGCAGACGCCGGGCTGGATCTGCTGGCGCTCGGCGAGATGGGCATCGGCAACTCCACTGCGGCGGCCTGCCTCACCAGCGCGCTCACCGGTGCCGCGCCCGAACTGACCACCGGCCGCGGCGCTGGCGTGGACGACGCCGGCCTGGCGCGCAAGCGCGCGGTGGTGGCGGATGCGCTGGCCCGCGCCTGTGTGAGCCACGCGGACCCGCTCGGGGCGCTGGCCGAGCTTGGCGGCCTGGAGATCGCGCTGCTGGCCGGCGCCGCGCTCGCCGCCGCATCGCGCCGCATCCCGGTAGTGCTGGATGGCTATATTGCCACCAGCGCCGCGCTCGCCGCCGCCGCGCTCGCCCCGCGCCTGCCTGCCTACCTGATCGCCGGCCATCGCTCCGCCGAGCCGGGCCACCGCCTGGCGCTCGAGCACCTCGGGCTGCGGCCGCTGCTGGCGCTGGACATGCGCCTCGGCGAGGGGAGCGGCGCGGCCCTGGCCATCCCGATCGTCCGCGCCGCATCGCGTGTCATGCGCGAGATGGCCACCTTCGAGGACGCCGGGGTGTCCGCCAGGTTGATGTGAACAGAGAGAGAACTACGCCCTCCCTGAAACCCACCCGTCTCCGCTTGCCAACGTGTCACAATGACTTTCAGGCGCCAGCATCATCCATGAGAACCCAGGAACCATTCTCGCTCTGCTACATCGCTTACCCCAATAGCCCGGAGCTGCGATCGGCCAACGCGGTGCAGACCTACCACACGCTGCGTGAGCTGCGCCGCATCGCGCCGGATGCGCTAGTGATTGTGCCGCGCATGCGGAGCGGCCCGAGCGCCTTCGACGAACTGGGCGCCGTGCACCTGCCGCGCATCGGCATCGGCCGGCTCTCGCGCCTGTACCGCTCCACCCTGCTGTACTACGCCGAGCGCACCGCCTTCGCCTGGATGACCGCCGCCTACCTGCTCTGGCGCCGGCTGGCCCGCCGCGAGCGCCGCCCGGTGGTCTACGTCCGCGAGGTGATCCTGGCCTTCTGGCTCTCCCTGCTGCTGCCCCGCCTCGTCGGGGCGCGCGTGGTCTACGAGGTGCACGACCTGGAGTCCCGCAACCCCTCGCGCGCCAGAGAAGCCTGGGTCGCGCCGCTGCTCGGCCTGATCGACCGCGTGACCCTGACGCGGCCTGCGGCGCTCACCTCGCTCACCGCCGCCTTCCGCGAGCAACTCGAGCGCGACGGGCTGCGCCCCGCCCGGGAGGTGGCCGTGCTGCCGGACGCCTACGACGAGCGGCGCTACCTGCCCCAGGCGCGCGACGCGGCCAGGGCCGCCCTCGGCCTGCCGCCTGATGCGACGCTGGTGGTCTACGCTGGCCTGACCTTCAGCTATCGCGGGTTGGACCTGCTGCTGGACGCGTTGGCGGACGCCCGGCGGTCTTGCCCCACCCTGCGCGCCGTGCTGGTGGGCGGCCGGCCCCACGAGCGTGCGGCGCTTGAAGCCCAGGCCCGCCGCCTCGGCATCGAGGCCGCGGTCATCTTCGCCGGCCAGCAGCCCCAGGAGGCCGTGCCGCCCTACCTGGCCGCCGGCGACATCCTGGCCGTGCCGGACACCGTCACCGACGTCACCGCCTCGCCACTCAAGCTCTTCGAGTACATGGCCATGCGCCGCGCCGTGGTCTGCCCGGACCTCCCCGCCCTGCACGAGATCACCGGCGGCGACGGCGCTATACATGTGCCGCGCGGCGACCGTGCCGCCCTCGCAGCGGCCCTGGTGCGCCTGGCCGCTGACCCGGCGCTGCGGGAGGAGCTGGCAGCGCGCGCCGCCGAGCGGGTGGCCGGCCACACCTATGCCCGCCGCGCGGCCAGGCTGCTGGCGGTGTGCCGCGCGGTGGCGGATGCTCCCGACACGGGCGATATCGACATCGCCGGGCTGTAGCGGGATAACACTGGCACACCGCGGTTGCCGGGTGCGGCGCTGCGAAGCTCCCTCGCGAACGCCCGCCACAACCTGTGCGGCGGACGCGCGCGGGCGCAGGTAACGGCAGGTTACGCGACAGCGGTACAATCAGCGCGAGGAACGGCCGGAATACCAGGGATCGTGCCTCGCCAGCGGCGCCGGGCCGCCATCCGCGCCCACGCGCCCGCCGCCGCGCCGGCCGACTCCATGCGAGGAGCACCATGCCTGTGAACGTGCTGGTGGTCGACGATAACCGCCTCTACCGGGATGCGTTCTGCAACCTCCTGCAGTCTTGCTACCCGCACCTGCAGCTCGTGCCAGCCGCCGACGGCAGCGCGGCGCTCAGCCTCACCCGCCAGATCGCCTTCGACCTGATCATCCTGGATTACGACCTGACGTCGATCAGCGGCGGCGATGTGGTGCGGCGGCTCCGGGCCCGCGGCGCGCCCCTGCCGCCGATCATCATGATGTCGGCGCACCCCGACATCGCGATCTTCTCCCGGCTGCTCATGGTCACCGCCTTCCTCCAGAAGCCGGTGGAGGAGCGCGACCTGCGGGTGGTGTTCGGCCCGCTGCTGGCGGAGCCGATCCGTCGCGTCTCCGGCCCCACGCTCTGGCGCATCCAGCAGCGCTAGAGCTTGTAGCCGATCGCGCGCAGAAACGCCTTGCGCTGCGCCACATCCGCCTCCGCCTCCACGCCGCGCGGCGGCACTCCGTCGATCACGCCCAGGATGCCCCGGCCCTGCTCGCTCTCCGCCACCACCACCTGCGTCGGATTCGCCGTGGCGCAGAAGATCCGGCAGACCTCGGGCACCATCTTCACCGCGTTCAGCACGTTGACCGGGAAGTAGCCCGCGCCCAGCACGATGATGAACGTGTGACCCGCCCCGATCGCCTGCGCATTCCGCACCGCCAGCGCCGTCAACTCGGCATCGCTGCCGGATGCCCGTACCAGCGCCGGCCCGCTCGCCTCGCAGAACGCCAGGCCGAAGCGGATGCCCGGCGCTGATTGCACCAGCGCCTCGTGCAGGTCCTCCACCGTCTTGATGAAGTGCGACTGCCCCAGGATGATGTTCAGGTCGTCCGGCTTCTCCACTGGCACCAGCTTGAGTTCCATGGCTCACCTCCTGTGCCCCCTATTCTACAGAAGCGGCGGGGAGACGTGGTACAATCCCCGGCGTTCTGTACGACGTACCTATCGAGGTGCACGTGCTGCTGGACCGTCAGATCAGGCGGCTGCTCCGCGCCGTCGGCGAGGGTATCCCCCCCGAGGGCAAGCGCGACTACTTCCGCCTGCACCGCCACCGCTTCCACATGCTGCTCGCCGCTATCCCCCCTGGCGCCGGCGGCCGCGCGCTGGAGATCGGCGCCAACCCAGGCCTCTTCACCGAGGCCCTCGTCCGCGCCGGTTACCGCGTCAGCGCCACCGACCTCTTCCCCGAGCACCGCGCCGACCTCTGGCGCCGCCTGGGGGTCGAGGTGCGCCGCTGGAACATGGATACCGAGCCCGCGCCCTTCCCGCCCGCCTCCTTCGATGTGGTGTTCCTCTCCGAGGTGATCGAGCACCTGGCTAATCCACCGCTGGACGCCCTGGCCGCTATCCGCGAGTTGCTGGCCCCCGGCGGCTACTTGATCCTCAGTACGCCCAACCAGTTCTACCTGAAGAGCCGCCTGCGCACCCTGGCGGACATCCTGCTCATGCGGCCCTTCGAGCACGACGACGAGTTCGAGCGCTGGGCCATGCTGCGCTCTGAGGCGCGCTACTACACCCACAGCCGCCTCTACACCATGCGGCAACTCGCCTGGCTGCTCGAGCGTGCCGGCCTGGGTGTGGAACGCCAGGTCTACGCCGACGCCTGGGAGCGCGTGGGCCTCGAGCCGCTGCGCCTGCTGCGCGCTCCCCACCGCTGGCTCGCCAAAGCCCTGCTCTGGGGTATCACCCGCGCCATTCCACCCGCCCGCTCGATGCTCCTGGTGGTGGCCAGGCGACCTGCCTGATAGCACGGCATTGCGGCAGCCCAAGCCACCTTGTCACCTTGTCAACTGTCATACATCTGTCCACAGAATCCGCGAACACATGACGCGCCACGCAACCCACAAGCTATACAATATCCTGGCCCCTCTTGCGGGTTACGCGGCAATAACATGCGTCGTGTTCGCGCCGGTGCTCGCGCACTTCACGCGCGCCATCCCTGGCGGCCCGGTGGCCGGCGCCGACGGTCCACAAAACATCTGGAACCTATGGTGGGTGCAGCGCGCTGTCGCCTCGCTCCAGAGTCCGTTCTACACCACCTACCTCTATCACCCGCACGGCACCGGGCTGTACCTCCAGACGCTCAATGCCAGCAACGGCCTGCTCGTGCTGCCCGTCACCGCGCTCTTCGGGCCGGTGGCCGGCTACAACGCCGCGTTGCTGCTGGCCTTCGTCCTCTCCGGCCTCGGCGCCTACCTGCTCGCTCTGCGCGTCAGCGGCAGCCGCCCGGCGGCCTTCGTCGGCGGCGCGATCTTCGCCTTCTCCCCCTTCCACCTGACGAAGGCCTGGGACGGCCAGCTTGAGCAGGTGGCGCTGCAGTGGACCGCATTCTACACGCTGTTCTTGCTGCGCGCCGCCGAGGACCTGCGCGGCCGCGACGCCCTGCTCGCCGGCCTGTTCCTGGCGCTGGTGGGCTATACCAGCTGGTACTCGCTCTTCTTCTTCGCCGTCTACACCGCGCTCTTCGCGCTGATCTGGCTCGCTGCCGCCCGCTCCTGGCAGGCGCGCCGCGCGCTCGCCGTCCAGCTTGTCATCATGGGTCTGTGCGCCGCGCTGCTGCTCGCGCCCATCCTGCTCCCCACGCTGCGGGCGCTGAGCGGCGCGGGTGGGGGCGGCGGCGAGCCCTTCGACCCATCCGATCCGCTGGACCTGATCCTGATCCACTCCGCCAACCTGTACGACTTCTTCCTGCCGAGCGGGCTGCACCCGCTGTGGGGCGACGCCGTGGCGCGCCTGGCGCAGCGCTGGCATCCCTACATCGCCGCCTGGAACGTGGCGCTAGGGTACCTCCCGCTCGCGCTCGCGCTCGCGGCATTCCTGCCACCGTTACACGTTGAACGTTCGAACGTGCAACGGTGGACGTTCAAGGGCGGCATCGCCTGGCCCTGGGCGCTCCTTGCGCTTGCGTCGCTCCTCCTGGCCCTCGGTCCCGTCCTGCACGTTGGCACGGTGCGCACCGGCCTGAGGCTGCCCTATGCGCTGCTGCTCGCCCTGCCTGGCGCGGACATCGCCCGCCGCCCGAGCCACTTCGTGGTGGTCGCCACGCTGATGCTGGCGCCGCTCGCGGCCCTCGGTCTGCGCGCCACGCTGGAGCGCGTGCGGCCCGCCCGCCGCCCGCTGCTGCTTGCGCTGGTAGGCCTCACGCTGGCGCTTGAGCTCCTGCCGCCCCCCTGGCCGCTCAGGCGCTTCGAGCCGCACCCCTACTATACCCGGCTGCGCGGCGCAGGTGGCGCGCTCATGGACATGCCGGCGCGCGCCGAGTCCGCCGCGCCGCTCCTAGCCCAGATCGTCCACGAACTGCCGATCGTCGGCGGCTATGTCTCGCGCCTGCCGCCCTACCCGTTTGCCACTACGGTCCCCGGCGTGCGCCAGCTGTGGCAGGGCGCGCCGGATTCCCCGGCGCTGCTGCCCGCTGCCCCGGACGACGGTCTCATCGCGCTGAACTACTACGGGGTGCGGCACGTGGTGGTGCATTGGGAGGCGCTCGCGGGCGGCGCGCGCCGGCGCTATGAGCGCGCGCTGGCCCAGGCGCTCCCCGGCGTGGTTCCTACCTACACCGACGATCGGCTGAGCGCTTACCGCGTGCCGCCCACGCTGCTGCGCCCGCTGGCCTTCTTCGGCCCCGGCTGGCACCAGGAGGAGCAGGACGGCGCGCGCCACTGGCGCTGGATGCAGGCCGAGGGCGAGATCGTGCTGGTCAACCCCGGCGCCGCGTCGCGCCCGGTGACGCTGTTGCTCGCCGCCCAGTCCCCCCGCGCGCCGCGCGCGGCCGCCCTCGCTTTCGACGGCGCGCCGCTCGGCACATGGCAAATCACCGAGGCCGGGGACGCGCACATCCTGCGCCTGCTCGTCCCGCCCGGCGAGCACCGCCTGGCGCTGCGCGCCCCCGCCGCCCCCGCTCCCGGCGACCCCCGCATGCTCAGTATCGCACTCGTGGCCGCCGAGGCCCGCTGGGGGGAGTAGCGCACTCCACGGGGGGGTAGCAGTGTGGAACAAACGCGCCTGCCCAGACGTCATCCATATGCTCGCCGTCCGTTCGGTCGCCGCTGCGCGTGCCCACGGGCCATACCCACCGGTCCAAGGGGGCAGCAACAATATGCGCAGGGCGCTGCGCGCACATAAGCACGTGCAGCGCGCTGGGGATGTGACGTCATGTTTTGCACGTGCGGCGCCACGCCTGGCCCGTGAACGGGCGGGCTATGGAGTACGAAGGCCGCTGGCGCGGCCTGAGCAGCAGCCCGCGCAGGCGGGCTTTGCCGAGACTAGCCCGCCGCTTCAGCGGCCGGGCGTGGGCGGGTGCCACGGACCCGCGGCGTTGGTAAACCGTCATCAGCCGCCGGGCGTGGGCGGGTGCCCGCAAAACGCTTCGCTACACCCGCGCGCTGGCTGCGATCCCCGCTCCCGCATACGGGAGCGGGGCAAGAGGGTGAGAGCCTCCCGGCGCGCCCGATCGCGTAACCGCCGGCTCGCTCTGCCGGTATAGTGATCAACAGGTTTCAACCTGACATAAAGCTGAGACCTGCCGCCCGAGCGCAGGGAAACGTTTGACAAATCGTCTCGAAAGGGCTAGGATGTCCGTGCGAGTAACGGCCTGTGGCGTCACTCGATCCTACCGCCGACCGGATGTGTCACACCCGGCGCCGCCGGCTCGCCTACCGTCTGCACCAGAGCACGCAGGGCGCCGAATCGCCACAGGCACGTCTGGCCCTCCAGTTGCTCTCGTGGTCAGCGCCTGGCGCATGAGCACCGAAGTATCGCCACGCCCCGGAACAATGGCACTGCCCGGGGATTCTACTCCCGGCCGTCTCCTCGAACTGCGTCGCCAGTGGTTGCGCCCCCGGCCTGCTGCCGCGCAGGCATCGTGCTGTCGTGGGCGTGGGGCGCTGGGATCTGGCCTATGTGCCGCTCGGGGCTGAAGCCCCTTGCTCATAGAGCAAACGCGCTTCAGCGCGTTCAGGTGCAGCCCGCTGCAGCGGGCGTGGGAATGACAGCAGCAGGCTTATGAACTTTGACGATTTATACGGGTCTGCTGGCGCGACACCACGCCCGGCGGGTCACCCCCGCCGGCGAGCTGTCCTGCAGGCCGCGCAGGCGGCCTGCAGGACAGCCCGCGCAGGCGGGCTTGGCAGGGGCTAGCCCGCCGCTTCAGCGGCCGGGCGTGGGCGGGCGCCACGGACCCGATGCGTTGGTAAAACGTCATCAGCCCGCGCGTGCTATGCCGCCGAAGGCCCGCCTTATTGTGAAGGTCCACGAGGCCGACGTATTCGAAGGAGGAAAGCCCTCGATGAAGCGCTACCGTCTCTCGATAGCCCTCACCACGGGCCTGGTCGCCCTGGTCGCGATCCTGGCCGTCAACCTCTCCCTCGGCGGCATCCGCGCCGAGGAGGGCCAACCGCTGTTCCCCGAGCCGGACTACCCGCCCACGCCGACGATCGCGCCGGCCCCGGAGCGCCCGGCGCTTGAGGGCGGCCCCGAGTTGAAGAGCGCCGCCGTCCTGTTCGCTGACTCGTTCGACGGCCAGAAGGCCGCCTCGGCCTGGCAGTTCGCCGCCCTGCCGGAGGCCCCGCCCGAGGCGCAGCCCACCTGGGCGGTCCGCGACGGCCGCCTGGTGCAGGACGGCACGGTGATTCCCAACACCCCTAGCTCCAGCGAGGCTACCGCCTACGTCGGCGACCCGTCCTGGACGAACTATGCCGTCAGCGCGAAGTTCTACGACGAGATCAACGGCGTCTTCGGCTTGGTGGCGCGCCGCAGCGGCGACAGCTACTACCGCTATAGCATCATCGCCAACTACTACGATGACACCCCCAAGCAGTTGCTCGAGAAGGTGGTGAACGGCGTCGCCACACCGCTAGCGGTGGTCGAGACCGAAGGCTTCGAGCCGCGCCGCTGGTACACCGTGACTATGAGCGTCGTCGGGCCGGAGATCCGTGTCTGGCTGGACGGCAGGCTGGTCGCCCAGGCCACCGACGGCGAGTTGAAGGCCGGCCAGGCCGGCCTCTACAGCCGCGCCCTCGGCTGGATGTACATCGACGATGTCGTGATCGCCAGGCAGTAGCGCCCGCCGGGCCCACACAGTACGCGGCGCTCGCGCCGCGCTATGGAGAACACACGCAATGTCACGACTGTCTGCTCTCATCGCGCTCTGTGTGGTGATGCTGGCCACGTCGCTCGCGCCATACCAGGGCGCCGCACAGCAGGCTGAGGCGCCGAAGGCCGCCGACTCGCGCGCCGAGTTCAACATCGAGGTCCCCAACTCGGTGAACGTGAAGTACCCCGGCGCAGCCGGCCTCGGCAACCAGATCTTCGTCTCCGGCAACCCCGGCACGGACAACGCCATGCGCAACGCGACGATCTGGCAGAAGGAGGATCGGGCCGACACCTTCCCCGATGGCGTCGACATCGGCGACGCGCGCGGCCAGACCGACTACGCCTCCGCCGCGGTGGCCACCAACCGCTTCGACAACACCATCCACGCCGCCTGGATCGACCAGGACGCCAACCGCATCTACTACCGCAGCCGCGGCCTCAACACTGGCTGGGGTACCACACGCCTGGTGGTGGCCACGGAGCGCAACCCCTACTACGTCAGTGTCGCCGTGGGGAGCGACGGCCGGATCTGGGTGGCGTGGAACGAGAGCGAGCGCGCCCGCTACCGCACCTCCACCGACGGCGGTGCGAGTTGGAGCGAGACGCGCGTCCCGTCCAATGAGGGCCTCACCGGCCGCGTCTACGTCGTGGCCGGCCCAGGCGGGCGCGCCGCGCTGACCTTCGCCGGCGCCAACGGCAACATTTACGCCGGCCCCTGGAACGGCAGTGAGTTCGAGATCTCCCGCGTCACCAACAAGGGCAGCGACGATTACTTCAGCACCCCGACGGTGGCGATCGACGCCAGCGGCAAGCTCTACGTCGCGTGGCGCAATGTGCAGGGCTCGTTCGGCCTGTTCTATAGCGAGCGCCAGCCGGACGGCTCGTGGCCGGTCTCGCGGCTCACCGGCGCCACGGTTATCGCGCAGGCGCCGATCGTCGCTGATAGCCAGGGTAACGTTCACCTGATGTGGATCTCGGTGGCCGGGGGCCGCGAGCTGAATTATGCCTTCAAGCCGGCCGGCCAGCCGTTCGAGAGCCCGGTGCGCGTCGGCGGCATCAGCGGCGCGATCGACAACCCCGGCGGCGCCGCGACGCTCTCCAGCCGCGCCTACGGGCATGCCGTGACCGAGCACTTCACCGGCCGCGGCCTGCGCACGCGCTACTTCCTGTTCAGCTCGATCGGCGACCCCTGCCCTGGCACGATCGCCTTCGACGACCCGGACGGGGCGATCAACAGCCGCACGATCCAGGGCACGATCACGCCGGGCGCTGGATGCGCCCCCACGCAGCGCAAGATCTCGCTCAACAGCCAGAACGACAGCGTGGCCGCTGAGCCGTACACCTCGCGCTTCGCCGTCACGGTGCCTAACGACCAGATCGGCCTCTGCACCCAGACGGTGAACGTGCGCCTGTTCCAGGGCAGCAATCCCGGCAACTGGTTCGCCGGGACGATCAAGGTGGACCCGGGCGACGTGCCCAACCCGGTGAACGCCCAGGTCACGCTCGAGAACATGTACTCCAGCGGCAAGGATGTCTTCGGCAACGGCCCGTCGGACGGCGACATCCGCTTCAGCCGTGTGCCGACCGTCCGCCTGCGCATTCTGGACACCGGGGACTGCAGCGGCCTCAACACGTTCAGCGCGCCCGGCATCCAGAACGAGACGATCCCGTCCAGCAATTACACCAGGGACTTCTCGCTGCCCGGGATCCAGGGGCAGGGCTTCCCGAGCCCTGGTGTCGTCAACGTGCCTGTGAACGTGGTGGATAAGGTCGGCAACCTGCAGACCTTCAACGCCTCGATTATCTTCGACCCGTCGGACCACTCGCCAAATACGCCTGGCGATGATGGCCAGGGCCGGCCGGTGCTGGCCAGTGGCGGCGAGGTGGCCGGGGACGACACCGCCGCGGCGCGGCTGACCATCCTGCGCACGCTGACCTTCAGCGGCATCGAGGTCAACGACGACCTGTATACCGCCACGAACGTGCCCGGCCTGCCTGCCAACGGCGAGTTCTGGGGCGTGTGGGTCGCCAGCGAGTACCTGGGACCAGCGGGCTCCCCGCAGGTGCCGGAGAACCCGGACAACCCGAACCTGAACTACTACCCGGTGAAGGTGGCCAGCCGCACCTGCAACCAGGCCGGCTGCAGCTTCTCCATCCCGTGGAACCTGTTCACTGGCCTGAACTTCGGCCCGGACCCGACGAAGTTCGGCGTGTACCGGGTGTACGTCCGCTTCCTGGACGGCGCCGGCAATTACTCGCAGGCGCATCTCAAGGCGGAGATCACGCTGGATCCGGGCTACCGCCTGCCGGAGGTGATGATGCCCAACGTCTACAAGGTGAGCAACTAGCGGCGGCGCGAGGGGCTGATCCTCTTCGCACAAAGGGGGCTGGGGGCGCCGCCCCCCACCCTCCCTTCGCCTGCGGGCCGGCGCGTGTCGCGCC
>DATMBA010000633.1:0-13431 GCA_035559635.1 Roseiflexaceae bacterium
CGCTCCCTCCGCTCCCCCTCCGCTCCCTCCGCTCCCTCCGCTCCCTCCGCTCCCTCCGCTCCCTCCGCTCCCTCCGCTCCCTCCGCTCCCCCTCCGCTCCCTCCGCTCCCTCCGCTCCCTCCGCTCCCCCTCCGTTGACAAGGCTCCGTTCCCCTCGGGGAACTGCGCGCTCCCCGCTACCTGCACACCCTCCGACCAGACAATCCCGGCGTCCATGATGACGTTGCCGTAGATGTCGGTGACGCGCAGCGTGACGGGCCCCGCGCCGAGGCCGGCTCGACGAAGTAGTTGTACGGCTCGCGCGCCATCGCCCTGAACGTGCCATCGGCCGCGCGGTACTCCACCCGGTAGATCGGGTTGCGGTGGTTGCGGATCTGCACCGCCATCCACCACGGGTTGCTCCCCTCCTTGAACTTGTAGACGATCCGGCCGGTCACCGGCGGGCTCACTAGCCGCCAGGTGATCGGCACGCGCCCCGCCGCCAGTGGCGCGATCTGCGCGAACGCCTGCGGGCTCATGTCCACATCGCCCGCGGCGCACTCCGGGCAGCGGTCCACCACCCGCACCGTGACAGCCCCGTTCGGCCCCTGCACCTCGATGTACGCGCCACACAGCAGCGCGCCGTTATAGTCCGTCGTGCTCAGAGCCGCCACCAGCAGATCCGCCGGCGAGGGGTCAAACGTGTCATCACCGTTTCGCTCTCAAACTGCTACACACAACGCTAGAGGTTGCATACGATAATAGTGCGTGGTTCTACACACCGCCTCGTCGCCCGCTGGGCCGGAGGAGCACGTCGTCGCTATGCATCTATTCACCCGCGCCTCAGGCCGCCCCCCGCGGCCCCTTCGCCGCCTCGCCCTCGCCGCTGCGCTCGCGCTCTTCCTGGGGGCCGCCACGCTGCCCTGGCTTGGCGCCCGCACCGCCGGCGCCGTGGGCGATCTGACCATCCGGGTGTACGACGATAACGGCGCCGGCGGCGGCACGCCCCGCAACGGCCTGCGCGACGGTGCCGAGCCCGGCGTCGGCGGCGTCACGGTCACGGTGTTCAACGCCGACGGCGTGCTCCAGGCGGCCAACAACACCGACGCCGCCGGCCTGGCGATCTTCCCGGTGCTGCCCGACGGCGCCTACCGCGTCGAGGTCTCCAACATCGGCTTCGGCGCGCCCAACGGCCGCGTGGTCTCGCTCCCTGGCCCCGCCGCGCCCGCCCAGGATAACGCACTCGTCCTGTTCGAGACGATCAGCGGCGGCCCACGCTCCCGCGACGTCGGCCTGCGCGCGCTGAACGCCGCCGGTGTGGACCCCGCCGCCCCCGCCGCCCGCCGCACCGTCACTAGCCGGGTGTGGGACGACCGCGACGCCGACGGGGTGCAGGATGCCGATGAGCCTGGCCTGGGCGGCCTGACGCTCGAGCTGTTCTCCGGCGCCACACCCATCGCCGCGGCAACGACCGCCGCCGACGGCGCCTACCGCTTCCTGGACACCGTGCCGGCAGGCGCCGGCTACACACTGCGCCTCACCAGCCCGCTGCCCGCCGGCTACGCGCTCACCACCCGCGATGCCCAGGGGCCCGCCGGCGACCAGCGCGATTCGGACGCGCAACTGGTGGCCGGCGCGCCGCAGATCGCCATCCCCGCCGGCGGCCAGGGCGTCAACCTCGATAGCCTGGACATCGGCCTGGCGCAGGGCGCGGCCGCCGGCTTTGTCTGGCGCGACCTCAGCGCCGACGGGGTGCTCGACGCCGGCGAGCCGTATCTGAACGGTATCACTGTGGAGTTGGTGGGCGCCGGCGATACCGTGGTGGCCACCACAACCACCCGCCCGCTGCTGAACGACCCCGCCGGCGCCGCCGGGTTCTACGAGTTCGAGAGCGTCCCGCTCGGCGGCAGCTACCGCGTCCGCATCCCGGCCGCGCAGTTCGCCCCCGGCGCCCCGCTCTTCGGCCACGCCAGCCCCGCCAACGCGGACGACACCGGCCGCGTGCTCCCCGCCGCCACCGACAGCGGCCTGGTCCCGCCCGGCAGCTTTGTCGAGACGGCCCCCTTCACGCTCGACGCCGCCGACATCCGCAACGACACGCGCCACCTGGCGCTCTACGCCGGCACGCTCGGCGACTTCGTCTGGCACGATGTCAACCGCGATGGCAACCCCTCCGGCGAGGAGGGGCGCGGCCTCGAAGGTGTGCTGCTGTTCGTGGACGACGGCCGCGGCGGCGGCACGCCCGGCAACTGCGTGCGCGACGGCAGCGAGCCGGCGTCCAGCACCGACCAGGACGGCTTCTACAGCTTCACCAACCTGCCACTTGGCGGCACCTACGATGTGGTCCTCGACGCCGCCAACTTCGCTCCCGGCGGCCGTCTCGAGGGGCGCGGCGCCACCACCGGCGCCCGTTGCGGCCCGGACAACCTGGCGGTGCGCATCACCTCGCCCGCCCTCACCGCCGGCGCGCCGGCCTTCACCGGCGCCGACTTCGGCATCGTGCGCGCCGAGGTGGGCAACTTCGTCTGGGAGGATACCAACGGCGACGGCGTGTTCGACCTCGGCGAGTCCGCCGTGCCCGGTGTGGCCGTGCGCCTGATGGCCCGCGGCCCGGACGGCCTCCCCTTCACCGCGGACGACGTGCAGGCCGGCGGCCAACTCACCGATGCGTCCGGCCTCTACACCATCACCGACGTCCTCTCCGGCACCTACTATGCCGCCTTCGACCTAGCGGCGCTGCCGGCGGGCTACGTCGCCAGCGTGAACGCCCCCGCCGGCTGGCCCGGCGTCGACCCATCCAGCACGCTCGACCTGAACGACGTGCGCGCGCCTCTCTCCGGCCGCGTCTGGCGCACGCCCACCTTCGACATCGCCCCCGGCAGCCTCAACCCCGGCGTGGACGCCGCCATCTACCGCCCGGCCGACGTCAGCGGGCGGGTGTTCTTCGACCAGAACGCCAACAGCCAGGACGAAGCCACACCCGAGCCGGGCATGCACCAGGTGACGGTGGAGCTGCGCCGCGCCGACGACGATACGCTCGTCCAGAGCGCCACCACCGACGCCACCGGCGCCTACACCTTCACGGCCGTCGTGCCGCTCGCCTACTCGCTGCGGGTGGTCAACCCGGACGCCACCAACTGGGACTTCGTGGCGCCTGGCATGCCCGCGCCCGGCGACCCGCTCGCCAGCGACGTGGACGCCGCCGGGCGCGCCGCCATCGCCCTGCTCTCCGGCGCGCCCGTGGCCGAGCTGGACGCCGGCCTTGCGGGCCGCAACACGCTGTCCGGCCGCGTCTTCCTGGATGCCAACGTCAGCAACACTCAGGACGCGCCGGACGCCCACCTGGCCGGCGCGGGCGTCACCCTCGCGGTCCAGGTGAGCACCGCTAACCTGGTGACGAGCTACACCCTGACCGTCACGCCGACCGTCGCCGCCGACCCGAACTATGCATTCGCCGGGCTGCCCGGCGGCACGAGCGGTGTCACCTACACCCTGGACTTCGCGCCGCCCGCCGCCGGCTACCTGGCCGCCGCGGCCGACGCCGGCGCGGACGATGCGCTGGACAGCGACGGTCCCGGCCTCACGATCACCAGCCCCGGCGCCGGCGCCGCGCTCGATGCCGACCAGGGCTACTTCCAGCCGGCGACGATCGTCGCGCGCGTCTTCGACGAGCTGGCCAGCCTGCCGCCGGATAACACCTACAGCCCCGGCGACACCGGCATCCCCACTGCCACGGTCACGCTGACGACGACCAACGGCCTGGTGACGCCGCTCGCCGCCACGCCGATCGACGCCACCGGCCTGATCACCTTCACCGTGCCGCCCACCGACACGACCTACTGGCTGAACGTCGCGCTGCCGGCCGGCTTCACCCGCTCGCCCGGCAACAGCGGCGCCCGCGCCGTCAGCCCAAACCCGGCCGGCGGCCAGACCGCCCCGGCCAGCGGCGCCTTCGACTTCGGCCACTACCGCGCAGGCCAGGTCACCGGCACGGTGCGCTTCGACCGCGACGCCGACGACGACCTGCTGGCCGACGGCGAGCCGGGACTGGAGGGCGTGACCGTGCGGCTGCTGCGCGGCGCCACCGTCGTGGACACGGCCACCACCGATGCCGCCGGCGACTACGCCTTCAGCGGCGTGCCGCCTGGCGACTACCTGGTCGAGGTGGTTAACCCGGACGTCGCGAACTTCGCCGTGGCCGCCCCGGCCGCCGGCGACAACGATATCGCGACCCTCTCCGGCGCCGACGGCCGCACCACGACGCTCACAGTGGCGCCCGGCGCAACCGTCTCCGGCCAGAGCGACGCCGCCGTGCGCGGGCGCGCGACCGTCTCCGGCCAGGTCTGGCTGGATGCGGACGGCGACGGCCTGCGCGAGGGGGGCGAGAGCGCCATGGGCCTGCCGGACGTACCCGTCAGCCTGACGCTCACGGTGAATATCCCCAACCGCCTGAGCACCACCGTCAGCGCCAGCGCCGTGACGAGCGGCGGGACCTTCAGCTTCGCGAACCTGCCGGGCGGGGCCTCCGCGAGCGAGGCTAGCTTCGACCTCAGCTTCGCCACCCCCTCCGGCTGGATGGCGACGCTAGCGGACGTGGGGGCGCAGCCGGGCGCGAACGACAGCGATGGGGCGGGCACCGGCGTGGACCAACTCGACGACCAGGCGCTCGGCGTGGGGGTGAGTGTGGCGCGCGACCGCGGCTACCTCCAGCCGGTGACGATCGTCGCGCGGGTCTTCGAGGAGCGCACCCTGCCGCTGGACAACGCCTACAGCCCCGGCGACAGCGGCATCCCCACCGCCACCGTCACCCTGACCACCACCAACGGCCTGGTGACGCCGCTCAATACGCCGACGATCGGCGCGGATGGGCGTATCACCTTCAGCGTGCCGCCCGTGGACGCGGCCACGCCCTACTGGTTGAACGTGGCCACCCCGGCCGGCTTCAGTCCGTCGCCGGGGAACGCGGGCGCGCGCCAGGTCAGCCCGCACCCGACCAGCGGGCAGACGGTCCCGGCCAGTGGCGCCTTCGACTTCGGCTACAACCGGCCGGCAGCGGTGAGCGGGCGGGCCTTCTTCGACATCGACAACGACGGCGTGCGCGACGCCGGCGAGCCGCCCGTACGCAGCCTGGCCGTCGAGTTGTTCGCCCTTGGTGCCGACGGCGTCTTCGGCGGCGGCGACGACGCGCTGGCGGGCAGCGCCACCACCGCGGCGGACGGCAGCTACAGCTTCGCCGGCCTCACACCGGGCGCGGCCTACGGCGTGGCGTTCACCAACCCGCTGCCGAACGATCTGGTGTACGTCTTCCCCAACACCGGCGCGGACGATACCATCGACAGCGACGTGACCGACCTGGCGAACGGTCGCACCGACCCTTTCCGGCCCGGATCGGGCGCGCAGATGCAGAACCTGGACGCCGGCTTCACCGGCACCACCACGGTGCAGGGGCGCGCCTTCGTGGACGCCAACGGCGACGGCCTGAGCACCGGCGATAGCGGACTGGCCGGCGTGCAGGTGCGTATCAGCCACAGCTTCGACCTGGCGCCCTACGTCAGCGGCACGATCGTCGCCACCGTCCCGACCGACGCCAGCGGCGCCTACAGCATCACCGACCTGCCGGGGAGCGGCGCGGGCGCCGGCTTCACGCTCACCTTCACGCCGCCGGCAGCCACCCCTGCCTGGGTCGTGACCGCCGCCGACGCCGGCCCGCAGCCGGGATCGACAGACAGCGACGGAACGGGCAGCGGCGCGGACCAACTCAGCGGCCAGGCGCTCGCCGGCGGGACGAACGAGAGCCGCGACCAGGGCTACTACCGGCCGGTGACGATCGTCGCACGGGTCTTCGACGAGCGCGGCGCGCCGGTGGACAACACCTTCGCCGCCGGCGACACCGGCATCACCACCGCCACCGTCACCCTGACCACCACCAACGGCCTGGTGACACCGCTCAACACCCCGACGATCGGCGCGGACGGCCGCATCACCTTCAGCGTGCCGCCCTCCAGCGCGCCCTACTGGCTGAACGTGGCCACCCCGGCCGGCGTCAGCCCCGCGCCGGGGAACGCGGGCGCGCGCCAGGTCAACCCCAACCCGACGAGCGGGCAGACGGCCCCGGCCAGTGGCGCCTTCGACTTCGGCTACTACCGCCCGGCGGCGATCGCCGGCACGGCCTGGTTCGACTCCGACGGCGACGGCGCGCGCGACGCCGGCGAGCCGGGGATGGAGGGCGTGCAGGTCACGCTCTACCGCGACGCCGACGCCATTGCCGGCAACGGCGAGGCGGCGGTTGGCGCGCCCGCCACCAGCGACGCGACGGGCGCCTTCAGCTTCAGCGGCGTCGAGCCGAGCGGTGTGACGCCCGGCAGCTACCGGCTGCGCTTCGGCCTGCCGGCGGGCATGGCCTTCACCACCCCCGGCGCCGCGCTCGCCACGGACAACAACAGCGACGCCGACCCGGCCGCCGGCCCCGGGCAGGGCTTCACCGGCCTCTTCACCCTCGGCTCCGGCGCGAGCGTGACCTACGTGGACGGCGGCTACACTGGCGCCAACACCCTCAGCGGCCTGGTATGGGACGACCTGGACGGCGACGGGACCACCGACGCCGGCGAGCCGCCGCTTGGCGGCGCGACGGTGACGATCACCCTCACCACCTCCGGCATCAACAGCGCCAACCCGATGATCACGCGCAGTGTAGCCACCGCCGGCGCCGGCAACCCGAACTACACCTTCGCCGGGCTGCCGGACGGCGCCTACCAGGTGAGCGTCACCGGGCGGCCCTTCGGCTATCTGGCCTCGACGCCGGCCACGCTGAGCGGCAGCATGGTGGCCGCCGTGACCGGGCGCAACTTCGGCCTCTACAAGACCGCCGCGGTGGGCGACCGGGTCTGGTTCGACGTGGACGGCGACGGCGTCTACGGCGCCGGGACCGACGTGGGCGTGCCGGGCGTGACGGTGGAGCTGCTGGACGCCGCCACCTCGGCGGTGATGGCCACCACCACCAGCGCGTCCAGTGGCGACGTGGGGTCCTACCAGTTCCTGGGCGTCGCGCCGGGGAGCTACCGGGTGCGCTTCAGCGCCCCGGCAGGGCTGCAGTTCGTGAACGACGGCACCGGCTCCACGGCGGCGGACGACGACAACGACGCAAGCCAGACCGGCCTGACCGCCAGCTTCACCGTGACGAGCGGCACACCGACGGCACGCATCGACGCCGGCCTGCGCGGCACGGCCAGCATCGGCGGCATCGCCTGGCAGGACGAAGATGGCAACGACGTGCGCGACGCGATCGACAGCGTGCGGATCGCGGGCGTGCGCGCCACGCTCACGATCACCGCGCCGGCGCTCGCCGCACCGCTGACGCTCACGCGCGACACGGCGGCCGATGGCAGCTACCGCTTCCAGAACCTGCCCGCCGGCAGCTACAGCCTCAGCTTCGCGCCGCCGGCCGGCTACCACGCCGTGCTGGCGAACGTGGGCGACGACGGGCTGGACAGCGACGGGCCGCTCGCCACAGGCACGCTGGCGGCCGGCCAGGCGGTGACGGCGGTGGACGCCGGCTACCGCCGCGTGCTGACCGTGTTCCTGCCGATGGTGCGCGGCAATCCCGGCCGGCCAGACCTGGTGGGCAGCTTCACGCTCACCCAGAACGGCGCGCCCTACACCGGCGGCCCGGACGTGCTCGTGACCGTCACCGTGACCAACACCGGCACCGGGCCGACCGAGGCCGGCTTCTGGGTGGACCTGTACATCAACCCGTACGCGGTGCCGAGCGGGCCGAACCTGCGCTGGGACCGGACCTGCACGCTGGACCAGTGCCGCGGCATCGCGTGGTATGTGGGGCGCTCGCTCAGACCGGGCGAGAGCGTCACGCTCACCTCGACGCCGGGCAGCTACGAGGAGAGCGCGACGATCTGGAACGGGCGGCTGCCAGGCGGGACGCGCAGCATCTACATCTTCGTGGACAGCTGGAACCCGCCGGTGCCCTACGGCGCGCTAGACGAGCTGAACGAGGGCAACAACCTCGCCGGCCGGACCGACCTGCAGGTGGGCGTGGCGGAGGCCGGCTCAGCCCCCGCCGAGCGGGAGGTGTTGTCGGTGGTGGACCTGCCCGAGCGGCCGCGGGTGCCGTAGGCGCCTACGGCACGGGTCCGTGGGGGCCTGCGGTCCCCACGAACCCCTTCCCCGTGGGATGTGGATGTGGAGGGCTTCGCCCTCCACACCTCCCTTATTTGACAGGACGTACGCGGTGGCTCCGCCCCCGCACCCCGATGGGGAGGTTTGGAGGGGCTTGGCCCCTCCACAAAGAACCCTCCCTGGTATTTGAACGGTGCGACTTATTACGGACAGCGGCCGCCAGCTCACTCCTCCTCAGCAGCAAAGGGGACGTACCGATGCGAAAAACACTCTCAACCGCCCTCATCGCGCTCGGCGCGCTGCTCGTGCTCTTCGGCTTCGGCGGCTGGGGCACGCCGCGCGTGGCGAGCGCGCAGGGCGCCGTGCCGCAGCCCTCGCCGCGCCCGCCGGTGGAGCTGAGCGATGAGTCGGGCCGCAACAGCACGGCTGCCGACATCACCGGCCACGTCACCGGCACAGTGATCGACCAGGCCACCGGCGCGCCGGTGCCCGGCGCCACGGTGCGGGTCGGCGACGTAACGGTGACGGCCGACGCCAACGGGAACTACGACTACTGGGTGCCGGTGGGCAGCTACACGGTGCAGGTGGTGGTGGACCCGGCGCAGGCCGAGGCGCAGCCGCCGGTGACGGTGGAGGTGCGGGCGGGCGAGGCGACGGTGCAGCACCTGACGTTCCGCAGCGCGCAGGCGCCGGCCGCGGCACCCACGCCGGCTCCCGGCCGCGTTGCTGCACATGCGCCCACGCCGGTTGCGGAAGCGGCGGCCATGGATGCCGCGGCCGCTGTGACCCCCCCGAAGACCCTGCCACGCACCGGCCTCGAGCCCGACGAGAGCTGGCTGTGGATCGGCGTGGGGATGCTGCTGGTGCTGATGGGCTGGCTGCTGTGGGGCCGGCCGGTGGCGCAGCTCGCCCCGGCCCTCACGCGCCCCTCGCGGCTGCCGGCTGGCTTCGACCGCGACGCCCTGCTGGCCGCGCTGCTCGGCGCGAAGGAAGCGCGCCCCGCCCGCCAATCCGACCTGCTGGACGAACTGCTGGCGCGGGACGCAGCGGGGGATCGGGGGACGCAGGCCCCCGAAACATAAACAGGTGGGGGGCGGCTACACCACCCCCCACCAGTCGCCGGCCAGGGCCTATCCGCAAACGCCGTTTGCGGGGGCTTGGGGGCGCAGCCCCCAAACAATCTTTTCAAAGGTTCTTTTGGAGGGGCACAGCCCCTCCAAACCTCCCGCTTTGCGGATACGCTCTAGGCCACCACCTCGCCGACGGCCGCCTTGCTGAAGGTGAAGTTGCCGCTGGGGTCCACATCCACCAGGATCGTGTCCCCCTCACGGAACTCGCCCTGCAGCAGCCGCAGCGCCAGCGGGTTCTGGATGCGCTGCTGGATCACCCGCTTCAACGGCCGCGCGCCGAAGACCGGGTCGTAGCCCTCCTCGGCGAGCCGCTGCCGCGCCTCGTCCGTCAACTCCAGGCTGAGCTTACGGTCGGCCAGCAGCCGGCGCAGCCGCCCGAGCTGGATCTCGACGATCGTGCCGATCTGCGCGCGGCTCAGCGGCCGGAAGACGATCACCTCGTCGATGCGGTTGAGGAACTCCGGCCGCAGCTCGCCGCGCAGCTCCTCCAGCACCGCCTCGCGCACCGCCTCCTGGCTCACCCCGCGCTGCGTCATGTCCTGGATGAGCGGGCTGGCGATGTTGCTGGTCATGATCACCACAGTGTTCTTGAAGTTGACCACCCGCCCCTGCCCGTCGGTGAGGCGCCCGTCGTCCAGGATCTGCAGCAGCACGTTGAACACGTCCGGGTGGGCCTTCTCGATCTCGTCGAATAGCACCACCGTGTAGGGCCGGCGCCGCACCGCCTCGGTGAGCTGGCCACCCTCCTCGTACCCGATGTAGCCGGGCGGCGCGCCGATCAGCCGCGCCACGGTGTGCTTCTCCATGTACTCGGACATGTCGAGGCGCACCATAGCGTGCTCGTCGTCGAAGAGGAACTCGGCCAGCGCGCGTGCCAACTCGGTCTTGCCCACGCCAGTGGGGCCGAGGAACAGGAACGAGCCGAGCGGCCGGTTCGGGTCTTGCAGGCCGCTGCGGGCGCGGCGCACCGCGTTGGAGACCGCCGCCACGGCCTCCTCCTGGCCCACCACGCGCAGGTGCAGCCGCTCCTCCATGTGGATGAGCTTCTCGATCTCGCCCTCGAGCAGCTTCGAGACCGGCACGCCGCTCCACTTCGAGATCACCTCGGCGATGTCCTGCGCGTCCACCTCCTGCTTCAACAGCGCACTATCGCCGCTGGCGGCGGCCTGCGCCTCGGCCTGGGCCAACTCGCGCTCCAGCTCGTTGAGCCTTCCGTACTGCAGCTCGGCGGCCTTGTTGTAATCGTACTCGCGCTGGGCGCGCTCGATCTGCACGCGGGTCTCGTCGATCTGCTCCTTGATGCGCCCGATACGCTCGTTCAGCTCGCGCTCACGCTGGAGCTGGGCCTCGAGGGCCCGCTTCTGTTCGCCGAGGTTGGCCAGCTCCTGCTCCAGGCGGCCCAGGCGCTCCTTGCTGGCCTGGTCCTTCTCCTTCTTCAGCGCCTCGCGCTCGATCTCAAGCTGCATGATCCGCCGGTCCAGCGTGTCCAGCTCCTGCGGCTTGCTGGTCTGCTCCATGCGCAGCCGCGCCGCCGCCTCGTCGATCAGGTCGATCGCCTTGTCTGGCAGGAAGCGGTCCGAGATGTAGCGGTCCGAGAGCGTGGCCGCGGCGACGATCGCGCCGTCGGTGATGCGCACCTTGTGATGCGTTTCATACCGCTCCTTCAGGCCGCGCAGGATCGAGATCGTGTCCTCGACGCTCGGCTCGTCCACCAGCACCGGCTGGAAGCGGCGCTCGAGCGCGGCGTCCTTCTCGATGTGCTTGCGGTACTCGTCGAGCGTCGTGGCGCCCACCATGTGCAGCTCGCCGCGCGCCAGCATGGGCTTGAGCATGTTGCCGGCGTCCATGGCGCCCTCGGCCGCGCCGGCGCCCACCACGGTGTGCAACTCGTCCACGAACAGGATGACGTCCTCGCGCTCCTGGATCTCCTTCAGCACCGCCTTCAGGCGCTCCTCGAACTCGCCGCGGTACTTGGCGCCCGCGACCAAAGCGCCCAGGTCCAGGCTCACCACCGTGCGGTCCTTGAGCGCCTCGGGCACGTCGCCGCGCACGATGCGCTGCGCCAACCCCTCGACGATCGCCGTCTTGCCGACGCCGGGCTCGCCGATCAGCACCGGGTTGTTCTTGGTGCGCCGCGAGAGGATCTGGATCACGCGCCGGATCTCCTCGTCGCGCCCGATCACCGGGTCCAGCTTGCCGCGCCGCGCCAGCTCGGTCAGGTTGCGGCCATACTGCTCGAGCGCGGCGTAGGTGCCCTCGGGTGTGGGGCTGGTGACGCGCTGGCTGCCGCGCACCTCGCGCAGGGCCTGCAGCAGTTTCTCGCGCGTCAGGCCGGCCTGCTTGAGCAGGCGCTCGGCCGCGCCGCCGGCGTGCTGCAGGATAGCGAGCAGCAGGTGCTCGGTGCTGACGTACTCGTCGCCGAACTGGGCCAGCTCGTCGAAGGCGCGCGTGACCACGTTGCGCATGCGGCTGGAGTACTGCAGCTGGACGCCCTGGCCGCTGACGCGCGGCAGGCGGTTGATCTCGGCGCGCAACTGCTGGGCCAGCGCGCCCCCGGCGATGTTCAGCCGGGCCAGCACCTGCGGCACCACGCCGTCGGCCTGCTCCAGCAGCACCAGCAGCAGGTGCTCGGGCTCTACCTGGCTGTTGCCGTTGCGCTCGGCAAGCGCCTGCGCCCCCAGCAGCGCTTCCTCGCTCTTCTGCGTGAAGCGGTTGGTGTTAAACGACATGGACTCTCTCCTCCCACTCATATGCTGCTGGTAGGATAGCACGCCGGTCGTTGGAGCTGTGTTAGCGCTCTGTTGGAGTTCCGCAGCAGAACACCGGCCGGCGGGCGTCTGCCCGTCCAGTAGGGGCGCAGCAGGGTACCATCGTGACCACCCCAGTGTCCTCCGTGGCCGCCCACCCCGCGATCACCGACCCGCGCCGCACAGCGAAGTTTACAAGAAATGTATTAGGATGTGGTGCTGGTGCGAAGGATGTGAATGATAGCGTCAATGATATTCTGCAATAGCCGGGGCTTCAGTTACCCGACGCGGGAGACCATCAATCTCCGATGCGCAGTGAAGAACTTACCTGGACGGGCATAGCTGGCGACGCGTAGCCAGTCGCAACATCATCGGCGCGCGCTCCCTTGGATCGCGTACAGCACGCCGTCGTCGATCGCCACGTAGAGCCGGTCGGGGGTGAGGGCACCGCCGATCACGGAGGCGCCGCGCTTGAGGGGGATATTCAAGAGCGCCTGCTCCGTACCGGAGGCGTACATCGGGGGGTGCGCGGCGTGGAGCGGCACGGCCACGTGCGCGAAAGCGAAGCCGAAGAAGTGCGCCAGCGCCATGGCCAGCGGCACCAGCGCGAGACGGTACAGCAGGGCGCGCGCACCGATCCCCCACCGCGGCAGGTCCAGAGGTGTGGTATTGTACCGTATGCAGGGTGGGACGCGGATCGGTCAGCTACGGCCGCGTCATGGATTTTCAGCGTTAGCCATGGGTTCGCTGCGCGGCCTCCAGCCTTCCAGTCTGGGAAGGCTCGGAGGGGCTTCGCCCCTCCGAAAAGCGTTGGTGTGGGGGCCAGAGACCCCCACCCCCCCTATGCGTGTACCCTGCGGGAACGCCTGCGGCGTGCGCGCGCACGGTACAGTACGCGCGAACCTTATCCTAACGTTCATAACGCGACGATCCCCTGCGGAGGTTTTGATGGCGGGTGCGGCGCCCGGCCGCCGCGCCGCCGGTAATGCTGTTGACAGTGGCTCGAGCGCGGTACACTGAAGCCGAACATCCGGCGGGATCTCGGAGGTGCCCGCACCGGCCGCGGCCATCGTGTGAAAGATAGACGCCCCGTTGGTGAGCACACCCATCGGCCCCTACCAGTCCTGGCGGCGCATGCCGCGCGCGGCGCAGCGCGGCATGCGCCTGCTCGCCTGGTGCGCCCCGCTGCTGGCGGCCTGCGTCGCCTGGCAGCTCAGCGGCCCGCTCACGGTCCACCCGGCTGGCGCAGGGCGCGACGTGCTGCACGGGTTCTACGAGCTTGAGCACGGCCCGGGCGGCGCGTTCCGCTGGAGCCGCCCGCAGGCGGCGATCCTCCTGCCCGCCCGCCCGCTGCCCGCGGTGCTCGAGTTGCACGGCGCCGTCGCGCCCGACGGCACGCGCGTCACGCTGGGCCTCGGCGGGCGCGCGTCTGTGACCCTGCCGCC
>DATMBA010000634.1:0-9431 GCA_035559635.1 Roseiflexaceae bacterium
GGGCGAGGTGGCCAGAGTGGACGTGGCGACCATGACCGCCGGCGCGCCGCTGGCGCTGGGGGCGGACCCCGGGCCGCTGGCGCTCTCAGCGGACGGCCGCACGCTCTATGGGGTCGACCAGGCCGACGGTGCGCTGTGGGCGTTGGCGCTGCCCGGTGGCGCCGCCACCAGGCACCCCCTCGGGCGCGGCGAGCCTGGCCGCGGCGCGTGGCTGGCGGTGGACGATGGGACGCTCTACGCGCTGCGCGGCGCGGTGCCCTCGCGCGCGCCGGGCGCAGCCACCGACCCACCGGCGATCTGGCGGCTGGACGCGCGCGGCGTGCTCGCCAAGCCCCTCCCGGTGGCCAGCGAGCCGACGCCGCAGGATCTGGTGGTGCTTGCGGACGGCCGGCTGGCGCTGGCGCGCGGCGACGGGCGGCGGGGCGGGGTGGAGATCCTCTCGACGCGGAGCGGGGCGGCGGTGGCGCGCATCACCCCGCCGCATGACCTCCACCGTCTGGTGGTGGGCGAGGACGGCGCGCTGTTCGCCCTCAACTGGCGGCTCGGCATCGCCGCACGCTATGACCTGGCCATGGGCCGCGAGGTCTGGCGGGTGGCCCTGGGCGGCGAGCCGCGCGACGCGGCCTTCGTTGTGGGCGGCTGGCGCCTGCCGCGCTGGTGGTGAAGCGATGCTGCCGGCATCCCGAGAAGAGGGCCTCACAGTCGTTGACAATAACGGCTCCCATGGGTATACTGGAGCGCAATATACGGCCATGCCGGGGAGTAGTAGGCGCGCCCCTTCAGAGAGCAGCCGGCCGGTGCGAGGCTGCACCTAGCGTCGAACTCGCCCCGTGCGCCGAACCGGGGAACCGGTTGGAGATTGAAGATTGAAGATCGAAGATTGGCCGCTGTTTGCACTCAACGATGCTGCTAATCTGCGATCTGCAATCTGCAATCTGCAATCTGCAGTAGTCGGTTCCGGGTGCGCCCGTTAGCGCGCGTAACGAGGAGTTTCGAGGCTGAGCGCGCACGGTTTGAGCTGGCACGGCCACTCAAAACTGAGAACTCAGCACTCAAAACTTGAATCGGGGTGGTACCACGAGGCAGCGCCTTCGTCCCTGGCTGGGACGAGGGTTTTTTTGTTGTACGATGGGCTGCTACGCGTCCTACGCGCCGATCTACGACGCGACGGGCCAGGGGCACGCAGGCGCGGCGCTCGCCCGGCAGGTGGCCAGCTGGCTGCGTGGCCGGGGACATGCCCCGCGCGCCGCGCTGGACCTGGCCTGCGGCACGGGAGATGGGGCGCTCGCTCTGGCGGAGGCCGGAATCCACACGTTCGGCGTGGACCGCTCCCCCACCATGCTGGCGATCGCCCGCGGCCGCGCCAGAGACGCCGGGCTGGATGTGCAGTTCCTGGAGATGGACATCCGCGCGGCATGGACCAACGACCAACGACCAACGACTCACGAGACTGAGGCGGGGGAGGTACGTTCGTCGTTCGTCATTCGTCGTTCGTCGTTCGACCTCGTCACCTGCTTCGGCACGTTGAACGAGTTGGTGGAGGACGGCGACCTGGAGCGGGTGTTCGGCGCCGCCGCCGGCCTGCTTCGCCCGGGAGGGTACGTGGCGTTCGACCTGTGGGCGGATGCGGACCTGATGGCGCGCGACGGGGCTGATGTGATGCTGCACGACGGGCCAGATCACCTGGTGTACGCCCGCCTCATACTGGACGGACGGGGCGGTCTGGGCCAGCGGCGCATCGTCTGGTTCGTGCGCGAGATCGACCGCTGGTGGCGCGGCGAGGAGGTGCATCCGCTGCGCGCCTGGCGCGATGAAGAGGTGTACGCGGCGCTTGGGTCGGCGGGGCTGATGCTTGTAGAGCAGTGGACGGCCGGGGAGGAGGCCGTGCGAAGGGTGTACCTGGCACAGCCAGCGCTGGCACAGCACACTGTTCTGTGACGCACACAAGCGCGACGTGGGGCTGTGGGGGCTGCGCCCCCACGAAAATACGTCTCTCTAAGAGCTTGTTTGAAACGCCTCCCGGCTGGGGGCGCGGGGGCCATAGGCCCCCGCATCTCCCCGCCACCATCGTTCCACCAGGCAGAGATAGACATGATCGCAGTTCGGACATCATCGAGGGGCGGCACCGACGCGCTGGCGTTCTTCTACGGGCTGTGGGCCGTGGCCGCACTGAGCCGCGCGCTCTACCAGTACCTGTTCCGCCGGCCGCCAGACCTCACGCCCACCCATATCTCACTGTTCGTCGGCGCGCTGTACGTGCTGATCATCGCAGGGCTGCGGCGCCGCTCGGTGCGCGCCTGGTGGTTCACCCTCGCGCTGCTGGCCGTCGAACTGGCCGGGGTGCTGGTGGTGGGCACGATCGACGTGCTCTGGCGCCCGTTCCCCTATAGCAGCGTCTGGTCCGGCTACGGCGCCGGCTACCTGTATATGCCGCTGGTGCTCCCCTTCGGGGGAGTGATGTATATGCTGCATAGAACGACACGGCAAGCGTACGGACTATTGAGTAGCCCGTAGCCAGTATCACAGTATTGCGATAAGCATCAATGCTGTACTGACTACTGGCTACTGAGAGAGGCTAAAGATGACAGACACCACGGCGAAAAAACGAACCGATCGCTTCGACCCGGCGATCGAGCCGAAGTGGCGCGAGTTCTGGGCGCGGGAGCAGATCTTCAAGGCCGGCCGCCGCGCGGGCGCGCCGAGCCGCTACATCCTGGAGATGTTCCCCTACCCTAGCGGCGATCTGCACGTGGGTCACCTGAAGAACTACGTGATCGGCGATGCCCTGACGCGCTACTACGTGATCCGCGGCTACGACGTGCTGCACCCCTTCGGCTGGGACGCCTTCGGCCTGCCGGCCGAGAACGCCGCCATCAAGTACGGCCGCCACCCGCGCGAGTGGACCTATAGCAACATCGCCGAGTCCAAGCGGTCGCTGGAGATCGCCGGCATCATGTACGACTGGGAGCGCGAGGTCACCACCTGCGATCCGGGCTATTACCGCTGGAATCAGTGGCTGTTCCAGCTGCTGTACAAGAAGGGCCTGGCCTACCGCGCCAGGGCCACTGTCAACTGGGACCCGGTGGACCAGACGGTGCTGGCCAACGAGCAGGTGGACAGCGAGGGGCGCTCCTGGCGCAGCGGCGCGAAGGTCGAGAAGCGCGAGTTGGAGCAGTGGTTCTTCAAGATCACCGCCTACGCCGAGCGCCTGCTGGCCGACCTGGACAAGCTGGATCACTGGCCCGAGCGCGTCAGGGTGATGCAGCGCAACTGGATCGGCAAGAGCGAGGGCGCGGAGGTACTGTTTCCGATCGCCACCACACATAATGGCGCAGCAGCGCCAATCGCCTCGGCTCCGTCCAATACCGCTGACGCTGCTGCGCCCTTACCGGCGGATGCGATCACCGTGTTCACCACCCGCCCTGACACGCTGTGGGGCGCCACGTTCATGGTGCTGGCGCCCGAGCACCCCCTGGTGGCGCAGTTGACCACGCCGGACCGCAGGGCCGAGGTGGAGGCCTACGTGGCCCAGGCGCGCCTGGAGAGCGAGATCGAGCGCACCAGCACCGCCAAGGAGAAGACCGGCGTCTTCATCGGCGCCTACGCGATCAACCCGGTGAACGACGAGCCGATCCCGATCTGGATCGCCGACTACGTGCTGATGGGCTACGGCACCGGTGCGATCATGGCCGTGCCCGCTCACGACCAGCGCGACTTCGAGTTCGCGCGGCAGTTCGGCCTGCCGATCCGCCTGGTGGTGATGCCCCCCGGCCAGCAGATCTCGGCTGACGAACTGACCGAGGCCTGGCCGCACGAGGGCGTGATGGTCAACTCCGGCCCGCTGGACGGCATCCCGGCCGGCAAGGAGGAGGGCCAGAGCGTCAAGGCCGCCATCCGCTGGCTGGAGGAACATGGCAAGGGCCGGGGCACCGTCAACTATCGCCTGCGCGACTGGCTGATCTCCCGCCAGCGCTACTGGGGCACCCCCATCCCGATGCTGCATCTGGAGGACGGCACGATCAAGCCGGTGCCCGAGGAGCAACTGCCGGTGGTGCTGCCCGAGATCAGCGACTACCTGCCGAAGGGTAAGTCGCCCCTGGCCTCCGCCGAGGCATGGGTCAACACGGTGGACCCCGAGACGGGCCGCCCGGCGCGGCGCGACACCGACACGATGGACACGTTCATGGACTCGTCGTGGTACTTCCTGCGCTTCTGCGACCCGCAGAACGACCGCGAGATCTTCTCGCGCGAGGCGGTGGCGAAGTGGATGCCGGTGGATCAGTACATCGGTGGGATCGAGCACGCCATCCTGCACCTGCTGTACGCCCGCTTCATCACGAAGGTGCTCTACGACGAGGGACTGGTGCCGGATGACGAGCCGTTCCGGGCGCTGTTCACCCAGGGCATGGTGCAGCGCCGTGTCCGCACGCCGCTGGAGTTGGTGGACGTGGACGCAGTGCGCTTCCCGGAGGAACTGGCGCGCAAGCTGGAGTTGCCCCGTGAGCCGCAGACCCTGGAGCAGGCGCGCGTGCTGCTGAAGCACCAGGGCTACTCGCTGGAGCAGAGCGGCGACACCTACGAGGCGGTCTCCGGCCCGGTGACGATGTCCAAGAGCGCCGGCAACGGCATCCCGGTCGGCCCGTTCGTGCGCCAGTACGGCAGCGACGTGGCGCGCATCGTGGTGCTGTTCGCCGCCCCGCCCGAGAACAGCATGGAGTGGACGGACGAGGGCGTGGCGGGCGCGCAGCGCTTCCTGAACCGCATCGTGGCGCTGTTCGCGCCGGACCGCGAGGCGATCGCGGCGTTCCAAGGGCTGAGGACTGCCGGCCAGGGACCGAACGGTGCGACGTTGCCGCTGTCACAAGATCTAATGATCAGCCCTCAGGCCTCAGGCCTCAGTCCTGCGGACCGGGTGCTGTACCGCCGCCTGAACGAGACGGTCAAGAAGGTCTCACAGGACACCGAGGCCTTCCGCTTCAACACGGCGATCGCGGCGCTGATGGAGTTGCTGAACGACCTGGTGCGCTACCGCGCCGAGGCGGCGGGGTGTACGCCGGTGTTCGCGCTGGCGGCCCACGTCTACGCCCGGCTGCTGGCGCCCTTCGCACCCCACCTGGCCGAGGAGTTGCACGCCTGGTTCGGCACAGGCGGCTCGGTGTACGACGCCGGCTGGCCCATCTGGGATGAGGCCGCCCTGGTGCAGGAGGAAGTCGAGGTGGTGCTGCAGGTCAACGGCAGGGTGCGCGGCAAGATCATGGTCCCCGCCGACGCCGACGAGCGGCAGTTGCAGGAGTGGGCGCTGACCAACGAGCACGTGCTGCGCTTCGTGGGCGACAAGCCCGTGCGCAAGGTGATCGTCGTCCCCGGCCGGCTGGTCAACGTCGTCACCTGATGGACCACGAAGACACCGGGTGGGGTTTCAGGGGAGGGTGCAGCCCTCCCCTGACTCTTCTCCGAGGTATTCGGAGAGGCTCGAAGACACGAAGAGTAAAGTGCCTTCGTGTCTTCGTGATGAAAACACGCTGGTTCGTCGCTCGTGGTATGATGGGCGTGGAGGCCCGAGCACTCGCCGCAGGCCCGCCGTGATGACACCATGCGCTCGAAGGAACGTGGATGCTGCCCCTCACCGCAGATTCGCCGCCGGCCGAGATCGACGCGCTGCGCGCCAGGGTCGCCGAGCTCGAGCGTCAGGTAGCGCAGCAGAGCGCGCAGCGGGCAGCGGCCGAGGCAGCCCTGCGCGAGCGCGAGCAGGAGCTTGACGCACTCCACGAGACGGCGCTGGTGCTGATGGAGCATCTGGACGTCACCGCCGCGCTCCAGGCGATCGTCACCCGCGCCGCCCAACTGGCCGGCACGCAGCACGGCTTCGTCTACCTGGCCAACCAGGGGGCGCGCGTCCTGGAGGCCAGGGTCGGCATCGGCATCCACAGCACCTTCGTCGGCTTCCGCATCGCCTACGGCGAGGGGATCGCCGGGCGCGTGTGGCAGTCCGGCCAGCCGATGGTGATCCACGACTACCGCTCCTGGCCCGGCCGCGCGCAGGGGATGGATGTCCCCAACTTCCACACCATCGTCGCCGTGCCGCTGATCGCCCACGGCGACGTCATTGGGGTGACCGGGCTCTCCTACCTCGACCCGGACACCGCGCCCGGACCGGATATCGTCGAGCTGCTGACGCGCTTCGCCCAACTGGCCTCGCTCGCGCTAGACAACGCCCGCCACTACACCGCCGCCCGCCGCCAGGCCCAGGAGTTGGACCTGCTCGGTCAGGTGCGCACCGCGCTGGCCCGCGAGCTGGACCTCGCCGCCGTCTTCCGCACCGTCGTTGAAGCGGTGGCCCGCGTGTTCGGCTACACTCAGGTGAGCCTGTACCTGCTGGAGGGCGAGACGCTGATGCTGCAGCATCAGGTCGGCTACCACCAGATCCTCCAGCGCATCCCGATCACACAGGGCATCTCCGGGCGGGTGGTGCGCACCGGGAAGCCGGTGCTGCTGGAGGACGTGCGCGCCGACCCTGCGTTCATCGGGGCGATGGAAGGGATCGTCTCCGAGGTCTGCGTGCCGCTGCTGGACAAGGAGCGCGTGATCGGCACGCTCAACGTCGAGAGCACCGGCGGCGTGCGGCTGACGCAGGCCGACCTGCAGCTCATGGTGGCGCTGGCCGAGCAGGTGGTGATCGCCATCAACCGCGCCAGCCTGTACGGGGCGGTGCAGCGCCAGGTGAAGGAGCTGGATGCGCTGCGGGCCACCATGACGGAGATCTCCGCCAACCTGGAGCTGGACGCGTTGCTCACCGCTATCCTGGAGCGCCAGGTGGCCCTGCTCGGCGCCACCTGCGGCCAGGTCGGCCTGTACGATCCAGACAGCGGCGACCTGCACGTGCAGGTGAGCTACAATATGGGCCAGGACTACGCCGGCACCCGCGTGGCGCTCGGCGAGGGTATGATGGGCCGCGCCGCGCTCACCCGCCAGCCACTGGTGATCTCCAACTACGAGACCTGGCCGGAGCGCATGGAGACCTACACCACGCTCGGGCCGGTCACGGCCATCGCGGTGCCGATGCTGGCCGGCGACCAGTTGGTGGGCGCGCTGACGGTGGGCGACTCGAACCTCACCCGCGTGTTCACTGAGGATGACGTGCAGCTCCTCACGCTGTTCGCCCAGCAGGCCACCGTGGCCATCCAGAACGCGCGCCTGTTCGCCGAGGTCCGGCAACTCGCCACCACCGATCCGCTGATGGAGATCTGCAACCGGCGCCACTTCTTCACCCTGGCGGAGCACGAGTTCGAGCGCGCGCGGCGCTACGGCCGCCGGCTCGCGGCGATCATGCTGGACGTGGACGACTTCAAGCGCATCAACGACACCCTCGGCCACGCGGTGGGGGACCGGGTGCTCCAGGGGGTGGGCGAGCGCTGCCGCACCACCCTGCGCCACGTGGACGTGGTGGGCCGCTACGGCGGCGAGGAGGTGGCGGCGCTGCTGCCGGACGCCGACTGGGATAGCGCGCACGCGGTGGCTGAGCGGCTGCGCGCGGCCCTGGCCGACCTTGCGCCCCCCGGCGGCGTGGGCATCCCGCCGATCACCGTCAGCATCGGCTTGGCGGTCTACGAGCCGCCCGACTCGATCGACCTGGAGACGCTGATCGACCGCGCCGACCGGGCGCTGTACGTGGCCAAGCACACCGGCAAGAACCGGGTGGTGCGCTGGGGCGGCGGATCTGCCGCGGCCGAGGAACTGCCGCCAGCGGCCACGCGCTCCATCAAGACGCGCTGAGCGCCCCCTCCACCGGGATCACCAACTCCTTCGGGAAGGGGGTCAGGCTCTCGAACGTGCCGTCCTCGTGCAGGTAGAAGGTGTCCTCGATCCGGACGCCGAAGCCGCGGCTCGGGTAGTACAGCCCCGGCTCGATGGTGAAGACCGACCCCGGCAGCAGTACGTCGCCGCGGTCCTGCAGCGCCGGGAAGCGCGGGTCCTCGTGCACCTCTAGCCCCACCCCGTGCCCGAGCGAGTGGATGTAGCCCTCCTCGATCGGGTACTTGGTGTCGGTAGTCTCGTGGCCGAGCTCCTGGAAGTAGCGGCACACCATCGTCTGGTACGGCTTGCAGGGCGCGCCCAACTCCAGCTCGCTCGTCACCAGATTGAAGGCCCCGAGCACCTCGTCGTAGGCGCGCTGCAGCTCGGGCGGCGCGTAACCGATCGCGAAGGTGCGCGTCATGTCGTGGTAGTAGCCGCCCGCCTCGCGCGGGAAGATATCGAAGACGATCGCCTGGCCCAGCCTCAACTCCTGCGCATCCTCGCCCATAGCGTGCGGCAGGCCGGCGTCCCGCCCCTGGGCGAAGATCGTGTGGTGGGCCTCCATGCCGCGCGCGGCCAGTTCGCGGCTGATGAGCGCCTTCACCTGCCCGATCGTCATCGGCCGGCCCTGCTGATCCACCAGCACGTCGCCCTGCGCCCGGCCGCCCCGGATGAAATCCACCACCGCCTGCGCCACTTCGCACGTCTTGCGCCCGGCGCGCCGCAGCGCCTCGACCTCCTCGGGATCCTTCGTCAGCCGCGCGTCGGTGATGATGTCGCGCTCGTACTCGGCGACGATCTCCAGCCCCGGCACGGCCCGCGCCAGGCCATTCATCAGCGCCAGGAACGGGCCGGCCTTCACCGTGCCGTACATGCCCACCCGCCCGCTCACACCCAGGTCGGCGAAGATGCGCCGCCGCAACTCCACCGCGGCCTCCAGCGGGTCCGGGAACTGCTCGGCGATCTCGCGCCGGTTCCAGCGGTTCATGGAGACCAGCGCCAGGCCGGTCTGCTCGGCCTCGTTCTGCTCCCAGGGGCTGTGCAGCAGCGTGATCGGCTCGCCGCGCTTCTTGACGATCAGCCCGTTGATCGCCCGACCGCCCACGAAATAACTGTAGTCCGGGTTCGCGCCGTGGAGCCCGTCCGGCCCCTCGACGACGATCGCGTCCAGGTTGCGCTCCGCCATCAGGCGGTCGAGGTCGCGTTTCAAGCTCAGCCTCCTTATTGTACGCCGGGAGTGCGAGAACGGAGCCGTGGCAACGGAATGGGAGCGGACGGAACGAATCTGGCCGGCGCCCCTCCACGCCCCCCTCCGTTGCCACGGCTCCGTTCCGACTCACCGGTCACGATTGGGCAGAAACGTGCTCATCCGCGCCCCGCACACCGGGCAGGTGCCGCGCGCCGCCCGGCGGCCGTTGGCGGCCACAGTGATGCGGACATCGCTCATGGTCCGGTGCTGCTTGCAGCGCATGCAGAAGCCCTCCACCGTGCGCTCGCCCTCGGCCGTCCCAAGCGGGTGGTCCCCGGCCTGCGGCTCCGCGGGCCTGCCATCCGCCGGCGCCCCGGGAGCGGCCTGCTCCACCGCCTCGGGAGGTGTGGCGGGCGCCACGGGCCGTCCGGCCTCGGGGGCCGCGCGC
>DATMBA010000635.1:0-3647 GCA_035559635.1 Roseiflexaceae bacterium
CGGTGGTTCGTGAACCCGCCGAAATGCACGATCGGCGCGTCCGGCAGTGCCACCGTCATGCCACGCTGCGGATCGCTTATGTCTACCCAGTTCTGCACCGCGTAGAAGTCGCGGCAGGCGATGGCGATCTGCTGCTCCTCGGCGCGCACGATCGCCCCGGCGGCCTCGTAGTGCGCCGCCGGGGCATCCAGGCTGAGCGGGAAGGCGATGTAGACCGACTCCGGGTCGGTCACCGGCAGCTTCTTCAGGTCGTAGACCAGGTCGATCCAGGGTAGCTCGTCATACAGCACCACCTGCAGATGCAGCTCCGCGGCGCCCGGCGCTTCGAGCTGCAGCGCCAGCCGTCCGCTGCCCAGGCCGGGGACGAAAGCCACGCTCCGCACGCGCGACGGGCCAGCGCGCTCAGGCGCCAGGTCCGCCTGGCGGTCATAGTCCGGCACGGCCGGGTAGGTGTACTGGAGCTGCATATCGCCCCGGCCGCGCGGCGAGCGGTTGGTCTCGTAGATATAGTGGCCCAGCCGCCAGGGCGTACTGGCGTCCACCCACTCGTGGCCGCTCGCGGCGTCCACCAGACTGCGCACCGCGCCGGAGGCCGGGTCCAGCGCCAGCCGGTAGAAGCGGTTCGCCAGCGTCCAGCCGTGGTGCCGTACAGCCGTAGCGGGATCCTGGCCGCGCGGGGGGCGCGGCACGAGCTGTGGCGGCTGCGGCGCGTGGATGCGCACCGTATCGCTGCCAACCACCAACTCCTGCGGGTCAGGCGCCTCCACCGCCAGCAGCACCGCGGCATAGCCGCAGGCTGGCAGGTCCACCACCCCGTAATCCACCACCGGTGGGTGCGGGCCGTGCGGGTCGCACAGCTCCAGGCGGCGCTCCAGGTCGGCCTGCTCCCAGCCGGTGGGCGTGAGGCGCGGCAGCAGCAGCGGCGCGCGGCGCGGCCAGGGGAGCGGGTTGTACACCAGGGCGTGGAGTCCCTCCGGCTGCGGCAGGCGGGCGGCCAGGTCATTCAGGGCGCGCTGCGCAAGGCGGGTGGCGGCGGCCGTCCCTTCGTAGGCGTAGCCGGCCTTACGGTGCCACTGGCCGCGGGCGTTGGCGGAGTCCGGGAAGGTGATGCTATCGAACCCGCCCCAGGTATGCTCATCGTACAGCGCCAGGCCGCGCCAGGCGGCCCGATCCTCCTCCTGCGGGTAGAGCGGGGCGCCCGGCAGCCCCCGGAGCAGCGCCGCCAGCCCCGCGGCGGCGAAGAGCCGCCCGTGGGCGCGGCGGGCGAGCGCCGTCTCGTAGGCGCTGCTCGCCACCCCGTGCGACCACCAGTCGGTCCACTCGCCGCTGGCCAGTGGCAAGGCCGCCTCGGGCTGTGCGGCGAGACGCGCGAACAGCTCGGCCAGGCCGACCAGGCGCATGCGCGGCTGCCAGCCGCGGGCGTTCCACTCGCGCACGAAGCGCACCAACTCCTCATGCGGGCCGCCATTGTCCCACATGAAGGTGCTGGTGATCTGGAAGTAGAGGAAGTCGAACGGGTAGCGCTTCTGGGCCAGCCCATCCATGTAGGCCGCCAGCTGCTCGCGGGCCAGCGCCGGGTCATACACCCAGCGGCCGCCCACGCGGGCGCGGGGGATGCCGCAGTAGTGGCCGTAGCCGTAGTGCTCGCCGTGCCAGGCCAGGATGCTGCGTCCGCTCGGCCCCTGCCAGCGGAAGGCCGCCGGGCGCGGCTGCGGGTCGCGCGCCATCACCCGGTTGATCGCCATCGCGATCCCCTCGAAGCCGGCGTCCAGCAGCAACTCCACCAGGCCCCAGCTCTGGCCGTTCACATCGCAGTTGAGCGCATAGCGCACCTCCAGGCCGTAGTCACGCCGCAGCGCCCCGGCCACCTCCAGCGTGCGGGCCAGCATGTCAGCCGTGAACAGCGGTGTGACGTTGCAGTACATACCGCCGAAGTCGATCAGGCCGCGGCGGTGGAGCGCCTGCAGGCGCTCGACCTCGGCGCTCGTCGCGTGGCGCAGGAAGTCCTCGGCCAGGATGGTGGTCTCGCAGGTCCACTTGAACTGCTCGCCGGGCGCGCCGTCGGCGTAGCGCTCGGCCAGCTCCAGCGCACGGCGCAGGTAGGCGCGCTGGTTGGCGAAGACCGTCTCCTGGTGGTTGGTGTAGCCGATGTCTGTGTGCGAGTGGTGGAGGAGCAGCACCTCGCGGATCTGCGGCTGCGGGAAGTCATCGCTCATGGTGTCTCGGCGCCTCCGTGGATGGAGCATGCACAGTAACGAGTGTGGCCCAGCGTTGGCAATGGAGCAGCGCCGGCAGCGCGTAGGGGCGCACCAATGTGTGCGCCCCCATTGCCCGGCGTGGAGGCGGCGCCCGCAGCGCGGGACAATGCCATCAATGCGGGCAGACACGCCGGTCTGCCCCTACGCGATGCACGCACCGCGCGGCACGGCGACGCCTCCACGCCGGGCGCGGGACTATGCAATAACCCGATCACCGCTTGGCCGCCGCTCCCGTCACCTCTTCGCGCACCGCGACCGCGTCCTCGTAGAGGTAGCACGCCGCCTGATGGCGCTCGCTGTCCGTCGGGTAGAGGGGCGGCTGGGCGGCGAGGCAGCGGTCCATGTGCTGCGGGCAGCGCGGGTAGAAGCGGCAGCCGCTGTTGGCCTTGCTGCGCAGCTCCTCCTCGGTAGGCAGCGACACCTTCGTGTCCCACTTCTCGGCCGGGTCCGGCACCGGGATCGAGCTGATCAGCAGCTGGACGTAGGGGTGCTTCGGGCGCTCGATCACCGCCGCCGTGTCGCCGGTCTCCGCCACCGACCCCTGATACAGCACGAAGATCTGGTCCCCGATCTGGTAGGCTGTGCTGAGGTCGTGGGTGATGTACAGGAACGAGATATTGTGCTGGTCGCGCAGGCGCATCATGATGTCCAGGATCATCGCGCGCAGCGAGGCGTCCACCATCGAGACCGGCTCGTCGGCGACGATCAGGTCCGGCTTGAGCATATAGGCGCGGGCCATCATCATGCGCTGGCGCTGGCCGCCGGAGAGCTGGTGGGGGTACTTCTCCAGCACCTCCTCGCCGCGCAATCCCACCACGGTGAGCGCGTCCTCGATCAGGTCGCGCGCCATGGCCTTGCTGTCCGCCAGCTTGAACGTATTGATCGCCAGGTCAAAGATATGGCGCACGCGGTAGAACGGGTTGTAGACCTCGTAGGGGTCCTGGAAGATCGCCTGCACGTGGCGCCGGTAGTCCAGGCGCTGCTTATAGCTGAGGCTGGCGATATTGTTGCCGCGGTAGCGGATCTCGCCCGAGGTCAGGCGCACGAACCCCAGCACCGCGTTGGCGAGCGTCGTCTTCCCGCTGCCGCTCTCGCCGGCGATGGCGGTGATCGTGGCCGGCCGGCCGGGGATCGTCAGGTTGAAGTTCTGCAGCGCCACCGTCTGGCGGCCACCGCCGAGGAACCCGCCGCCATAGATCTTCGTCGCGTCGCGGACCTCCAGAAGTGGGGGTGTGTTGGCCATGCTGTCACTCACAGGGCTTGCGCGGAACGCCTCTCGTACACAATCGTGAAGACGGGGAGCGCAAGGGGTTGCCCCTCGCAAAATGATGTTATAGCCCGCTGCATTGATCGCTAAAGGGGAGGGGCCAGGGGAGGGCTTCGCCCTCC
>DATMBA010000636.1:0-18044 GCA_035559635.1 Roseiflexaceae bacterium
CACCACCAACTGTGCCCGCTCGCAGCCCGCCGCGATCCCCGCCAGCGCCGCCACCACATCGCGCACGTCGAACTCCCAGAAGCGGGTGTAGAGCAGCAGAGTGAAAATTGAAGATGGAAGATTGGAAGATTGGCGACGGCCGGAATCTGCCATCGTTACGCCGTTCGGCAGGTAGAACACCCGCTCGCGCGGCACGCCAAAGCCCCACACCTGCGTCTCCAGCGTGCGGCTCGCCACCGTGACCGCCGCCGCGCGCCGCGGCAGGTCGCGCTCCTGCCAGGAGAACAGCAGCCTGGCGGGATACGGGTAGGGCAGCAGGTCGTTCCAGCCCCCGCGTCCCTCCCAGTCGTCGGTGTCTACCACCAGCGGCAGGCCGGGCCGCAGCACCCGCGCCAACAGCGCCGCCAGCCCGCCATACCCCTTCGGCTTGAACAGGTGTAGCACCTGCGGCCGCGCCAACAGCGCCTCGCGCAGCAGCGCTGCGGCCAGCCCGGGCGCGCCCGCCATCCCTGGCAGGCGCGGCAGCCGGGTGTGCGTCACCGTCACCCCGCCCAGCACCTCGCGCCGCCCGGCGTCCTCCGGGTTCTGTACCGGCGGCGCCACGATACTCACCCGGTGGCCACGCCGCACCAGTGCCTGCGCCAGCGGCAGCATGCGCGCCGCCAGCGTCCCCTTCGGGCGGATCCCGAACGGCGCCAGCATCACAATCGTCAGTCCACTCATACAGATGTGCAGGCCAGACCTGCATCCTATGGAGAGGGTTTTTCCGGGAGGGCCAGCTCTCCCGGACCCGCCTCTGCTCACCCTGCCTCAGGAAAGAAGATTCTGGGAGGGCCTGCCCCCTCCCTGCCCTCTGTCGATAGGGGTTCAGTGACCTGCGGCCCCAAAAGAGAACTCCTGTGGAGCGGCGGGGTGCCCTCTGGGACCCTTCCCACACCCCTCCACCAGTAGGAGTTGGTGGGAGCAAGCGTGCCCGGTGCGAGTTTCCCCCAACGGCATCTTGTAAAACCACCGGCACTCGCTGCGCTCCGCTCCTCCGCTCCTCCTCCGGTGCTGGTACTACCCCCACTCCCCCCGGAAGTCCCTGCCGCCGCTGTTGACGCCCCTTAACCCTTCGTGTACAATGAGCGAGGCCTCCTAGTAGGCCCAAGATCCCATGCCTTCCACCTCCTAGACCCGTAAGGAGCCGGGCAATGCCTGACGAGCGTGGCAACGCGAACGAGCTGGAGCCCCGATTCTACCCGAACCTGATCGGCCGTCTCTACCTCCTCAGCCTCGAAGATGTTATGGGGCGCAACGGCGTCAACGCGCTGTTGAACCTCTCCGGCATCCGCCACCTGGTGAACAACTACCCGTCCAACAACCTCAAGCGCGAGTTCCCGTTCAGCGACCTCTCGGCGATCTCCAAAGCCACCGAGACCATGTACGGCCCGCGTGGGGCCCGCGGCATGGAGTTGCGCGCCGGGCGCTACGCCTTCAACCTCGGCCTCAAGGAGTTCGGGCCGCTGCTCGGCATGGCCGACCTGGCGCTCAAGCTCATGCCGATGACGATGAAGATGAAGATCGTCCTCAACGCCACCGCCCAGACGTTCGACCGCTTCAGCGACCAGCCATCGCACGTCGAGGAGCGCAAGGGGCAGTTCATGTACGTCATCGAGAAGTGCCCGGTCTGCTGGGGCCGCAAGACGGAGAAGCCCTGCTGCCATCTGGCCCAGGGCATCCTCGAGGAGGCCCTCACCTGGGTCACCGGCGGCCACACCTTCCACATGGAAGAGGTCGAGTGCCGTGGCACCGGCGGCGCCACCTGCACCTTCGCGATCGACAAGGACCCGGTGGACTGACCCCGCCCACCGGCACCCGCCGGTAATGCGAATGTAATCTGTGGGGCTTGAGAGCGCCAAGCGCTAGTATGTATAGTACAGGGGCGTAGCCCCGGAGGAGGTCCACCAGCCACTTCGCCCTCCGGCCGAAACAACGGGGAGCTGCAGTCTATGAAACGGATCGTCATTCGCGAGCATACGCTCATTCCCCCCTTCGGCGAGCCGGCGCGCGATCTGCGGATACTGAACAAGCCGCTCTGGCTGCTCCAGCGCGACCTGTTATCACCCTACTGCCGTGGCGCACTGGAAGTGGACTCCCTGACTGAGATCCCCCCTGACCGCGAAGAGCTGCTCGTACATCGGGATAATCTCTTCTTCAACGAGGCGCTGGTGGGCGCCTTTGTTACGCAGGCGAAGGCTAGCGGCCGCGCCTGCCAGATCGCGTTTGCACCCACCGACCGCTCGATCATCACCCACGCCCGCCACCTCCAGGATGGCATCCGGCACGACCCGCGGCGCGACCTCTACCTGGCCGACATGTACTATTACCCCAACGGCATGGTGGAGGAGGCCGAGCCGCTGGTGATCGACACTCAGCCGCGCGAGATGGGATACTACCATATCCCCAGCTACATGGCCAAGCACGGCGACCTGGTGTTCCAGGTGCCGCTGCGGGCGTTCCTCTCGATCGAGAGCTGGGTGCATGTCTTCCTGGCCAACTCGCCGTTCGGCGTGTTCCAGTGGGGCCGCGCCCACGAGCAACTGGTCGAGGAGAGCTGGAAGGAGAAGGTGCTCGTCTCGCTCACCACGCTCGCCGATAAGCTCAACCCGTTCGGCCCGCGCTGGCGCAACCACTTCTTCTCCTCCTCGCGCCTCGTCAAGGTGGGCAAGAACTGCTCGATCGACCCGACCGCCGTTATCCACGGGCCGACGGTGATCGGCAACAACGTCAACATCGGCGCCGGGGTGGTGATCACCAACAGTCTGATCGGCGACAATGTGACCATTATGCAGGGCGCGCAGGTGATGCTCAGCGTGGTGAGCGACCGCTGCTACCTGCCGTTCAACGTCGGGCTGTTCATGACGGCGCTGATGGAGAACTCGATGGTGGCGCAGCTGAGCTGCCTCCAGATGTGCGTGGTGGGCCGCAACACGTTCATCGGTGCCGGCAATATCTTCACCGACTTCCACCTGCGCGGCCAGCCGATCCGCACCTTCCACCAACGCAAGGGCGCCGAGAAGCCCGCGCTCGAGGACGTTGGGCTGCCGGTGCTCGGCTCCGCAGTGGGCCACAACGTGAAGATCGGCAGCGGCTTCGTCTTCTATCCGGCCCGTATGGTCCACTCCAACACGACGATGCTCTACACCGCGCCGGACACGGCCGTGGCCCGCAACGTCATCCACGTGCCCGGCGATGACGACGGCGAACTGGACGAGCAGGGCGAGCCGCAGCGCACCATCTACGAGTGGCCGCGGCGCGTCGAGCCGCCCGAGGCGGAAGGCGAGAAGCCGGCCACGGCGCCCGCGCCCGACCTGATGGAGCCGCTGCAAATGTCGCTCCACGCTCCCGTTTCCATGCGACATTAGGAGGCCCACCTGTGACCAAAGAGAAGATCCTCGTCGTCGAAGATGCGCCCGATATCTCCAGCCTGCTGAAGATCTACTTCACCTCGCAGGGCTACGAGGTGCTGACGGCCATGCGCGGCGCGGCAGCGCTCGAGATCTGCCGTAAGACGCCACCCAATCTGGCGTTGCTGGATGTGAACCTGCCGGACATGGAGGGCTACGACATCGGCAAGAGCCTGCGGCAGAGTGCGCGCACCCGCCACATCCCTATCATCTTCCTCACCGCCCGTGGCGAGAAGCAGGACCGGCTCAAGGGCCTCGGCGAGGTGCAGGCCGAGTATTATATCGTCAAGCCCTTCGACATCGAGGAGGTCCACACGATCGTCAAGGGCGCGCTCGATCGCACCCGCCAGAAGAACCTGACCCACCCGGTGACCAACCTGCCCACCGCTGAGCTGATCAACGAGCAGTATCGCGCGCTGCTCTCCAGCGCCGGCTGGGCGCTGGCCCAGATCCAGATCAACGGCTTCGATACCTTCACCCAAGCATACGGCCCGGTGGTGAGCGAGGAGGTGCTCAAGTTCGCCGCGCTGCTGCTCACCGACGTGGTCAACGAGCACGGCCGCCCGGAGGACTTCGTCGGCCAACTGGTGGTGGGGCCGGCGTTCGTGCTGACGTCGACGCCCGAGCTGATGCCGCAGATCCTCGACAAGCTGACCGTGCGCTTCGACGCCGAGATCGGGCTGCACTACAACTTCAAGGACCGCAAGAACGGCTCGATCACCGTCACCGACGAGCAGGGCACCGCGCGTCAGGTGCCGCTGATGTCGCTCTCGATCGGCGTGCTCAGCAGCGACGACGGCCCGTTCTACGATATCCGGGAGCTGAGCGAGACCGCCGAGGAGGCCCGCCAGCGCGCCCTCGCCGAGGCCCGCGAGCTTGGCAGGAAGAGCCACGTGAGCTTCGGGCGCTCGTAGCGGTATGGACACGACGACAGTGGCGCCGCCGGTGGTGCGCGCTTGGGAACTGCTCGCGGCCCTGGCGGCCTGCCGGCAGGCCGGCGATGGCACCAGCCAGGATCTCGCGCAGCGGATCGCCGACCTCGCGCGGGATCACCTGCCGTGCCCCTGGGGTCTGGTGCTCCTACACAGCGTCGGAGGTGAGCGCGCCAGCGCCGCCTGGGGGCTGGACGACGAGCGGCTGCACGCGCTGATGGCGCGCAACGGCCACCCGCTACCGGAGGACGCCGCCGAGATCCCGCTGCACGTGGCCGACGAGCCGGCCGGCGCCATCCTGCTGGCCGCCGGCCCGGAGGCGCAGGCGATCCTCTCGCCTGGCTTCCTGCTGGCCATCCGCAACCAGGTGGAGCTGCTCCTCACCCTGCAGCGCCGCGAGGATGACCGCCGCCTGCGCAGCCGGATGCAGCAACTCAAGGCGCTGCAGCACATCAGCCGCGAGCTGACCGCCACCCTCTACCTGCACAACATCCTCGGTTTCGCCCTCAAGGAGTCCCTGCGCGCCACCCAGGCCTCCCACGGCTACATCGCGCTGCGCGGCTATATCGTCCAGCGCGAGGGGTACGACCTGGACCAGGACGAGGCGCTCGGCGTCACAACCTCGCCGCAGGTGTACATCGCGCTGCGGGCGATCGAGGAGGGCGGCCCGATCCGCGTGATCGCCGCCGCCGGCTACACCGAGGCCGAGCAGCACCTGCTCCTCAACCACGACGTCAGCGACGGCACAACGGTGGCCGAGGCGGTGATGGCCACCGGCGAGCCGCTGACGGTGGACACCCTCGCGCATGACGACCGGCCGCGCGGCGTGGGGCCGCAGGTGGCTTCGGCCCTGGTGGCGCCGATCTACTACGAGGCGCAGGCGATCGGGGTGGTCAACCTCCACAGCCAGGCGCCGCGCGCCTTCGACCGCGACGCGCTCGAGTTCGCCCGCGCGGTGGCCGATCAGATCGCGCTCGCGATCGGCAACGAGGAGCGCTACTACGAGCAGCGCCGCCAGCGCGACCTGCTGCAGCAGCGCGCCAGCACGCTCAACGAGGTGCTGCGCATCGGCCAGGAGCTGCGCGCCGACCGCTCGCTCGAGGACGTGCTGGAGCAGATCGCCTTCAGCGTGGCCGAGACAGCCCACTTCCGCGCGGTGGTGTTCTATCTGATGGACGACGACCCGCAGCAGATGCGCCTGATCGCCGGCGCCGGCCTGCCGCTGGTGGACCTGGCGCGGCTGCGCCAGGCGCCGCTGGCGGTGGCCGACGCCCAACGGCTGTTCGACCGGCGCTTCCACCTCGGGCGCTGCTCCTATGTGCCGCGCGATGCCCTGCGCGAGTTGGACGTGATGCTCAGCCTGGCGGTGGTGGGCAGCGAACTGGAGCAGCGCCAACCCCACGAGTGGCAGCCGGGCGACCTGGTGGTGGTGCCGCTGCAGAGCACCCAGGGCACGCTGCTCGGCCTGATGCTGGCCGACGAGCCCTACGACCGGCAGCGCCCCAGCCGCCGCAGCGTCGAGCCGCTCGAGATCTTCGCCGACCAGGCCGCGATCGCGATCGAGAACGCCCGCTTGCTGCGCGAGGCTCGCAGCCAGGCCGAGCAGATGACCGCCCTGTACCGCGTCAGCTCGGCCGCCGTCTCGACACTGGACTTGGACGAGCTCCTCGAGCGCGCCTACGACGAGATCACCGCCTACATGGGTACGCCGTCGTTCCTGTTCATCGCCTCCTACGACGCCCGGCGCGACACCATCCACTTGGAGCTGTTCAAGCGCGAGGGGCGCCTGCACGCGCCGCACCACAAGTCTACCATCCGCAAGTCGGGGCTGACCGGCTGGATCATCGACCACGGCGAGGCGCTGCATATCCGCGATATGCTGAGTGGTGACCTGCCGGCGGCCCCGGTCTCGCTCGGCGAGCCAGTGCGCTCCTGGATCGGCATCCCGCTGCGCAGCCAGAATACCGTGATCGGCGTGCTCTCGGTGCAGAGCTTCGAGCCGAACGCCTTCAGCGACCGGGACGAGCAGTTCCTCACTACGCTCGCCAACCAACTGGCGGTGGCGCTGGAGAACGCCCGCCTATTCCAGGAACGTGAGCGGCGCATCAGCGAGCTGGATGTCATCAACCGCATCGGCCACATCACCAGCTCCACCCTCAACGTCGAGCAACTGCTCGGCCAGGTGTACGACTGCCTGGCGGGCTTCTTGAGCCTGGACTCGTTCTTCGGCGTGGTGTACCACAGCGACCGCAACGAGATCGCGATGGGGCTGCTGGTGGACGAGGGGGAGCGGACCTTCGTGCGCGCGAGCGCGCCGCCACCCGAAGGCAGCCTGGTGCAGTGGATCATCGCCAACCGCCAGCCGCTGCGCTTCCGTGACCTGCGCGCCGAGGCGGGTGCCCTCGGGCTGCGTCCCGGCTCATTCGGCAACGAGACGCGCGATACGGCCTCGTGGATGGGCGTGCCGCTGCTGGTGGGCGAGGGCGAGGTGGTGGGCGTGCTCTCGGTGCAGAGCCACACCCCGGACCTGTACGGCGAGCGCGAGCTGGCCTTCCTCGGCACGGTGGCCAGCCAGGTGGCGCTGGGTGTGCAGAACGCGCGCCTGTTCGAGGAGCGCGAGCGCCAGATCGTCGAGCTGGACGCGCTCGGGCGGATCGGGCGCGCCACCAGCTCGACCCTCGACCTGCGCCCGATGGTGGAGGAACTGAGCCGGGTGCTGCGCGAGGTGCTGGACGCCGAGAGCGTGAGTCTGACGCTCTTCGGGCGCGACCGCGGCCTGGAGCGGCTGCTGGTGATCGACGGCGACCGCCCGGTGCTGGACACCCGCGCGGAGCCGGCCTTCGACCGCCGCGAGGAGACGCTCGCGGGCTGGGTCGCTCGCCACGGGCGGCAGCTGCGCATCGGCGACCTGGCAGAGGTCCGCCCGGCCTTCGCCGACACCCACCTGCTGCTCGCCGCGGGCACGCCGCGCTCGTACCTGGGCATCCCCATCCTGGCCTACGACGGCACGCCGATCGGCGCGCTCGGCGTGGCCTCCCGGCGCCCGGCCGCGTTCAGCGCGCGCGACGAGAGCTTCCTGACCAGCGTCGGCGCGCAGCTGTCCCTCGGCGTCCAGAACACGCAACTGCTGGCCGAGGCCCAGGGCAGCGCCAGCGCGCTGCAGGCCAAGGTGGGCGAGCTCTCCACCCTGCTGCAGGCCGCCCAGGTGCTCAGCTCGTCGCTCCAGCCGGGCCAGGTGCTCAACACCCTCATGGAGGTGGTGGAGCGCCAACTGGCCGTCAACACCGTGGCGCTCTGGAAGCTGGCCGAGGACCACACCCTGGTGCCGGCGGCTATGGCCGGCATCCCGCCGGATGTAGCGCGCAGGCTGCGCGTGCCGGTGGGCCAGGGGCTCACCGGGCGCGTGGCGGCCAGCAGCCGGCCGCTGGTGGTTGAGGATGTGGAGCAGGAAGGCAGCTCACTCTACCCGGCCTTCAACCGGCAGAACCAGTACACCTCGTTCATGGGCGTCCCGGTGGTCTACCAGGAGCAGACGATCGGCGTGCTGAGCGTGATGACCGTGCAGCGCCGGCGCTTCAACGCGGACGACGTGCAGCTGCTGGCCGGCCTGGCGGACCAGGCAGCGATCGCGCTGGAGAACGCGCGCTTGTTCGCCGAGCGCGAGCAGCGCATCGCCGAGCTGACGACGATCAACAACATCAGCCAGGCGATCAACGCCACCCTGGACCTGGACGAACTGCTGATGGCGCTGCACACCGGCATCAGCGCGGTGCTGGACACCTCCGAGTCCTTCATCGCGCTCTACGACGCGCGCACCCGCCGCCTGACCTTCCCGCTGGTCTTCGACGAGGGGCGCCGGCGGCCGGACCACGAGCAGCTCTGGTACGTGGTGGAGGACAACAACGGCCTGACCGACACGGTGGTCTACGAGCGGCGCCCGCTGCTGCTGCGCACGCAGGAGCAGGTGGACGCCATCTCATCCATCCCGACGCCGCCGGGCGAGCGGCCGATCTGCTCGTGGCTGGGCGTGCCGATCATCCAGGGCGACGAGGTGCTGGGGGTGCTGAACGTGCAGAGCTACGAGCCGAACAAGTTCGGCGAGGACGCGCTGCGCTTCCTGACCACCGTCGCCAACCAGGCGGCGATCGCGCTCAACAACGTGCGCCTGTTCCAGAGCGAGCAGGCCCGCCGCCGGGTGGCCGACACGCTGCGCGAGGTGGCGCTCTCGCTCACCGGCGTGCTGCAGCTGGATGAGATCATGTCGCTCATCCTGGACCAGCTCGGGCGCGTGATCCCCTACGACACCGCCTCACTTATGCTGCGCGAGGGGGAGACGCTGCGCATGGCGGCGGCGCGCGGCTTCGAGGAGCCGGTGCGCTCGCGGGTGGAGCAACTCAACTTCGGCGTGGACGACGACCCCTACCTACAGCGGGTAGTGCGGAGCAAGCGGCCCTGGGCGGTGGCGGACCTGCGGGCGGAGAACCTGCCCTCGAACGCGCCCGAGGACGGCACCGAGCACATCCGCTCCTGGATCGGCGCGCCGCTGCTGCTGAACGACGAGGTGATCGGCGTCCTGAACGTGGACAGCCGCACCCCCGGCGCCTATAGCGACGAGGACGCCCAGCTGGCCTTCGCGCTCGCCAGCCAGGCGGCGCAGGCCATCCGCAACGCGCGGCTGTTCGCCGAGGTGCGCCGTTTCACCGCCGAACTGGAGCAGCGGGTGGAGGAGCGCACCGCCGCCCTGGCCGAGGTGAACAGCCAGCTAGCCGCCGAGCGCGACCGGCTGGAGGCGGTACACGCTATCACCCTGGAGCTGACCGCCAGCCTGGACCTGGAGAAGACGCTCAACAAGGCGCTCGGGCTGGCCGCCGCGGCGGTGGGCGCGCAGCGCGGCTCGATCATGCTGCTCGACCCGCAGAGCGGCACGCTCACCTGCCGGGCGGTGCTGACCGCCGACAGCACGGTGCAATCCACCAGTATCCCGATCACCTTCGCGCACGGCCTGGGGCTCGCTGGTTGGGTGATGAAGCGCCAGGAGGCGGTGTGCATCGCCGACGTGCGGGCGGACGCGCGCTGGCTGCGTGAGGAGGGCCGGGCGGACGAGGTGCGCTCGGTGATCGCTGCGCCGCTGATGACGCAGGACGGGCCGCTGGGCGTGCTGATGCTCTCCAGCCCGCGGGTCAGCTTCTTCAGCCAGGAGCAGGTGCAGCTGCTGGCCACGATCGCCAACGAGGTGGCGATCGTCATCCACAACGCCACGCTCTATACGGTGATCAACGAGATCGCCATGGAGCGCGGCGAGCTGTGGGCGCAGCAGCGCGAGGAGAACAGTAAGAACCAGGCCATTCTGCAGAGCCTGGGCGAGGGCGTGATGGTGCTGGACGAGCGGCAGCGGGTGGTGCTCTTCAACGCCGCCGCCGAGCAGATGCTCGCCATCCCGGCCGCCTCGCTGGTGGGGCAACCGCTGGCACACCTGCTCCGCCACACCGGCGCCGGCACCACTGCGGCGCGGGCCGAGATGATGTTCGCCGGGTTGCGGCAGGGGCTCGAGGCGCTGGCCGAGCAGGGCCGCAACCACAACCGCCTGATCGAACTGCCCGCGCCCGAGCAGACGATCGCGCTCAACTTCGCGCCCTGGGTGGACCCGCGCGGCAACCTGTACGGCAGCGTAGTGGTGCTGCGCGACATCACGCGCGAGATCGAGGCCGACCGCGCCAAACGCGACTTCATCTCCAGCGTCTCGCACGAGCTGCGCACTCCGCTGACCTCGATCAAGGGCTATGTGGACCTGCTGCTGCTAGGCGCCGCCGGCCAACTCAGTGAGGGGCAGCTCTCGTTCCTGAGCGTGGTGAAGAACAATGCCAACCGCCTGATGGACCTGATCAACGACATTCTGGAGATCGGGCGGATCGACGCGAACAAGATCCAACTCAACTTCGAGCAGGTCAACATCGAGCACGTGCTGCAGGACGTGCTGCAGACGCTGCGGGCCGAGATCGACCGCAAGCAGTTGGTGGTGGCGCTGGAGCTCACGCCCGGCATCCCCCCGATCGTCGCCGACCCGCGCCGGCTGACGCAGGTGGTGATGAATCTGATATCGAACGCGGTAAAATACACTTACCCAAAGGGCCGCGTGGCGTTGCGCGCATCGCTCAACCCGGCCGGCCTGCTGCAAGTGGACGTGGAGGACAACGGCGTGGGGATCTCGCCCGAGCAGCAGCAGCACCTGTTCCGCCGCTTCTACCGCGCCGACAACCCGCTGCGCGACGAGGCCGGCGGCACGGGCCTCGGGCTCTCGATCGCGAAGTCGCTGGTGGAACTGCACGGCGGCGAGATGTGGGTGGAGAGCGAGATCGGCAAGGGCAGCACCTTCAGCTTCATCGTCCCCACCACGCAGCCCGAGCCGGGTGAGAGCACCGACGTGGCCGCCTAGTACGCTGAAGCGTCGGTTGTTGCGCTACGCGCGCCGCTTTCGAGCGGGCGAAAGCCCTTCGAAAACCCTGGGCGGACGGCCGCCGCCATGTACTAGCGATTGCAGATTGTCGATCGCAGATCGCAGATTAAACCGTGAGCGCCATCTACCTCGACAACCGGCTGGTCCACTACGAGTTGATCGGGCGGCGCGGCCCGCCGACGCTGTTCTTGCACAGCTGGCTCGGCTCGTGGCGCTACTGGCTGCCCACGATGGATCACATCTCCGAGCGCTACCGGGCCTACGCGCTGGACTTCTGGGGCTTCGGCGACTCGGACCGGCGGGACAGCGCCTTCTCGCTCAAGGAGTACGTGGAACTGCTGATCGGCTTCATGGACAACCTGGGGCTGCAGAAGGTGAGCCTGGTGGGCCACGGGCTGGGCGGGATGGTGGCGGTGCGCGCGGCAGCCCAGCACCCGGAGCGCTTCACCAAGATCATGGCGGTGGCGACGCCGTTCCAGGGCACGCAGCTGCAGAGCGTGGTGAAGCCGGGCACGCTCTCGCGCATCCTCGGCCGCTCGACCCCAAACAACATCTGGTCCAGGCTCATCCGGCAGCTGAACGTGGACTACCCCCAGATCCTGAGCGAGATCATCGAGGACACCGAGAGCCTGTCGGAGAACCTGGTGCAGCGGGTGATCGGCTCGGTGCTGGAGACGGACCTGCGGCAGGACTTGGGGCAGCTGACGGTGCCACTGCTGGCGGTGTTCGGCGACAGGGACGCGATCGTCAGCCCGGATCAGGCGCGCTGCCTGCAGGAGGAGCACACCACGCTGCAGCAGGTGATCCGCCTGCCGAAGTCCAGCCACTTCCCGTTCCTGGACCAGCCGAACGTCTTCAACCGGCTGCTGATGGACTACCAGGCCAGCTCGGGCACGCAGGTGGAGATCAAGACCGAGTGGCGGCGGCGGGTGAGCCAGCTGGAGTACATCTAACCGCTGACGCGCTGAACCGGGTAAAATCCCCGGGGGAGGGTCAGGGATGGCTATGTCATCCCTGACCCTCCCCTTTTTCCGCCGGAGGACGCCAATGAGGCCACTGACGTGCGGCTTCTCCCGTCAGTGGCCGCACGCGTTCAGCGCTTCAGCGGTCACAGTCGCGAGCGCGGGTCCAACGCGTCCCGCAGCCCATCGCCCATGAAGTTGATGCTGAGCACCGTGAGGAAGATCAGCGCGCCGGGGATAAGCGCCAGGTGCGGCGCGGCCTGCAAGAACTGGCTACCGTCGGTGACGAGCCGACCCCAGGTGGGCGTATCGGGCGGGAAGCCGATGCCGAGGAAGGAGAGGGTGGACTCCTGGATGATCGCGTTGCCGACCTCGAGCGTGGCGGCGACGATGATCGGGCTGAGCGCGTTGGGCAGGATGTGCCGGAACATGATCGCGCGGCGGCTGACACCGAGGCAGATGGCGGCCTCGACGAACTCCTTCTCCTTGAGCGAGAGGAAGGTGGCGCGCACAATGCGGGCGGTGGACATCCAGGCCAGCGCGCCGACCATCGTCACGACGATCACGAAGATGCCGACCTCGGGACCAAGCGCCTTGGTGACCGGCTCGCGGAAGAGGTAGACCGTGAGCAGCAGCAGCGGCAGGGCGGGCAGCGAGAGGAACAGGTCGGTGATGCGCATCAGGATCTGGTCCAGGGTGCCGCCGATGAAGCCGGCGAGCGCGCCGACGATCGTGCCGATGCTGACAGCGATCAACATAGCCACCACGCCGACCGCGAGCGAGATGCGCCCGCCGAAGATCGCACGGCCGAGCATATCGCGCCCCAGCTCGTCGGTGCCGAAGGGGTGGGAGGAGGTGGGCTGGGACATGATGGCCGTGAAATCCAGCTGGTCCATGATCTTCTCAAGCAAGCGCTCGCGCGGCCCGACGATGATCCCGGCCTTCTCCAGTTGGGCGGCGTACCAGGACACATAGATCGGCGGGCCGACCGTCACGGCCAGGCAGAAGAAGAGGAAGATCGCCGCACCGATCATCGCCAGCTTATGGCGGCGGAAGCGGCGCCAGGCGTCCCCCCACAGCGTGCGCGGCTTCGAGGAGAGGCCGAGCTGCAGTTGGCGGACAACCGGGGAGGACTCGGCCGCCGCTGTCACATTCATCGCCTGATCCGCTTCGGACATAGGAACCTCTAACTCTTATGCGCTGCGCGCGCACCGCCACAGGAAAAGGGGGGTCTCAGGGAGGGCTTGCCCTGCCTGGCCCTCCCTGGTGGGGTGGGTCTCAGGGAGGGCTTACCCTCCTCGGTGTGGTGGGTCTCAGGGAGGGCTTGCCCTCCCTGGCCCTCCCATGGTCACATCAACTGTACCGCACCCGTGGGTCGAGCACGCCGTACAGGATATCGGCGATCAGATTGAACAGCACGGTGAGCACGGCAAAGATGAACGTGAGCGCCATCACCACTGGCGTATCGGAGTTCTGGATCGACGTGATCAGCAACTGCCCGAGGCCATTGACGCGGTAGAGATTCTCGGTGATGATCGCGCCGGCGAAGATCGTCGGGATGCCGAGGGCGATCAGCGTGACCACCGGGATCAGGCTGTTGCGCAGCACGTGCCGCACCACCACAGCACGGTCCGCCAGGCCCTTGGCGCGCGCCGTGCGCACATAGTCCAGCGGCAGGTTATCGAGCATCGACGAGCGCATGAAGCGCGTGAGCGCGGCGGTTTGCTGGACCAGGAGTACCGAGACCGGCAGCACCATCTGGCGCAGTTGCGCCACGAAGGTTTCCCAGTTCGTGACCTCCAGCGTGGAGCTATAGACGATGGGGAACCACTTGAGGTTGATCGCGAAGATCAGCATCAGCAGCAGGCCGGTGAAGAAGGACGGCACCGAGAAGCCGACGAAGGCGAACAGCGTGGCGATCTGGTCGAAGACCGAGTACTGCTTGACCGCCGAGATGATCCCGATCGGGATGGCGAGCGCGACGGCGATCAGATAAGCCACACCGACCACCTGGAGCGTCTGGGGCAGGCGCTGCCAGATCAGATTCACGACGGGCGCTTTGGTAGAGAACGAGAAGCCCCAATCCCCTTGGGCCAGCGAGCTGAGCCACTTGACGTAGCGCACCGGCCACGGCTGGTCCAGGCCGAACTGCTTGCGGATCAACTCGCGGGTCGACTCGGGGATGGCCGGATTGAGTGCGAACTGCGCCAGCGGGTCACCGGGTGCGAGCGAGAGGACGGCGAAGATCACGAAGCTGATCACCAGCAGCGTGGGGATCGCGATCAAGATCCGGCGGGCGACGTATTGGGTCATGGGCTGCCTCGTGCTGGGCGCGCGGCGCCGCTGTCAGAAGTGGGACGAGTCTGGGGAGGCAGGTACGCCTTCCCAGACCCCGGTCGCCGGTTGGTCAGGGAGGGCAAGCCCTCCCTGACCAACCGCGTGCCGTGTTCCACAGGCCTGGCCTGCAAGCATTTAGCCGGTGCGCCGCCACTCGTGGATGTTCCAGAGGACCGAGTCGAAGGTGTTGTACGTCGGTCCCTCGAGGTTCTTCGCCTTGCCCTGCGGCGTGAAGCGGTTAATCAGCGGAACGATCGCCACGTCGTTGACGAGGATATCGTTGAGTTGGATGGCCATCTCCACGCGCTTCTCGGCGTCGAACTCCCTGGTGTACTGCTGGAAGAGCGCGTCGAACTCCTTGTTGCAGTAGCGGCCGTCGTTGCCGGCCTGCCACTGGTTAGCCGCAGAGTTGACCTTATCGCACGTCCAGCCCTCGAAGTACGACGTCGGGTTGGGGCTCTCGGGGCCGTTGGTGTACATTTGCAGGTCGACGTACATCTTGTTCAGCGTGTCCGGGTTGCCCGGGTCGCCACCGAAGAAGACACCGGCGTCGATCGCCTTCAGGTCCACCTGGATGCCGACCTCGGCCAGGTTAGCCTTAATGATCGCTTGCTCGCCCTGGCGCAGCGGGTTGATCGAGGTCTGGAACGACACGACCATCTTCTTGCCGTCCTTGTCGCGGACGCCGTCGTTGTCGCTATCGGTCCAGCCGGCCTCGTCGAGCAGCTTCTTAGCGCCCTCGACGTCGCGGTCACACTTGGTATTCGGCGAGTTCAGGTTCGCGGGCACCACCAGGATGTTGCAGGTGGCCTCGCCGGTGGGGCCGTAGAGCTGATCAGCGATCGCCTGGCGGTCGATCGCCTTCGCGATCGCCTGGCGCACCCTCAGGTCCGTCAGGAAGGGGTGCGGCTGATCCGGCTCGGAGCGCTTCTCGCCGAGCGCAGGGTCCGGATTGGCGAAGTTGATCACGACGCGCTCGACGCCGAACGAGCCGCCAGCGACCGAGTCACACTTGCCCGCCGCCAGGATGGGCTCCAGCACCGCCTTCTGGACCTGCAGGTTCCAAGCGTAATCCACCTCGCCCGTCTCGCAGACCGCGCGGGCCGCCGAGGTGGCGTCGCCGCCGCCCTTGATCTCGATCGTGTCGAAGAAGGTCTGGTCGGCGTTGCGGTACTCGGGGTTCTTCTCGTAGATCACCACATCGCCGGGCTTGAACTCCTTGAGCTTGTAGGCGTTGGTGCCGATCGGCGCCAGGTTGGCCGCCTGGCAGGCCGCATCGGAGAGCGCCGCCGCGCCGATGCAGTTCTCGAACTGCTTCTTCTGCAGGATCATCCCGTTGAAGCCCACGAACGCCACATACGGGTTCGCGGTCGGCTCCTTCCAGGTGATCTTCACCGTGGTCGGGTCCACCGCCTCGACAGTCTGGATCGGATCGAAAGCCGCCTTGGTCGTGCAGGCGGTGGCCTCATCGGCGCAGTACTGCCAGGTAAAGACCACGTCGTCGGCGGTGAAGTCCGACCCATCCGACCACTTCACGCCCTTCTTCAGCTTCCAGGTGACGCTCGTGCCATCAGCCGCCACGCCGCCGTTCTCGACGGTCGGGATCTCCTCGGCCAGGTACGGCACCAGCTCGTCGTTCTGGCTCCAGCGCGCCAGCGGCTCCAGGATGACGGTCGCGCCGTCGAAGTCCTTGGTGCCGGTGGCCTGGTGCGGGTTGAGGATAGTGATCGCCTGCCAGTAGATGATCTTCAGCGTGCCGCCCTTCTCAGCCACCGCCGGGGCCTCGGTGGGCGCGGCGGTGGCGGCCGGAGCCTCAGTGGCCGCCGGCGCCTGCGTCGGCGCCGGGGCTTCGGTCGGCGCGGGCGCTTGGGTCGCCGCCGGGGCCTCGGTGGCCGCCGGCGCCTGCGTCGGGGTGGCCGCTGGCTGGCCGCCGCAGGCCGCCAGGATCGGTACCACCAGGATGAGCAGCAGCGTCAGCGCGACGCCGGACCGCCACGATTTCTCCATAGTATGCATGGGTGTGTTGATCCTTTCACTCATGCCAGACGTTCTTGTGCTTCACGCACAACGCCGGATGAAAAAGAGTGTGTGCGAGGGGGCCCCCTCGCGCGCTCCCTTTTTCACGCTAGGAGTCTGTTCCTTCCAGATCAGGTCACGATGCGAGTTCTCTTGCGGGCCACCTCCTTGTAGCTCAGCAGACGTATCACGACACCGTGCGACCTTGCGCAGCGGGATGGTATATGTCACCGCAATGGGATGGCGAGACTCCACGACACACCACCACACAGCGGCCCCGGCGGGCGCGTGCGATGCGGGTGATGCTGGTGCGATTTCCGTGCAGCTTGAAAGTTGTCTGATTATATCAGAAGGGTGATGAAGCGTCAACCAAACGTGGCGCTCGTGCGCACAGGAGAGGTAAAGGAGATGCTAAACTTTTGTCAAGGATGTAAAGACGTGCTTGCTAGGACTGCTCGCGCTGCTGGCGCAGCAACTCACTGACGCGCACATACTCGCCGTCCAGGGCGTGCGGGCGCCCGGCGGCGATCTCCTGCGCCGCGCGCTGCGCCGCATCGGCCACCGAGGCGCCCCACGAGGTGTGGCTGGTGTCCTCGGCGGCCAGCTCGCGCAGTGGCCCGGCCGCGTCCGGCACGTGCAGGTGGGCCAGCGCGTTGCAGGCGGCGTAGCGGACGTCCGGCGAGGGGTGACGGATGGCGGTGAGCAGCGGGTGGTAGGCGCGCGGGTCACCGATGCGCCCGAGCGCCACCGCGGCGCGCTGCGCGATATGCGGCGACGGGTCGGTGAGGGCGTGGAACAACTGGTTGAGCGCACGCCCCTCGCCGATCACACCCAGCACCCGGATGGCCTCGACGCGCAACTTAGCGTCGTCCCCCTCAGCGAGTGCCAGCAGCGCCGGGAGCGCCGGCTGGCCGATCACCCCGAGCGCCCAAGCGGCGCGCATACGCACGTCACGGTCCGCGTGGCCGAGCAGCGCGATCAGCGGCTGGACCGCCGGCTCGCCAAGCATGCCCAGGGCGAAGGAGGCCTGCGCGCGGGCGAACTCGTCGGCGCTTTGCAGCTCGGCCAGGAGGTGGACGATCGACTCCGGTGTCTGTTGCATGGTCTCACTCCCCGTGCAACACCTCGCGTGCGCCGCGGAGGCGCGTACGGACCATCCCCTGCGCCAGCCGCGAGTCCAGGGCGCAGTTCCGCGGCCGGCGCGCGCCGCTTCCGGCGCTCACCCCCGCGCGCAGCCGCGCTGGGTCTCCGCCGGCGGCCCGCACCACCAGCCGCGCGAACTCGTAGCGGCTGACGACGTCCGCCCCGGCGACGTGCAGCGGCCCGCGCACGTCCAGCGGCGCCAACTCCAGCAGCGCCGCCGCCAGGTCCGTCACCGCCACCGGGCAGCGCAACTCATCAGTGAAGAAGGCCAGATCGACGCGCCCGGCGGCAGCATCCAGCGCCAGCAACTCGTGCTTGCTGGGCGCCGGCCCACCGTAGATCAGCGACGTGCGCACGATCAGCGCACCGGGATCGATCGCCGCCACCAGCCGCTCCGCATCCGCCTTGGCCTGGCCGTAGGCCGAGAGCGGCGCCGGCGCATCGCGCTCGGTGTAGCTGCCCACGCGCTCCCCGTCGAACACCACATCGCTGGAGAGGTGCACCAGCCGCGCCCCCACCGCGCGCGCGGCGCGCGCCACGGCGGCAGCCCCCTCGACCGTCACCGCCCGGAGATCCGGCCCATCCTGGACGTACGCCGTGTGGATCACCGCGTCCGGGCGCAGCTCCCCGATCGCACGCGCGGCGGCCTGGGCGTCGCGCACGTCCAGCGGGACAAGCTCAACGCCGGGCAGCTCGGGCCGGCGCGCGTGGTAGGTAGCGGCGGTATACCAGCCGCTCGCGGCGGCCTGGC
>DATMBA010000637.1:0-5741 GCA_035559635.1 Roseiflexaceae bacterium
AGATCGCGCAGGTGGCGATCTATAACCCCACGTTCCCGATTGACGTTGCACCGATCGGGAACGGCAACTGCTGCGCCCCTACGTGGTGCGACGCGACGGCGGCGACCGGCATGCGACGGCGGCGACCGGCATGCGGCGGCGACCGGCATGCGACGGCGACCGGCATGCGACGCGACGGCGGCGACCGGCATGCGACGGCGGCGACCGGCATGCGGTGACAACCGGCATGCGGCGGCGACCGGCATGCGGCGGCGACCGGCATGCGACGCGACGGCGGCGACCGGCATGGGACGGCGACCGGCATGCGGCGGCGACGGCGGCGACCGGCATGCGACGGCAATTGATGTGATGCGGCGTGATCGATCGGGGGATGTATGGCCTCCTTATGCGACGACCTGACCACCATCCTCGGCGTGGAGCACGTGCTGGGCGAGCCGGAGGCCTGCGCGGCCTATGCGGTGCAGGGGGTGACGCCGGGCTGCGTGGCGGCGCCGGGGAGCGTGGAGGAGCTACAGGCCGTGCTGCGCGCGGCGCACGAGCGGCGGGCGGCGGTGGCGCCATGGGGCGGCGGGACGCAGCAGCGGATCGGTGGGCCGCCGGCACGCCTGGACCTGGTGGTGCGCACCGGGCGGCTGAGCCGGGTGCTGGTGCATGAGCCGGACGACCTGACGATCTCGGTGGAGGCCGGGGTGACGATGGGCGCGCTGCGGGCGCACCTGGCGCAGTACGGCCAGATGCTGCCGCTGGATCCACCGCTGCCGCAGCGGGCGACGATCGGCGGGTTGGTCGCCACGGCGGCCGATGGCCCGCGCCGGCTGGGGTACGGTACGCTGCGCGATCTGCTGATCGGCATCGCGGTGGTGGAGGCCGACGGCCGGCTCTCCCGCGCGGGGGGCATGGTGGTGAAGAACGTGAGCGGCTTCGATATGATGAAGTTGTACCTGGGGAGCTACGGGACGCTGGCGGTGGTGGTGAGCGCAAACTTCAAGCTGCTGCCGGCGCCGCGCGCGGCCGGCTCGCTGCTGTGCCGCTTCGCTTCGCCGCAGCAGGCGTTCGCGGCGGCGGAGGCGCTGCAGCAGACGCAGCTCACGCCCACGGCGGTGGAGTATCTGAACGCCGGGGCGCTGGCGCTTGTATCCACGGAGGGCAGGGAGGTGAGGAGCGCGGGCGCAAGGACCGCCGGGCCGCCGATCGGCGCCGGTGGCACTTTGGGGACCCAGACCTCAGGTCCCTCTGTATCCTCTGTGCCCGCTGTGGCGGAAGCTCGGGGCGGGTGCGCGCTGGTGGTGCGAGCTGAGGGGCTGCCGCAGGCGGTGGAGCGCCACCTGGCGGATGCGGCGGGGATCGCGGGGCGCAGCGGGGCGCTGGCGGCCGAGCGGTTGGAGGGGTCGGGCGAGGCGGAGCTGTGGGCGCGGGTTGCGGATCTGCCGCAGGCGGTGGAGCTGGCGCCGGGGGAGGCGTTGGTGAAGCTGAGCGTGCTGCCGGCGGATGTGGAGCGGGCAGCTGGGGTAGTGGAGGCGCTAGCGGATGCGGTGGGGGCGCAGGCGGCGATCAGCGCGCGGGCGCTCAGCGGGACGCTGTACGCGCGGCTGTGCCCGCTGGAGGCTGACGTGCTGGCGGGGATCCTGGAGCGGCTGCCGGGGCTGCAGTGGGTGGCGACCGACCTACCGGGGACGCCGCGTTGGGGGCCGCCGCCGCAGGGGATAGAGGTGATGCGGCGGATCAAGCGGGAGTTCGACCCACAGAACTGTCTTAATCCCGGGCGGTTCGTACCGGGGATCGAGTTCGTGACAGGTTGACTCGTTGAAGGGTCTCCGCGTGTACAGGGGGCCAGCGGAGGAGCGTTTTGCGCGGGGCATGCCCTCGCGCGCCCCGCCGAGGAAGCGTTTGTTGCGCGGGGCGTCCCCTGGTGTGCTCTGTTACAGCCGGGGGTTGATGATGGGCCGTGCTCGCGACGGCCATCCGGCACGCTGGACGGGCATGGTGCTGGGCGGCAGGGGGCCGAACAGGGCACGGCATCGCTTTCGCGTGAGCGAAATAGTGGCATCTCGAACAGGTGCGGGAGTGATCGGGCGAGGCACGGCGCGGACTGCCCGGACAGTTACCGTGTCAATTCGTCACCCTGTCAGGGCTGGGCACGACGGAAGTCCTTGATGATGAGCTGAAGCGAGGAACTGCCGTTCCAGTCGTTGCGCTCGAGGGTGAAGGCGATGTCGATGTAGCGCGGGCGCTGGAGGTGCTCGGCGAGGGCGCCGAGGCGGAAGGCCATGGCATCGAATGGCGCGCCGCCGTTGCCGTCGTCCAGGCGGAGCTTGAGGTGCTGACCCTCGTTGCCCCGGGCCCAGGCGCCGGCCACGCGGACGCGGCGGGCGAGGAGGACCGGCTGCGGGTTGGCCTGGCCGAAGGGCTCGAGGGTGTTGAGTTGCTCCAGGAGATCCCAGGAGAGCGCGTCGAGGGGCGCCTCGGCATCGATCTCGATCGCCGGGGTGAGCAGTTCGTCCTTCAGGTGTTCTGCGGCGTAGGCGAGCAGGCGGGCCTCAAGCGCGGCGAGGTGGGCGGTCTCGATGGTGAAGCCGGCGGCGGCGGCGTGGCCGCCGTAGCGCACCAGGATGTCCTGACAGCTGGCGAGCGCGTCCACGATGCTGAAGCCGGGCACCGAGCGGGCGGAGCCGCGCGAGGTGCGCTCGCCGCGCTCGACGAGCAGCACCGGGCGGCCGAGGTCCTCGACGAGGCGGGAGGCCACCAGGCCGACGATGCCGGCCTGGTATTCGGCGCCGTCCAGCACGACGATGCGGTTGGTGTGCTTGCCGAGTTGCTCGGCGTGGGCGCGGGCGGCCTGCTGGAGCTCTTTGGTGAGGTCCTGGCGGCGACGGTTGGCCTGGCTTAGCTCGGCGGCCAGCATGTGGGCCGTGGCGTCGTCCTCGGCGAGCAGGAGCTCGTAGGCGCGCACCGCATCGTCCAGGCGTCCGGCGGCGTTGAGGCGCGGCGCGAGGCCGTAGCCGATGTCGGCGGCGGTGATGGCGCCGGGCCGGAGGCCGGCGGCGAGGATCAGAGCGCGCAGGCCGGGGCGCCGGGTCGTGTTGATCGCATCCAGCCCGGCCTTGACGAGCACGCGGTTCTCGCCCGTGAGGGGCCCCATGTCGGCCACCGTGCCGAGTGCCACCACGTCCAGCAGGTCTTCCTTGCGGAGGGGAGGGCGGAAGCCGCGGCGCACCAGGGCCTGCACCAGCTTGTAGGCGATGCCGACGCCGACGAGTCCCTTGTCGGGGTAGGGGCAGCCGGGTTGCTTGGGGTTGACGACCGCGACCGCGTCTGGGAGGGTCTCGGGCGGCGTGTGGTGGTCGGTGACCACCACGTCGAGGCCGCGCCCTCGGGCGTGTGCCACCTCGCGGGCGTTGCTGATGCCGCAGTCCACCGTGATGAGGAGGCGGATGCCGGAGGCGGCGAGGGTGTCGATCGCCTCGGTGTTGAGGCCGTAGCCCTCGCGGAGGCGGTGCGGGATGTAGGGTTGGATGTCGCCGCCCATGGCGGTGATGGCCTGCTTGAGGAGCGCGACGGCCGTGACGCCGTCGGTGTCGAAGTCCCCGTAGACGGCTATTGGCTCGCCGTGGCGGATGGCGGCGGCGACGCGGTCCGCGGCGGCGGCCATGCCTTTGAGCAGGAACGGGTCGTGCAGGCCGGCCTTGTAGTCTGCGGCGAGAAATGCCTCGATGCTGGCGCGGTCGCGCAGGCCGCGCTGGTAGAGCAGGGTTGCGAGGAGCGGCGAGTGGCCGCGGGCGGCGGCGAGGAACTGGGGGGGGGCAGGCTCGCGCAGCACCCAGCGCTTCTTACGAGCGGACATAGGACGTATGCACTCCGACCTTTCGGTTTGGCGGGAGGTTCTCAGGGAGAGCGCAGCCCTCTCTGGCCTCCCCGACCGGGGAACTGCTGGGGAGTATAGCACCCGGGGGCGGGAGAAGTCAAAAGGAGTTGGCAACGGAGGGGCGGCAACAGAGGGAGCGGAGGGGCGGAGCGGCGCCGCACCGCATGGGATGCGGTGCATCGATCCCCGTAGGGGCGTAGCAGGGGCCGCCCTTGTAACGTGCGGTGCAATTGAGGTGCCCCTGCTGGCCCCTATCACGTTGCCTGTGCGCGGCGGGCCGGGGACCGACGCGCTGTGGGGATGGGCGCCGCATCGTCTGTGCCTTGTGGCGCGGGCGAAAGGTGCTATAATCCCCCCTTCGGAGGAAGAGCGGATGACCCGCACCTGGCGTGACTACAACTACCTGCTGCTCGGCTGTGTGCTGGTGTTGATCGGCTATAGCCTGGCGATGGTCTACAGTGCCACGCTGCGCGACCCGATCACCGAGGGCTATTTCTCGCGCCACATCGTGAACCTGATCGTCGGCGCAGTGGCGATGGTGCTGCTCACCGCGTTGGATTACCACGCCCTGCAGTCCTGGGCCACGCCATTCTACCTGTTCACCGTGGCGGTGCTGGCGGCCGTGCTGCTGGTGGGGCAGGTCAGCTCCGGCGCGCAGAGCTGGCTCAATCTGGGCTTGCGCACCTTCCAGCCCTCGGAGGCGGCCAAGCTGCTGCTGATCGTCGTACTGGCCGGTTACTGGGCGCGCTTCGAGGGGGACGCCGGCTCCTGGCGGGTGCTGCTCGGCAGCCTGGCGCTGCTCGGGGTGCCAACACTGCTGGTGTTCGTGCAGCCGGACTTCGGCACCGCGATGGTGTTCGTGGCAGTGTGGCTCGCCATGGCATGGGTGGCCGGGATGCGCTGGTATCAGCTCGTCACCCTAGGGCTGGCCGCGCTGCCGCTGGCCTACTTTGGCTGGAACTATGTGCTGGAGGACTATCAACGTACCCGTCTGCTGGTGTTCACCGACCCGCTCAAGTACGACCCGGAGCTGAAGGAGGGCGCCTGGAACATCATGCAGTCGCTCACCGCGATCGGCTCCGGTGGGCTGACCGGCCGCGGCTGGACGCACGGGCTGCTCAGCCAGGGGAGCTACCTGCCGGTGCAGTACACCGACTTCATCTTCGCCATCACCGGCGAGGAGTTGGGCTTCGCCGGCGCAGCGCTGCTGCTGGTGTTCCTGGCCATTCTGATCTGGCAGGCGCTTGCCGTCGCGGGTGTGGCGCGCGACACGTTCGGCCGGTTGATCGCGGTGGGTGCGGCGGCGATGTTCCTCTGCCACGTGCTGGTGAACGTCGGCATGAACATGAGTATCATGCCGATCACCGGCATCCCGCTGCCGTTCATCTCGTACGGCGGCAGCTTCACCATGACGTCGTTGGCGGCGGTGGGCACGCTGCAGAGCATCGCGCTGCGCCGCCGGCGGATTGTGTTTTAGGCGATAGATGATGGGCCAGAGGGACGGAATGGCTACAGCCTCGCCTTGCCCCGTCTCTGTTTGGGGCGGTGTGCCCTGTGCGGAAGGGCCGGCTGCCCGCCTCTGCAGCCGCCTCCCCGGCCGCGCCCTCCCTGCTGCAACAATGTCTTAACGGCTGCCGTCCTATCGGCCGGAAGATGTGCGATACCCGGGCTGCCTGTGAGCGGCCGGAAGGATAGAGCTATGCAGCCACAACTCACGCGCAGCCGCAGCGAGGTGGTGATCGCCGGGGTCTGCGGCGGGCTGGCGGAGTACTTTCATATCGATCCGGTGATCGTGCGGCTGGTGTTCGTGTTGGTGACGCTCACCAGCGGGCTGGGCCTGATCGTCTACCCGGTGCTCTGGATGGTGATGCCCAAGGCC
>DATMBA010000638.1:0-11336 GCA_035559635.1 Roseiflexaceae bacterium
CTGCGCGGCCTGAGCTGCAGCCCGCGTAGGCGGGCTTGGTAAGCACGAGCCCGCCGCTTCAGCGGCCGGGCGTGGCAGGGCGCCACGGACCCGGTTCTTTGGTAAAAGTTCATAGGGCGTACCTGCAACCGTGTTTGCGCGGCTACGGGGGCCGGGGGCCTCTGGCCCCTGGAAAGGATCTTCTTTTTGTTCTGGCGAGGCTATGCACCGCAGGGTGTGTGCGCGGCCGCAGGCCCCCCACCCCATGCTCTTCGCGCGAGAGGCGACCATGATCCACGAGCAGTTCTTCGAGGACTACCCGATCGGCTTCAGCCGGCAGACCATGGGCCGCACGATCACCGAGGCTGATGTGGTGCTGCACGCCGGGCAGACCGGCGACTTCTACCCGCATCACATGGACGCCGAGTGGTGTAAGACCCAGGAGTTCGGCCAGCGCATCGCGCATGGCACCCTGATCTTCAGCGTGGCGATCGGCATGACCGCCGGGGCGATCAACCCGCACGCCATGTCCTATGGCTACGATCGGCTGCGCTTCATCCGGCCGGTCTTCATCGGCGACACGATCAGCGTCCGCGCGACGATCAAGGAGCGGCGCGACCACCCGCGGCGCGCCGACCACGGCATCGTCGTGGAGCAGATCGAGGTCTTCAACCAGCGCCAGGAGACGGTGCTGGCCTGCGAGCACCTGTACCTGGTGCGCCGCCGCGCTACGTAGGCCGTCGGCGTCTCGAGCGGGGGGATGGGGCACAGGCCCCTGGAAATTATATGGGTGCACGATGGCGACAGACCGTCTCCCTCGTCATAGGCAGCACCCTGATCGCGCTGCTGTTCGGATGGGCGTGGTTCGGCTTCCGAAGCGCGGGGGCGCGCTCCCTGCCCGCGATCGAGGTGCGGCTCGGCGCAGCGCGCCTGGTGGGGTTGACGACCACCATCCACCTCTGTCCGCGCCTGCTGCACCCTGACTGCTTCTTCCTGCGGCCGCCCCCGCGGGCCTACGTTTATACGCTCTGGCTCTTCATCGAAGCTGAGCCGCGCAGCGGGCGGGCGCCGGAGGTCCGCCAGATGCTCTCGATCCCGCTCGGCCACCAGGGACCGGCACCTTGACAGCGACGGGCAAAGATTATAATATATAACCCATCCACCTCACTACGCTGTTGAAGCTATGCGACTGGGATTTCAGCGCACGGTCACCGAGCAGGTGTACGAGCAGGTGCGCGACAGCATCCGCAGCGGTGCGCTGGCGCCGGGCGTCCGGATCGACCAGGCCGGCTTGGCGCGGCGCTTCGGCACCAGTATCGTGCCGGTGCGCGAGGCGCTGGCCCGCTTGCAGGCCGACGGGCTGGTGCGCATCGTGCCGCACCGCGGCGCGTTCGTCGAAGAGCTGTCGCCCGAGGTGCTGATCGACATCTACTCGATGCGTGAGTTGCTGGAGGAGGACGCTGCCCGCCTCGCGGCGCCGTATATGGGGGAGGCCGAGCTGGCGCGGCTGGAGGAGTTGACGAACCACATGGCGGAGGCGACGGAGCGGCAGGACTACGCGGCGCTGTTCCAGCTCAACCGCGAGTTCCACTTCACGATCTACCGCGCCGCCCGCCGCGAGCACCTGCTGCAGATCATCGAGCAGCTCTGGGACCAGGGGGACCACTACCGCCGGATCTACACCGAGCTGCCGGAGCGGGCGCGGTTGGCGCTGGCCGAGCACCGCGCCATCCTGGAGGCCTGCCGGCGGCGCGACCAGGACGCGATGGGTATCACGGTGCGCCACCACATCCACCAGACGACGGTTGGCCTGCTGGACCAGATGCGCGCGGCGGCGCGCCCCGGAGACCCGCCATGACGATCGCACCGCTCGAGCTGCGCTACAAGCCCGTGCTCCCGCCCCGGCACGACTACGGTATCGGCATCGTGGGGTGCGGCGGCATCGTCAACTACGCCCACCTGCCGGCCTACACCGCCCACCGGCTCAACGTTGTGGCCTGCTACGACCTGAACCTGGAGGCGGCCCGGGCCACCGCCGTCGCCCACGGCATCCCACAGGTTCACGAGACGCTCGAGGCCCTGCTGGCCGACCCACAGGTGGAGATCGTGGACATCGCGGTGCCGGCTTGGGAGCAGCGGGCGATCGCCGAGCGGGCGCTGGCGGCCGGCAAGCACCTGCTGTGCCAGAAGCCGCTCGCCGAGCACCTGGACGACGCACGGGCGATCGTGGCGGCCGGCGCGCGCGCCGGGCGCAAGGTGGCCGTCAACCAGCAGATGCGCTGGAGCGCCGGCATCGCCGCCGCGCGTGACCTGATCGGGCGCGGCTTCATCGGCCAGGTCACCGACGCGCAGATCCAGGTCTCGATCTGTACCCCCTGGCACATGTGGCCTTGGCTGCGGGATGCGCCGCGGCTGGAGGTGATGTACCACAGCATCCACTACCTCGACAGCCTGCGCTCCATCCTGGGCGACCCGCAGTGGGTCACCAGCCGCCACACCAAGTACCCCGGCCAACCCGAGCGGGCCGAGACCAAGACGGTGACCGTGCTGGACTACCCCTCCGGCCTGCAGGCGCTGATCGCCGTGAACCACCACGACGAGAGCGGCGACAGCTACGCCACGTACCGCTTCCTGGGGACCGAAGGGGTGATCAAGGGGACGATCGGCCTGCTCTACAACTATCCGCACGGCCGGCCGGACACCCTGCAGTGCCACTCGACGCGTGTCACGCCGGCGGTCTGGTACGACATCGCGCTGGAGGGGTTGTGGATCCCGGACGCCTTCATCGGCCCGATGGCCTCGCTGATGGAGGCCATCCAGACCGGTGGCGCCCCCGCGACTGACGCAGCCGACAACCTCGGCACCCTGCGCGCGGTGCACGCCGCCTACCGCTCGGCGGCCGAGCACCGTTCCGTCAGGCCCGATGAGCTCTAAGAAGCCCTCCAGGAGGGGGAGGGCCAGGGAGGTCCCAACCCTCCCTGCAACGCTCCTGCCCCTCTGTGGCAGAGACGAAAGGAGGCGCGATCCGAAGGAACACCACCCAGAGGGACTACCACACGCTCGATGGCATAGATGCTCAGATCGGCCGGCGCTGGCCGGCGACGAACAAGGAGTACCCGATGGCTGCCAATCACGAGAACGAGCTTGCGCGCGAGTTGATGCGGCGCGGGATGAGCCGCCGCGAGATGATCAAGACCATGCTGCGCCTCGGCCTGGGCGCCTCCAGCATCGGCGCCATCCTGGCCGCCTGCGGCCAGGCCGCACAGCCGGGCGGCCAGGGCGCCGCGGCCACCAGCGCCCCCGCCGCCGAGCCAACGGCGGCCCCCGCCGCCGAGCCAACCGCCGCCAGCATCTTCGACATCAACGAGGGCGCCGACGCCAACTGGCCGAAGAGCGCCGTCGCCGACCCCGGCTCCAGGGTCACCATCAGCGTCGCCCACGCCTGGGACGCCACCTTCTTCGAGCGCCAGAAGCAGTTCGACCAGCTCTTCATGCAGCGCCACCCGAACATCGAGGTCAAGGCCGAGAACACCCCGTGGGGCGACTTCCGGCAGAAGTATGTGGCCCAGGCGGCCGGCAACGCGCTGCCCGATCTGCTCTACGTCCACTTCTCCTGGGCGCAGGAGATGATCAGAGAGGGCCTGTTCAAACCGGTCGACGACTACATCCAGAAAGAGCAGGACTTCAACCTCGACGACTTCTCGCCGCCGTCGCTGGTCTCCTACCGGCGCGACGGCAAGCTCTGGGGCCTGCCCTACGATGAGGGTCCCGGCATCCTGTACTACAATAAGGACCTTTTCGACGCCGCTGGCGAGTCCTACCCGGACGATAGCTGGGACCTCGAGCGGCTCAAGCAGGTGGCGATCAAGCTCACCAAGGGCGAGGGCCCGGAGAAGATCTTCGGCCTCGGCTCGCTGCCCTCGCCGGGCGACGGCGCGATGGCGCCCTCGTATCTGTTCCCCTTCGGCGCCCAGTACCTCAGCGAGCCGAAGGAGGACCAAGTGCTGATCAACAAGCCGGAGGCGGTGGCGGCGATGGAGTGGTGGGAGGAGCTGCGCGCCAAGGGCGCCGTGCCCAGCCCGGCCGACCTGCAGAACGTAGCCTGGCCGGCCTTCCAGTTCGGCAAGATCGCCATGGTGCTCGAGGGCTCCTGGGCCACGCCGCCCATCCAGGCCAACTCCAAGTTCAAGTGGGCCATCGCCAAGTGGCCCAAGGGTCCCAAGGCGCACTCGACCTTCTCGGCCGGTTCGGCCTACATGATCACCCGTGACAGCAAGAACCCGGACGTGGCCTGGATCTACCTGAACGAGTACCTGTCCACCGCCGGGCAGTCCTACATGTGGGCCTCGACCGGCCGTGGCAGCCCGGCGCGCCTGTCGGCCTGGCCGGCGTACCTCGAATCGAAGTTCGCGCCCGAGGGCGCCAAGAACATCGAGGACTCGATGCGCACGATCGCCTCACACGACATCCTCGACCAGCCGACCGCCACCCGGGTGGTGCAGACGGCGCAGCCGATCTGGGACTTGGTGGTGGCCGGGCAACTGGACGTCAAGAGCGCGCTGGACCAGATCGCCCAGGCGATCGAGCCGATCGTCGCGGAGAATCGGGGCTAGGGCATATCCGTACGGCGGGAGGTTTGGAGGGCATACCCCCTCCCGGCTGTTCGGGCATGGAAGGGCCGGGGAGGGCGTCGCCCTCCCCGAACTCCCTCCCCTGTCCGCTGTCAGGAGCGACGGATGGCAGCACACGAGACCCTTGGGGGCGTCCGGCCGATCGGCAAGCCGCGGATCGGCCCTATGGCCCGGCGCGAGGAACGCGAGTTCTACCTGTTCATCGCCCTCTGGATCGTCGGCTTCATCCTGTTCGACGCCGGGCCGATCCTCGCGTCGTTTCTGATCAGCTTCACCAACTGGAGCGCCCTCTCCGCGCCCAAGATCATCGGCCTGGCCAACTACCAGCGCATGATGATCGACCCGCTGTTCTTTAAGGCGCTGTCGAACTCGCTCTACTTCGGCGTGGGCAGCGTCGGGCTGGGTATGATCGTCTCCTTCCTGCTGGCGCTGCTGCTCAACCAGCGGGTGCTGGGGGTCTCGCTGTTCCGCACGATCTTCTACCTGCCCTCGGTGGTCAGCGGCATCGCGGTGGCGATCCTGTGGATCATGATCCTGCACAAGGATTTCGGGCTGATCAATTCGGTGCTCGGCTGGTTCGGCATCCGCGGGCCGGGCTGGCTGGTGGACCCCGCCTGGGCGATGCCAGCGCTGATCCTGATGAGTCTGTGGGGCGCGGGCGGCTCGATGGTGATCTACCTGGCGGGCCTGCAGAGCGTACCGCAGCATCTCTATGAGGCAGCCCAGATCGACGGCGCCGGGCCGTGGGGCAAGTTCTGGAACGTCACCGTGCCGATGATGAGCCCGGTGATCTTCTACAACCTGATCGTCGGCTTCATCGCCTCGATCCAGGGCTTCGTGCTGGTGCTGATCATGACCAACGGCGGGCCGGCCAACGCCACGCTGGTGTACGGCCTCTACCTGTACCGCAATGCCTTCCAGTTCTTCCAGATGGGCTATGCCTCGGCGCTGGCCTGGGTGCTGTTGCTGGTGATCATGCTGATCACGGCGGCGCAGTTCTACATGGCACGGTTCTGGGTCTTCTACGAGGGCGAGCTGAAGTAGGAGGCTGCGCGGAGGTGCACGATGAAGGTTGAGAAGGTCTCGTCCGGCAGCCAGGCGCCCATGGCCGCTGCCCGCCATCCGGCGCTCGGGATGCGCGCGCGCACACTGATCCGGCTTGTGGTGGTCTACGCGCTGCTGCTGTCGCTCTCCGCTGTGTTCTTGCTGCCGTTCCTGTGGATGCTCTCTACCTCGCTCAAGGAGTCGCAGGACGTCTTCACCTACCCGCCGAGCTTCTTCCCCAGCAGCTTCGTGTGGCAGAACTACCCGGCCGGCTGGACGATCCTGCCCTTCAACACCTTTCTGCTGAACTCGCTGATCGTGACGATCGCCAACGTGGTGGGCAACCTGATCTCCTGCTCGCTGGTGGCGTTCGGCTTCGCCCGGCTGCGCGCCCGCGGGCGGGATCTGCTGTTCCTGCTGCTGCTGGCCACGCTCATGATCCCGCGCGAGGTGACGATCGTGCCGCGCTTCCTGCTGTTCAGCCAGCTTGGCCTGGTGAACACTCTCTGGCCGCTGATCCTGCCGGCCTGGTTCGGCTACGCGTTCTTCATCTTCCTGCTGCGCCAGTTCTTCATGAGCATCCCGCACGAGCTGGACGACGCGGCGCGCATCGATGGGGCCTCGTCCTTCCGCATCTTCACCGATGTCATCCTGCCGCTCTCCGGGCCGGCGCTCGCCACGGTGGCGATCTTCGCCTTCATCGGCAATTGGAGCAACCTGCTCGACCCGCTGATCTACCTGCGCTCGCAGGAGCTGTACACGCTGGCGCTCGGGTTGAACCTGTTCCGCGGGCAGAACTTCACCCAGTTCAACATGCTCATGGCGGTGTCGATCATCACGCTCATCCCGGTGCTGGTGATGTTCTTCCTGTCGCAGAAGCTGTTCGTCCAGGGGGTGACGCTCACGGGGATGGGCGGGAGGTGATAGGTCATAGGGGGCTTTGAAGCGTGATGCCTACCGCCTATCACCTCTCACCGCGCACCTCTCACCGCGCACCTGACCCCTCGCCAACTAGCCCCCTACAAGAGAAGCATCTATGCCCACGCTGAACATCAAGTACCGCACTTTCGACGGCTTCGAGCGCGCGCTCGCCGAGCAGACGCGCCACTTCAGCGCGCTCCATCCGGAGGTGGGCTTCGCGCTCAGCCACGCTGGCCCCGAGGAGCTGTACGCCGAGATGGTGCAGGGCGGCGGCGCCCAGGGCGGAACGTACGATGTGATGCTGGCCCTCACCGACTGGCTCCCCGACTTGATGCGGCGCGGTGGGCTGCTGCGCCTCGACGCGTACCTGGCCGCCGACCCGCCCGCGGACTGGCCGCACGGCTGGGCCGAGTCGGTGCTCGGCCTCCAGCGCGACGCGCAGGGCCACGTTTATGCCCTGCCCTACCACGACGGCCCGGAGATCTTCCACTACCGCACCGACCTGTTCGCAGATCCACAGGAGCAGGCGCGCTACGAGCGGCGGTTCGGCCGCAGGCTGCGCGTGCCTGAGACGTGGTCCGAGTTCCTCGACGTGGCGCGCTTCTTCACCCGCCCCGGCGACGGGCTGTACGGCACGGTGGTGGCCGGCCTCAACGATGGCCACAACACGGTCTACGACTTCCTGATCCACCTCTGGAGCCGCGGCGGGCGCCTGCTGGACGAGCGCCTCCGGCCGGCCTTCCACGGCCCTACGGGGGTGGAGGCGCTGCAGTTCTACGTCGACCTGGTGACGAAGCACGGCGTCTGCCCGCCGCGCACGCTGGAGTACGACAGCGTGGCCGCCGGGGTGGCCTACGCCGCCGGCGAGGGCGCCACCATGCTCAACTGGTCGGGCTTCATGGCGGTGGCGCAGCTCCCGCCGAGCGCGATCATCAACAAGACTCGCTGCGCGCCCATCCCGCGCGGCGATGGGCCTCAAGGCCGCCACGCCAGCCTCAACGTCTACTGGGTGCTGGGGGTGTGCGCTGGCAGCCGGCAGCCGGACCTGGCCTACCAGTTCCTGAAAGAGACCGCCTCGCCGGCGATGGACAAGGTGACGTCGCTCGCGGGCGGCACCGGCGTGCGCCGCTCTACCTGGAACGATCCCGAGATTCGCGCGCAGTTCCAGTACTACGAGGTGATCGAGGAGGTTCACCGCGGCGCAGACACCCTGCCGGCCCTCCCCGAGTATCCGGCGATCAACGAGGTGCTGAACCGCATGTCGTGGAACGCCGTCCAGGGCCGCGCGAGCGTCGAGCGGGCGCTCAGAGACGCGGCGGAGGAGTGCGAGCGCATCCTGGCGCACTCCGCCACCTGACCTCACCAGACCCCTGGGTGAAGAATCTACGAGGAGTGCTCACGATGGCACAGCGCCCGCCCTGGATCGACCCGCGCCTGCGCGAGCTGCCGCCGCGCCCCTGGCGCAAGATCCACCTGGACTTCCACAACAGCCAGCACATCCCGCGCATCGGCGAGCGGTTCGACCCGGACGAGTTCGGCGACACGCTCCTGCGCGGCCACGTGGACGCGGTCGTGGTGTTCGCCAAGGACATGCACGGCTTCTTCTACTACCCCACCCGCCACGCGCCGCGCCACCCTGGCCTGGAGTTCGACCTGCTCGGGCAGCAGGTGGCGGCCTGCCACAGCCGCGGTATCAAGGTCTACGCCTACTACTGCGTCACCTGGGATAACTACCTGGCCGAGCAGCGCCCTGAGTGGCTGGTGTGGACGCGCAACCGCACCACCTACCTGCCGAGGTTCGACGAGCCGCCAGGCTGGACCGCGCTCTGCCTCACGAACGAAGACTTCGTGGGGCTGGTGCTGGACCACAGCGCCGAGATCCTGGAGCGCTACGACTTGGACGGCATCTGGTACGACATGCCGCTGCCCAGGGGCGGCGAGTGCTTCTGCCGCAACTGCCTGGCCGCCCTGCGCGCCGCCGGCCAGGACCCGTTCGACACCCTGGCGCAGCGGCGGCACAAGCAGGAGCTGCTCACCGATTTCATGCGGCGGGCGCACGAGCAGGCCCACCGCATCCGCCCCGGCTGCCAGGTGGACCAGAACAACCAGACCCGGCTCGGCCTGGGGGCGCGCGCCCCGTACATGGACAACATCGACATCGAGGCGCTGCCCACCGCCTTCTGGGGCTACCTGTACTTCCCCGCCAACGTGCGTTATGCCCGCACCTTCGGGCGCAGCGTGGCGGGTATGAGCGGCCGCTTCCACCGCTCCTGGGCCGACTTCGGCGGGCTGAAGCACGTGAGCCAGCTGCGCTCCGAGCTGCCGGCCATCGTGGCCCAGGGCGCCCAGTGCGACCTGGGCGACCAGCTCCCGCCGAGCGGCCGGCTCGACCTGGCGGTGTACGAGACGATCGGGCAGGCGTACGCCGAGGTGGAGCGGCTCGAGCCGTTCCTGGAGCGCGCCGTCCCGGTCACCGAGGCGGCGATCGTCGTCTCCGGCGCGCCGCTGGAGGACATCGGCAGCTCGCACCCGGAGCTGGCCGGTGGTACGGGGCAGGCGGTTTACGGCCTGACCCGGCTGCTGATGGAGTGCCGCGTGCAGTTCGACATCGTCGAGCCGGACCAGGAGATCGAGCGTTACCGGCTGCTGGTGCTGCCGGACGGGCTGGCGGTGGACGAGCCGCTGGCGGCGCGGCTGCGGGCCTACCTGGCGGGCGGCGGCGCGCTGATCGCGGCGCACTCCGCGCTGCGCCTGGCCGGCACGGGTGCGCTCTGGGCCGAGGAGTTGGGCCTGGAGTACCGCGGCGAGTCGCCCTTCGCCCCGGCGTACCTGAAGCTCCTGTTTGCCACCGAAGGCACAGATCGCACAGCGGGGAAAGCGGAGGAAGCGACGCCGGAGGTGGACCGAACGCTGTCGCCGGCTTCGACGCCGCGGTCTCGCGCTCTCGTCTCTGTGTCCTCTGTGGCAGACATCTGGCGCGGCCTGCCGGACTACGAGTACGCGCTGTACGACGGCGCGGCCCAGTGGCTGCCGCGCGACCCGTCGGCCGTGGTGGCGCGCCTGGGCGAGCCGCTGTTCCAGCGCAGCGCCGCCCACTACACCAGCCACGCCCAGACGCCGTTCGACCACCTGACGGACTACGCGGCGGCGGCGCTCAGGGGGCGGCTGGCGGCCGTGGCCTTCCCGCTTGGCGCCAGCTACCACCGCCACGGCTACTGGATCTACCGCGAGGTGTTCCGCCGCCTGTTGGGGGCCGTGCTGCCCGAGCGCCTGGTGGAGAGCGACGCGCCGCTCAGCGCTGAGCTGGCGCTGACACACCAGGCGAGCGCCGGGGACCGCCCGGAGCGCTGGATGGTCCACCTGGTCAACTTCTCGCCCAACCGTCGCAGCCCTGAGCACTGTGAATACCTGGAGGATCCCATCCCGCTGCGCGATGTGCGCGTCCTGCTCCGCGCCGGGCGATCTATCGTGCGCGCCTACCTCGCCGCCAGCGGCGCCGCGCTGCCGCTGCGCGCGGTGGACGGCGGCTGGGAGACGGTGGTGCCGCGGGTGGACCACGGGCAGATTGTGGTGTTCGAGGAGAGCCAGTGAACCGCTGCGGCGCCGCGGGGGTGAGGGCGCTGCGCTGAGTGGGGGCGGGCGCTGCGCTGGGGCCAGCACACCGTGTCCGCCCCCGTTCAGCGCGCGCACCCGTTCAGCGCCTTAGCGATCCAGGGTTGTCTCTCCTCCCTCCGCTGTGGCTAACCGCTCACCCGCGCCCGCCTCCAGGCTGATAGACTCCTCTTGGCGGAGGCTCCGGGGGCCGCAGGTCCCCCAAAAACCCCTCGATGGTTCGGTGTGGAGGGGCGTAGCCCTTCCAAACCTCCCCAGGGGGCGAGGGCGGAGCCACCGCGTACGTCCTGTCAGGGACAGAAGGGGAGCACCATGCACGAACTGACGGCCACGCAGCAGATGCTCGACATCGCCCTGGACACCGCCCGCCAGCACGGGGCGCGGCAGATCACGGCGATCGATCTCGTCCTCGGCGAGTTGAGCGACATCACCGCTGAGTCGGTGCAGTTCTACTTCGACGCGCTCAGCCCCGGCACAGCGGCGGAGGGCGCCGCCCTGCGCTTCCGCCGCGCGCTGGCCCAGGTGTGCTGCCCTGGCTGCGGGTACACCGCCACGCCGCCGCTGCCCCTCCGCGACGACTGCCCGCGCTGCGGCGCACTGGTGAGCGTGCTCGGCGGCCGCGAGTTCCAGATCGAGAGCATCGAACTTGAGTGAGGGGAGGGCCAGGGAGGGCTATGCCCTCCCTGCAACCCCCTTTCCTCCTGGCGCCAACGCATTGGCGCCGTCCGCATCACCTCCGGTGGGGTGCGCAGAATAGAGATGTGACAGCGGCTGTCACACTTGCTGGCCTGCTGCTGCTCAGGTATACTTGCGCCGTCACACGAACGCATGTGCAGCAGCGCCCGATGAGCAGGAAGACGCCCGACCCGCTTGCCACCGCTCGGCTCGCCAGCCCGCCCCCCTGCGGCGTCGCCCCTGGCGACCTGCTCGCCGGCCGCTTCCGGCTGGGCGCCGCGATCGGCTGGGGCGGCCAGGCGGTAGTGTTCCATGCGCTGGACGTGCGGCGCGCCGGGGCATCCCCGCTGGCGGTGAAGGTGGTGCGCGCCGATCTGCCGCCCGCGGCGCGGCGCGAGGCGGCCGACCTGCTGCGCTGGGAGGCGTGGCTGCTGCGCCGCCTGCGCCACCCGGCCCTGCCGCGCCTGGCCCACG
>DATMBA010000639.1:0-8228 GCA_035559635.1 Roseiflexaceae bacterium
TACCAAGCCCGCCTACGCGGGCTGCAGCTCAGGCCGCGCAGGCGGCCTTCGTAGCCGATAGCCCGCGGGTTTACCCGCCGGGCGTGGTGTCACGCCAGCTACCCGCTTTACTACGCAAAGTTCATAGAGCGTATCCGCAAAGCGGGAGGTTTGGAGGGGCTGCACCCCCAAGCCCCCGCCAACGCCGTTTGCGGAGAGACCCTAGCGCCGGACGGCCAACAGCGCCAGCGGCGGCGACTCGACCAGCGAGACGCGCCCGTCCGGCCAGGTGATCTCGAGCCGGTGCGGCGTCGCGTGCGCCGGGAGGCCGAAGTGGACGCGCGCCGGATCGCCCGAGAGGTAGCCGCTCGTAGCGCGCACGTCGCGGCGGTAGGTTCCGGCGCTAGTCACGAGCGCCAGCCGGGCGCCGATCGCGCGCGTGTTCAAGCCCTGCGGCCAGAAGAGATCGACCTCGAGGCCGGCACCGCCGCACAGCCGGTTCTCGTAGACCTCGGCCGGCGCCTGGAGGTTGTTGATGATGATGTCCAGGTCGCCGTCGCGGTCGAGGTCGGCCATGGTCATCCCGCGGCCGCTCGACCGCGACCCCAGGCCCCAGGCGTCCTCGCGCACGAACCGGCCGGCGCCGCCGTTGCGCAGCGCCTGGTTTTCCTCCACCAACTCCCCTCCGGGCAGATAGCCGAGCAAGTCCGCGGAGAGCATCCCGTTGACGACGTACAGGTCGAGGAAGCCGTCGTTGTTCAGGTCGCCGAACTTGCCGGACCAACTCCAGCCGGTCGCGGCCGCGAAGCGCTCGTAGGCCTCGTTCCGGTAGCGGCCGTCGGGTTGGCGGAACTGCAGGACGTTCTCGTTGATCTGCGGGCCGCCGCTGGAGAGCGGGCGCGGGAGCGCCTGCATCATCGGGAGCCAGCGCGCCAGCGTCGCGACGCTCTGGTCGTACGGCTTCATATCGGTCGCGAAGATCTCCAGGTCGCCGTCGTTATCCAGGTCGCCGGCGTCAAGGCTCATGGTATTCCTGGTGGTGAAGACGAAGGGCTCCAGCGCCTCCCAATCCGCTTCCCGGCGGGTCCAGGCGTAGTCGGGCGTGTCGAAGTCGTTGCCCACCAGGATCTCAGCCGCCCCGTCGTCGTCGAGGTCGGCCAGCAGCAGCGCCAGCGCGTGCGCCTGCGGCGCCAGCAGCCGCGGCGTGAAGTGGCGGCCCTCATTCGTGTAGGCGTAGACCCCCACACTCGAGCCGAAGGCGGCGCGCCGCTCGACGATCACCACCTGCTCAAGGGCGGCGTCGTAGGAGCCGGTGACGAGGTCGAGGTCCGTGTCGCCGTCCAGGTCACCCCATGCCAGCGCATAGGCCGGGAAGACCACGCCAGGCAGCGGTGCCGGCGCGAACCGGGCACGTCCGGCCTCACCGCCCTGGTTGCGCCACAGGACGGGCCGCTCGGTCCGCTGTGTGAACACCAGATCCTGCCAGCCGTCGCCGTCCACATCGACGGCGCTGACGGCGCGCGATCCACCGTGCGGCAGCAGCTGGCGCTGGAACACCAATCCGCCCTGGTTCCAGAAGATGCTGTTCTGCCCCTGGAGATTGGCGAACGCCAGGTCGATATCGCCGTCGTTGTCGAGGTCGTTCGCCGCCAGCCCCGCACCGTTGGTGTCGAAGACCCGGTGCTGATCGCTGGCGGACATGCGCGTGATATGATCGAGCGGGTGCCGGACGAAGGCGCCGTTGCATGGCTGCGCGCGCGATGTGAAGGGCCGCACGTCGGTGCTGACGGCGAGCAGCGGGCCAGGGTTCGCCGCCATCTCAGCGCGCGCGCACCCGGCCGCGAGCAGCGCCAGCAGCCACGCCAGTGCTGCGGCACGCACCCGGTGAACCGTTTGTCGGCCTTTCCTCATCGTGTCGCTGCGGGGCTACAGCCCGAACTCCGCTGCAATCGCATCATTGTGCTCGCCGACCTTCGGCGCACCCACCGGCGAGGTCAGCAGCGCGCCATCGACGCGGATCGGGCAGCGGGTGGTCACCAGGCGCGCGCCGTTGGCCCGCCGCACCTCCTGGATCATACCGAGCACCTTGAAGGCGTCGTGCGCCATCAACTGCGGCCAGGTGAGCACATCGGAGCACCAGTAGCCGGCCGGCTCCAGCCGCGCCAGCCACTCGGCGGTGGTGCGGGTGCGCAGGTGGCCGGCCAGCACCGCCTTGATCTCGTCGCGCTGCGTGAACCATGTAGCCGGGTCCGGGTAGGCCAGCAGCGCCGGGCACTCCAGCAGCTCGGCCAGCCGCAGGACGGAGCCCATCGCCAGGGCCAGGTAACCGTCGGCGGTGGCGTAGATGCCGTAGGGCGCGCCGAGGTAGGCGTGGGCGTTGTTCAACGCGCTGCGCTCGGGCAGCCTGCCGCCGTCGTTCAGATGGGTGGTCAACACCTCGAACTGCAGATCCAGCGCCGACTCGAGCAGGCTCACCTCCACCAGCCCGCCGCGCCCGGTCACACCGCGCCGCACCAGGCAGGCCAGGATGCCCTGGGCCAGGTGCGCGCCAGCCAGGATGTCGGCCACCGCCAGGCCGAAGGGCAGCGGCGGCTGGCCGGCATCGCCATTGAGCCACACCAGCCCGGAGCGCGCCTGCACGAGCAGGTCCTGCCCCGGCTTATCCCTCCACGGTCCCTCTGGCCCGTAGCCGGTGACGGTGGCGTAGACCAGGCGCGGGTTCAGCTCCCGTGCCGCAGCGCTGTCCAGCCCGATACGCTCCATCACGCCGGGGCGGAAGTTCTGGATCAGCACATCGGCGCGCGCCACCAGCCGCCGCACCCGCTCCAGATCCGCCGGATCCTTGAGGTTGGCGGCGTAGCTCTGCTTGTTGCGGTTGATCGAGTGGAACAGCGTGCTGTCGCCATCCAGCGCCAGGTTGCTGATGTAGAGCTGCCGCCCCAACTCGCCGCCGTCCGGCCGCTCGACCTTGATCACCCGCGCGCCGAGGTCCGCCAGGCGCAGCGCGCAGGATGGCCCGGCGAGGAACTGGCTGAAGTCCAGGACGAGCAGACCGTCCAATGGTTGCATGGTGTCCATATTCATCCATGTTGCATTGAGTCGCGGTACAGCGCATCGAGCGCTGCGGCCACACCCCGCGCGTCACCACCATCACGCAGGTAGGCGTGGACGAGGTCGGCGGCGCGGTCCTGGAAGGCATCGTACCCGTTGAAGCGTGGCCGGAGGAAGGCCTCGTCCAGCGTCTGCAGCGTGGCGCGGAAGAAGCCGCCGCACAGCGCGTTGGCCGCTTCGTCCTCCCAGGCGGCGCGATGGCCCGGCTGCCCGCCGCTTTGCACGTACAGGCCGCGTTGGGTCTCCGGCGACGCCACGTAGCGGGCATAGGCCAGCGCGGCCTCTGGATGCGCGCAGGATGCCGAGACCGCCAGCCCGGTGCCGCCGAGCGTCGAGCGCAGCCGCCGGCCGCCGAAGGTCACCAGGCCGCCGAAGCGCAGCGTGTGGCGGGCATAGCCGGGGCGGGCGTAGTTCGAGTAGCCGTAGGCGAACGGGCAGTAGGCCAGCCCGTCCCCCTCGGCCAGCGCCTCGTAGGTGCGGATGGGGTTGCGCTGCAGGCAGGCCGGGTCGCACAGGCCGAGCAACTCGCGCAGGGTCTCCAGCGCCCCGGCCACCACACCCGGCGACGCCACGCGCTCAGGGGTCTGGAACGGCTCCTCGCCGAGCGCGATGCACAGCATGTAGACGTGCATCAGGCTGTCGATCTTCACCGCCGGCACTGCCACCAGCCCGCGCCGCGCCAGCTGCAGCAACTCCTCCCACGTCTCCGGCGGGCGTGCGCCGGCGCGCTCCAGCAGATCCGGCCGCCAGGAGCTTACCGGCGTGGCGGCGTCGATCGCCAGCGCCCACTGGTGGCCGCCGTAGGCGTAGCTGGCGTGCGAGGCGCCCACGCTGTTGGCCGCCTGGTCTGCCAGGAACTCCGCCGGCAGGTGCTCGTCCAACGGCAGCAGCAGACCGCGCGTCGCGGCCAACCCGACGAACGGGTGGTCGATCACCAGCAGGTCAAAGTGCGGCGCCAACTCCTCAAGCGGTTGGTCGCCGAAGGCCTTCAGCGAGCGCACCCGCCACGTAATCGCCACCTCCGGGTGCAGCTCGCCGAAGCGCTGCGCGGTGGCGACCATCGGCAGGTAGCCGCGGGTGTGGTCCCAGGTGATGCCGGAGAGCCGGGCCGGCTCGGATGCGGACGCCATCCGTCGTCCTCTCGCCTATGGCCTATCGCCCGCGTCGAAAGCGCGCTCGGTCGCCCGTCCATTGCCGGTGGGTGCGGGCGCGACGTCAGCCGAGGGGTGCAGCTGCTCCAGCAAGCCCACGGTGGTCTGGTGCACCTTATAGCGCACCAGGTAGCCCATCGCGTCCGTGTCGCGGCGGCGGCAGGCCGTGATGATCGCCTGGATCTCGAACATAGCGTTGCGCGCCCGGTCCGGGATGGTGTGCAGCTGCAGGCGGCGGTAGCGGGTGCTGCGGTCCCACAGTTGCCCGATGATCTGCAGCAGGTACGGCCGGCGCGCGGCGCGGTAGATCGTGAAGTGCAGTTCACGGTTGAGGGCCAGGTAGGTATCGTAGTCCTCGGCCTCGGCGGTGGCTTCCATCCCCGCGGCGATGCCCTCCAGCGCCGCCACGTCCGCGTCCGTCAGGTGCGCGGACGCCAGGCGGGCGGCGTACTCCTCCAGCAACTCGCGCACGTTATAGATATCGATCAGCTCATCGGCCGAGAGCGACTCGACAAACACGCCACGGTGTGGCACGATTCGCACCAGCCCGCTGGACTGCAGCCGCGCCAGCGCCTCGCGCACCGGCACCACACTCACCCCGAAGCGCTGCGCCAGCTCGGCCTGGTCGATGCGCGTGCCGGGCGCCAGCGCGCCGGTCATAATCAGCTGGCGCAGGTGAGCGAGCACCTGCTCGGTGGCGGTACGGTGCGGTCCGTCGCTCATCGCAGCGCGACCCTGAAGGTGCAGGCGTGCTCGCAGGGCGCGGCGCGAGGCGCCTCGATAGTGAGGCCCTCCGCATCCTGCCGCCAGGCGAGGGCCTCGTCCGACCCGAGCATGCGCACCCCGGCTACCCGGCCGCCGAGCGGCGAGGCAGCGCCCAGCGAGCGGATCGTGACGGGGCCTTCCGGCAAGGCAAGGCAGATCGCATAGAGTGCGTCCCCCTTCCTGGTGAAGCGGAAGTCCCGGCTGGTGAACGTGCCGCGCCGCGTGTCGGTGAACGATCCCTCGCCCACCTCGGTCGGCCCCTCGCCGAAGACCTCCCAAGGGCGCGTGCCGTAGATCGCCTCACCATTTACCTCCAGCCAGCGGCCGATCGCGCGCAGCACCTCCTGCTCCTCCTGCGGGATCGTCCCGTCCGGGCGGGGGCCGATGTTGAGCAGCAGCGCGCCGTTCTTGCTCACCACGTCCACCAGGTCCCCGATCAGCGTCGCCGCCGTCTTATACTCCTGGCCGCGGATGTAGCCCCAAGAGTTCTTGGAGACCGAGGTGTCGTTCTGCCAGAAGAAGGGCGGGATGCCGGCCAGCTGGCCGCGCTCGATGTCGAACACCGCCGTGCCGGGGGGGAAGGCCTCGAACTTGTAGTTGATCGCCACCCCCTTGCCCCACGCGGCGGCCTGGTTGTAGTAGTAGGCCGCGAACTGCTTCAGGTACGGCTCGAAGGGCTTCTGCTCGATCCACCAATCGAACCATACCAACTGCGGCTGGTACTTGTCCACCAGCTCGACCAGGCGCGCCAGCCAGTCCTCCAGGAACCAGCGCTCGGGCCGCTGGTGGCTCGGGCGCGCCGGGCCGTAGAGCCCCTCGTAGCGCGGGTCCTGCACATCCGAGGGGAATTGCCGCCCGCCGCTGAAGAACCACCAGTGCTCGGCGCGGTGGTTGGAGAGGCCGAAGACCAGCCCCTCCGCACGCACCGCCGCGGCCAACTCGCCGAGGACATCGCGCTTCGGTCCCATCTTCGCCGCGCACCACTCGGAGAGGCCGGTATCGTACATCGCGAAGCCGTCGTGGTGCTCGGCCACTGGCACCACGAAACGCGCGCCGGCCTCCTTGAACAGCCGCGCCCACGCCCGCGGGTCGTAGCGCGCGGCGGTGAACTGCGGGATGAAATCCTTGTAGCCGAAGGTGGTGTGCGGGCCGTAGGTGGCGAGGTGGTGCGCGTGCTCCGGCGACCCCTGCTCATACATGTTGCGCGGGTACCACTCATTGCCGAACGCTGGCACCGAATAGACGCCCCAGTGGATGAAGATGCCGAACTTGCCGTCCTGGTACCATGCGGGGATCCGGTACCCCTTGAGGGACTCCCAGTCCGGCGTGAACGCGGGCGTGCTCACAGGGCCTGCTCCTTCCTCCTCAGCCGAAGAACAGGAGAACGTGGGGATGTTTTATAGTATATAATCTTCGCATGCCACCTGTCAAGAGTGAACGCTAAGCGCTGAAGGTGAGCGCTGAAGCGTTGACATGGCGAGGCCAATGGCTGGAGCATCTGAGGCATTGGAGCGAGACAATCAGAGCCTCACCCCGCTCAACGCCTCAGCGTTTCCGGCCTTGACATGCCGACCGCTCCGTAGTACAGTGAGGCGCAGCCCTCGATTTTATAAAATACAGGATGTACGCAGCCGGCGTTCCAGGCGGGGGGTATGGGGCCTGCGGCCCCCGCAGAGAATCCCCGAGGGGCCTGTTGGAGGAGCGCAGCCCCTCCAACCCTTCCGCCGGGATGCGGGGGCAGCGCCGCCGCGTACGGCCTGCAGAGTACAGGACCCCGCCATGGCGATCACCATCACCGACATCACCGTCCGCGACGTGCGCTTCCCCACCTCGCGCGCGCTGGACGGATCGGACGCCATGAACCCCGACCCGGACTACTCGGCGACCTACGTGGTGCTCAGGACGGACAGCCCGCTGGAGGGGCATGGCCTGACCTTCACCATCGGCCGCGGCAACGAGCTGTGCGTCGCGGCGGTGCACGCGCTCGCGCCGCTCGTGCGCGGCCGCACGCTCGAGTCGATCGCCGCCGACATGGCCGGCTTCTGGCGCGCCATCACCGGCGACAGCCAGCTGCGTTGGGTCGGGCCGGAGAAGGGGGTGATCCACCTCGCCACCGCCGCGCTCGTCAACGCGGTTTGGGACCTGTGGGCCAAGGCGGCGGGCGTGCCGCTCTGGAAGCTGCTGGTGGACATGACGCCCGAGCAGCTGGTGGCCTGCATCGACTTCCGCTACATCACGGACGCGCTCACGCCTGCCGAGGCGCTGGAGATCCTGCGCCGCCAAGCGGCCACCCGCCCGGCGCGCGAGGCCGAGATGCGCGCGCGCGGCTTCCCGGCCTACACCACCTCGGCCGGCTGGCTCGGTTACTCGGACGAGAAGGTGCGCCAGCTGTGCCGCGCCGCCGTGGCCGAGGGCTGGACCCACATCAAGATGAAGGTCGGCCTCAGCCTGGAGTCGGACATGCGGCGCGCGCAGCTCATCCGCGAGGAGATCGGCCCGCAGCGCACGCTCATGATGGACGCCAACCAGGTGTGGGAGGTGGGCCAGGCGATCGAGCACATGCGTCACCTGGCGCAGTTCCACCCGCTCTGGATCGAGGAGCCTACCAGCCCGGACGACGTGCTCGGGCACGCGGCGATCGCCCGCGCGGTGGCGCCGATCGGCGTGGCCACCGGCGAGCACGTGCAGAACCGCATCATCTTCAAGCAACTGCTGCAGGCCGGCGCCATCAGCTTCTGCCAGATCGACGCCTGCCGGCTCGGCGGGGTGAACGAGTGCCTGGCGGTGATCCTCATGGCCGCCAAGTTCGGCGTGCCGGTCTGCCCGCACGCCGGCGGCGTGGGGCTGTGCGAGTACGTCCAGCACCTGTCGCTCTTCGACTACATCTGCGTCTCGGCGTCGCTCGAGAACCGCGTGCTGGAGTACGTGGACCACCTGCACGAGCACTTCCTGGACCCGGTGGTCATCAGGGATGCGCGCTACATGCCGCCCGGTCGCCCCGGCTACAGCATCGAGATGCGGCCCGAGTCGCTCGACGCCTACGAGTACCCGCGCGGCAGGGCATGGCAGGCCGCGCGCTAACCACGAAGGCACGAAGCCACGAGGGCTTTTTCCTCCTTCGCATGACACACGACGCACCAACCTCAAACCCACTCCTTCCGGCAGGTGTGTGTCAACATATTTAGAGCCTATCCGAATACCTCAGGGAGGGGTCAGGGGGGG
>DATMBA010000640.1:0-1026 GCA_035559635.1 Roseiflexaceae bacterium
GCCTCCTGCTGGCGCCGCCGCTCCTCTTCGCCCGCCTCGGCGGCATAGCCGCTCGCGGTGCTGAGGCGCGCCGAAGTGGCTTCGGCCGCGACGAACTGCGCGCCGAGCGACTCCACCTGCTCCTTCACCTCAGGCCGCACGTCGTAGGCGCGCACGTTGGCGCCGAGCCGGCGCGCGGTGGCGATAGCCTGCAGCCCGGCGACCCCGGCCCCCAGCACCAGCACCGTCGCGGGCGGCAAAGTGCCGGCCGCCGTAACCAGCATGGGGAAGAAGCGCGGCAGCGCACGCGCCCCGATCAGCGCCGCCTGATAGCCGGCGACCGTGGCCTGCGAGCTGAGCGCATCCATGGGCTGGGCCCGCGTGATGCGCGGGACCAGCGTCATGGAGAGCATCTTCACCCGGCGCGAGGCCAGCGCCCGAACACTCTCCTGGTCGGTGGCCGGCTGGAGAAAGCCGATGAACAGCGCGCCCTCAGGATACTGGGCCGCTTCGGCCGGCGCCGGAGGGCGGACCTTCATGACGACATCCGCGCCGGCGTACAGCTCGGCGCCCTCCACGACCTGGCAGCCGGCGCCCTGGTACGCTGCGTCGGTGGTGTGTGCGCCAGCGCCCGCTCCGCGCTCGACGCGAATCGTGTATCCTGACTTGACCAAGCGCCCGGCCACATCGGGCACGAGCGCGACGCGAGTTTCGCCGGGAGCGGTTTCCTTCGGGATGGCTACGGTTACAGACACGGAGCGTTCACCCACTCTTTAGGGAGCAGGGAAGTTAAAGGCACGGGCGGCCTGGTGGGATGGAGCAGAGAACGAAGGTTCCTTTAGAGACAGGGGCCAGGGGACAGGGAACGGCCGACAGAGAGCAGGGAGCAGACTTTGCGACACAAAGAACTTGACGGCGCTGGGGAGAACCCTTACCGTGCAGGAGTGGCTTCACCGGTGAAAGCACCGCGCCCCGGACCAGACCCGGATCTCTCGCTCCGGGCGATGGATAACCTGCGCTTCATCCGCCAGACGATGGAGCAGGCGG
>DATMBA010000641.1:0-10264 GCA_035559635.1 Roseiflexaceae bacterium
GATAGCCCGCGGGTTGACCCGCCGGGCGTAGCACGGCGCCACGTACCCGATTATGTGGTAAAAGTTCACAAGCCGCTAATCCACGCATCACCATCCGTGTGGTGGACCACTAGGGCAGAGGCGGACCCCACAGCTTGATGAGGTTGGGGATGGGCTGTATTGTACACCGCGAGTCAAGCGAGGCAGGAGGTCACGGTGAGCAACCCACGCATCATCGCCGCCGCCTGGGGGGTGCTGGAGGGCGAGCGCCCGCGCCCGGCCGGGAGCAACGCCCGCCTCGGCCCGCACGGCGCCACCGTCCGGGTGCCGCTGCTGCGCCTGACGGACGAGGAGGGCGTCACGGGCTTCGGCCATTGCCGCGCCACGCCGGAGGAGACGCGGGCGCTGATCGGCCGCCGGCTGGATGAGGTCTTCGCGCCGGGGGAGGGCATCGCCGAGCCGTGGCTAGCGTTCGACTTCCCGCTGTGGGACCTGGCCGCCCACCGCGCCGGCCTGCCGGTGTACGCGCTCGCGGCGGCCGAGGCGGCGCTTCACGGGGTGCCGCTGCTGGTGCCCTGCTACGATACCTCGCTGTACTTCGACGACCTGCACCTGCCGGACGACCGGGCGGCCGCCGCGCTCATCGCGGCCGAGGCGCGCGAGGGGTACGCGCGCGGCCACCGCGCCTTCAAAGTCAAGGTCGGGCGCGGCGCGCGCCACATGCCGCCGGAGGAGGGGACGCGCCGCGACATCGCGGTGGTGCGCGCGGTGCGCGCGGCCGTTGGGCCGGAGGCGCCGCTGATGCTGGACGCCAACAACGGCTACACGCTCAACCTGGCGAAGCGGGTGCTGGAGGCCACCGCCGGCTGCGGCATCTTCTGGCTGGAGGAGGCGTTTCACGAGGACGAGGTGCTGTACCGCGATCTGAAGGCCTGGCTGGCGGAGCGCGGCCTCGCCACGCTGATCGCCGACGGCGAGGGGCCGGCCGACCCGCGCCTGCCAGACTGGGCGCGCGAGGGGGTGGTGGACGTGGTGCAGTACGATATCTTCGAGCGCGGCTTCACCCGCTGGCTGGCGCTCGGGCGGCGGCTGGACGCCTGGGGCGTGCGCTCGGCGCCGCACCACTACGGGGGATTCTACGGCAACTTCGCCGCCGGCCACCTGGCGGGCGCGGTGCGCGGCTTCGCCTTCGTCGAGTGGGACGAGGCGCACGTGCCGGGGATCGACACCTCCGCCTATGCGATCGTCGAGGGGCAGGTGGCGATCCCGCAGGCGCCCGGCTTCGGGCTGGAGCTGGACGAGGAGCGCTTCGCCCACGCGGTTGCCGGGGGTGGGTATCGCTGTGCCAGCTAGAGCATCGGTCACGTCTGCTTGGGGCTGCGCCCCACCCCCCCCTTGGGGAGGCGCGGAGGGGCTACGCCCCTCCGCATCCACCCGTTTTTCGGGGATGTTTCGGGGACCTGCGGCCCCCGTAGCCCCCGCCGGGCACGACGTGACCGGCGCGCTAGTGGTGCGCCACACCGAATTCTGGTGTATCACCGGATTCGAGGCTTTAGCCGGGTGTGCTGCCCATGAGCCAGCTGAAGCCTCGCCAGGCGCGAGCTGAGTTGGAAGGCTCGCCCGGCCGAGGAAACCTTCCGCGAGCTCCTGACCTATGAACTGGAGCAGCGCGGAAGAGCGAAGCTGTCCTAGCCATGTCGCCTCACAGCTCAATCCCGGCCTCGCGCAGCGCCCCGCGCACCCATGTCAGCCAGGGCCAGGGCGGGTCGCGGGCCAGGTCCGGCAGCCGCTCGCCCCGGACGCCGAGGCCGCGCAGCTCGAGGAAGCAGATCCGGTCGCGGTCCTCGCAGCCGATCCAGCCGCTCACCACCTGCCCGCCCGGCATATGCACCTGCACCTGGGCGCGGTAGAAGTCGAACTCGACGCTCTCCTCGTAGCTCTGGCTCAGGACGATCTGCTCGTAGACCACGCCGCGCCGCGCCAGGGCGCCGGCGATATTCTCGGCGTGGGTGCGGGCGGCGCGCGGCCGGGCGAGGAGCGCCGCAACCGGCAGCGCGCACAGCAGGGCCAGGCCGGCGATAAGCCCGGCGTGCCTCAGGTATCGCCGGTGCGCGTTCATCGTCTTCGCTCCAGGTGGTGGGTTATCAAGGGAGGGCCAACCCCTCCCTTGGGCCCTCCCCTCGGTGGGATGTCCAGGGAAGGCCGAAGCTCCCTGGACCCTTCCCCTGGTGGGTAGATTATCAAGGGAGGGCATAGCCCTCCCCTGGCCCCTCCTGTATCAGGCTCTCGGCTCCTCCAGGCTGTCGAAGTCCGGCGTGTCCACCAGGTACAGGTTGCCGTAGCCGCTCGTATCGCTCACGTACAGGATCTGCCGCCCATCCGGGCTGAAGCGCGGGTGGGTGTGGGTGATCTGGACGTGGAACGAGCCGCGGTGGTAGGCCACCACGCGTGGCCCCGCGAAGCGCCCATCGCGGAAGCGCCACAGCAGCAGCCGGGGATCATCGCGTGAGCCGTCACCGACGATCAGGCTCAGGTCGTTGGAGTGGAAGTGGTTCGAGTCGGCGGGGAAGGGCGCCTCGACCATGCCGGTGTTGTCGTAGCGGATGCTGCCGTAGAACGGCTCGCCCGCCGCGCTGCGGCCGTGGTAGCCGATCTGCACGCCGTCGGCGAACCAGTACTCATGGCCCACCCGCTCGCCCGCCGGACCGGGGCGGATCTTCCAGGCCCGGCCGGTGGTCATATCCAGCCCCCAGATGCGGTTGTCCACCCGGTCCCACGGCCCCTCGTGGCAGAAGGTCAGGATGTGGGGGATGGTGGGCGAGGTGTTGACGTGGCCGATCCAGTAGCGCTCCTCGAACACCGTCTCGGCCGCGCCGCTGTCCACGTCGATCCGCACGATCGTCGAGTGCGGCATGGCCTCCCAATACTCGCGGAAGCCGACGTAGCCGTGCAGCAGGTCCACCTTGAAGCGGCTCGAGAGGTCCTCGTAGTGGCCGGTGCAGACGTAGCGGCCGTCGGCGGTAACGTTGGTGATGTTGGTGAGGTAGCCCTCCGGCGCGCGGTAGATCCGGCGCTCCTCGAGCGTCTCCAGGTTGAGCGCGATGAGCTCGGGGCCGTACCAGAAGTAGACCTCCGGGCGCTGCGGGTTGACGCTGGCGAACAGGAACGAGGTCTCGGCCGGCGGCGGCGGCTGGTCCAGGTCGGTGAGCTGGGTGATCAGGCCGCTCGCCAGCTCCAGCGAGTAGAGGTTGGTGCGGTTGCCGCGGTCCGAGCCGAACAGCAGCCGTCGCCCGCCATCGTACCAGCCGGGATTCGTAAAATACAGGTGGTGGCTGTGCCCCTTGTAGTGCGTGAGCTGCCGGATGGTGACGCCGGTGACGAGGTCTTCGAACGTGCGCCACTCGGGCGGGTAGGTGTCTCCCTTGCCCATCGGGGTGCTCCTTGCCGTATCTGTCGGTCTCGGTCGGAACTATACAGGTGTGATGTCTTGCGCATCGCAGTTCGGCGATGCGCAAAGGGGGGAGATCTTTCACGGGAGCTGCCCCCGCTTTGCGCCGGCGCGCGTTGACCCATCACATGGGTTTGCTATAGCGCGACGGCATACACCGCCCGCTTCCCCTCCACGTCACTGGTGAACAGCACTTCGCCGCCAGCGTGGCTGAACACCGGGTGCGGGTGGGCATCCTGGCTGGACCAGGAGCTGCCGTGGCGGCAGAGCGGCCGCCAGGCGAGCGCGCCCGCCTCCCAATCCACGCGCAGCAGGCTGATCCACTCCCCGCCGTCGTCGCCGGTGAGCGAGGGGTCGCCGGCTGGCCCCGCCACGCCCGCCGGCTCGTAGTAGCCATCGCTCACCAGCAGATCGTGATCCGCCGCCAGCGTGAAGTGGCCATAGCGCCGGAAGCGCGGGTCGAAGACCACCTCGGCGCGCCCGCTGCCGTCCGGCCGCACCCGGCCGACGAAGCTCGGCCCCTCGTCGTGGCCGCCGTAGGTGCCATGATAGATCACCCACGCGCCGTCGCGGGTCCAGACCTCGTGGCAAACCCAGTCCTCGCGCCGGCGCACCGCGCCCCCGCGGCCCGGCCCCTCGTCGCGCAGGCGGAGGTGGCGCTCGCCATCCCACAGCCACACCCGCCGCACGCCGCAGTCGGCGGGCCACTCGTGATTGTACAGGATGCGCTCGTGGCTCCCCGGCTGGAACTGGACGTGCGTCACCCAGCCGCGCGCCACCGGGATGGCGCTGACCTCCGCGCCCGAGCGCGCGTCGAACACCCGCAAGTGGCTCGTCAGCCCCAAGCGCTGCACCGTCAGATCGATCGCCCCGATGTCCGCAAAGGCCGCCGCGTCGATCGTCGGCACACACACCCGTGTGTTATCGTCGCTCACGTGGGTGAAGCCGGTGACCAGGCCGGGGGGCAACTCGGCGAGCGCGCGCGTCGCGCCCGTGTGGGCGTTCACGCAGCGCAGCTCACGCCCCTGGAGGTAGTAGAGGTCGCCGGAGGGCGCGTGCAGGCAGGGGCTGGCCAGGCCCAGGCCGCGCTCGCGCAGCCCCTCGAAGTAGACGTACGAGCGCAGGTAGCCCTCGTCGTTGTCCGTCAGGCGGCGCACCCGGCCGGTGGGGCGGTCCAGTGCGTACAGATTCACCGCCGCCCGCGGGTCCGTATGCTTCGGCACAGGGCTGTCGCGGTCACTGATGAACACCAGCGTGCGGTCGTCGGCGGTGAGCGACGGGCTGGTGAAGTAGAGCAACTGGTCGTTGGCGCGCCCCTCGGTGAGGCGGCGGGTGGAGCTTTCGATCGGGTGCGGCATCGACTTCACCCTCGCACGATTGGAACGGAGCCTCGGCAACAGAGGGGGAGCAGCGGGACCGGAGCCTTGGCAACGGAGGGCGGAGTGGAGCGAACGGAGCCGGGCATCCGTCCTTCGGCCTGTCCATCGCTCGCCCTCACGGCAGCCACCCGCCGTACAGCGGGTGGTCGGGCGCGATCGGCAGCGCCACCGGGAGCCCGCTGCGCGCCGAATCGTACAGGGCCGTGACCAACTCGATCGAGGCACGCGCGTCCGAGAGCGTCACCGGCAGCTCGCCGTCTTCGTGCAGCGCGCGGTGAAAGCGCAGGAACTGGCCGGGGTATCCCTCGGGGAGCGGCTCGAAGCCCGCCAGCGCCTCCTCGATGCGCCGCGCGTCCTCGGGGGTGTCCGGCGTGAAGGTCCACGGCTCGCCGGAGTTGGTGTAGGGGCGGGTGTTGCTCTCGGCCACCAGCCCGCTGAAGCAGAAGCGGTGGCGCGTGATCTCCTGGGCGGAGCCGAGCGTCACCGCCAGTGTGGCCAGCCCGCCGCCCGCCAGCTCCAGCGCCGCCGCCGCGGTGTCCTCCACCTCGATCGGGTTGACGAGCGTGGCGGCGCGGCAGAAGACGCTACGCGGCGGGCCGGCGATGTAGCCGAGCATGTCGTGGGCGTGGATGGCGTGGCCCAGCACTGCCCCCCCCAGCTCGGTGGCCCACTTGCCGCGCCAGGGCACGTCGTAGTAGGCCGCCCGCCGCCGCCAAGCGGTCTCGACGGTGGCCAGGTAGAGTTGGCCGGCGGCCCCGGTCTCCACCAGGCGCCTGAGCTTCTGCAGGCCGTGGCCGAAGCGGTACTGGAAGATCGGCATCACCCGCCTTCCGCTGCGCGCCTCCACCTCCGCCAGATCGTCCGCCTCGCGCAGCGAGCCGACCAGCGGCTTCTCACAGATCGCGTGCTTGCCGGCCGCCAGCGCCTGTGTCACGTGGGCGAAGTGCAGGCTGGGCGGTGTGCAAACATCGATCACATCCAGGTCGTCCATGGCGCACAGCTCGTCCAGGCTGGTCACGGCCCGCGGCACGCCGTAGTCCCCGGCGAACGCGCGCGCCCGGGCGGCGTCGATGTCGCACACGGCCACCAACTCGAAGTGCTCCGGCAGGGCGCGGTAGCCGTCCGCGTGGAACCGGCCGATGCCGGTGCCGACGATCCCGACTCGTAGTTTCTCCTTCATGTCAGTCTCTCATGTGCTACGCACATATCACAAAGGAAAAGGGTGGGTTTCAGAGCCTGGTTGAAAACCATCACGCTTGGGGGCGAAGGGGCCAGAGGCCCCCGCATCTCCCCCGCCCGCCGCTGCGCGGCGGGTGGGCGGGGGATGGGTGAGGGGTGAAACCCCGCACGCTCCCCGTTTCAAACAGGCTCTCAGAGATGACATAGCTCACTGAAACCCCATTGTACCAGCGCCCGTCCAGCGGGCTGGTGCACGGCGGGGCGCGCCGCACCACATCGGACCCTTCTGGTCACCGTGTCATGCGAGGCGGTGGGCCACCTCTTGCGCGCGCAGCACCAACTCGGAGGCCAGGAAGCAGTGCGCCTGCGGCATGGCCGTCTCGGTACGGTCGCGGATGTCGGCCAGCAGCTGGCGGCCGTAGGGCAGCTCCACCCCCGAGCAGTCGATATAGTGGGTGCCGGCCTGGTCCACCAGGAACAGGTGGTTGCCGCCCGGCCGCCCGGCGATGTCGATGTTCTTGCGCACCTCGATGTACCCCTCGGTGCCCAGGACGATCAGCCGGCCGTCGCCCCAGGTGCCGAGCCCGTCTGGCGTGTACCAGTCCACCCGGACGTAGCCGCTGACCTCGGCGCCGTCGGGGGTCGCGCCGCGCAGCGTCAAGTCGCCGAAGTCCTCAAACTCCGGGTGCTGCGGGTGCTTGTAGTTGGCCACCTGGGCCGCCACCACCTCGGCGCGAGTGGCGCCGGTGAAGAACAAGAACTGGTCGGCCTGATGCGAGGCGATGTCGTTCAGGATGCCGCCGTAGCGCGCGCGCTGGACGAACCAGGCCGGGCGGGAGGGCAGGTTGGCGCGGTGCGGTCCCAGGCCGATCGTCTGCACCACCCGGCCGATCGCCCCGGCACGCGCCAACTCGCCGGCCCGCACGGTGGCAGCGTTCTCGAAGCGCTCGCTGAAACAGACCGAGTAGATCCGGCCGGTCTCGGCCTGTACACGCCTGGCCTCCTCCAGCTGCGCCAGCGTGGTGAAGCCCGGCTTGTCGGCCATGTAGTCCTTGCCGTGGCGCATCACCGTCACGCCCAGCGGCGCCCGCTCGTCGGGGATGGCCGCGCTGATGACAAGCTGGATCGTCTCATCCTCCAGGATCGCGCGCGGCGTAGCTACGCGGCGGGCCTGCGGGAAGGCCTGCGCGTACGCGGCGGCCAGGTCGTCCTCCTGGGCGTAGAACGAGACCAGCTCGGCCCCGGCGCGCAGCAGCAGGCTGGTCTGGCCGTAGATATGGCCGTGGTTGAGGCCGATGGCGGCGAAGCGGATCGACATGGCGCCTCCGGCGGCTACATAGGGCCATAGGCCCGCGATAAAATGGCATTCGATCTTTCGGAGGGGTGCGCCCCGCCGAGCCCCCCCGCAGAGGCGATCTTAGACAAGGTGCGCGCTCACGTGACCGTTCGCGCGCACGCGCATGGGGGTGTGGGGGCCTGCGGCCTCCACACAATCTCGTTTTCGGAGGGACTTCGCCCCTCCGAGCCTCCCCAAACTGGAAGGCGAGAAGCCGCGCAGCGAACCTTGTCTTAGCGCAGCAGCGCGCGGGCGGCGAAAGCCACCGCCCAGATGGCCGCCAGCGCGGCGAGGGTGCGCGCGACGCGGCAGCGGAGCAGACCGCGCCGCCAGCCCGCGCGCAGCCAGTACTCCTGCCAGAAGATGAAGATCAGCCAGAGCAGGCCGAGCACCGGGAAGGCGAGCTGGCGCACCGCGCCGGTGACCCACGGGTTGCCGCTGAGCCGCAGCGCGGCCGCGATCAGCAGCGCGTGGATCTCCAGACCCACCAGCCCCGCCAGCACCCAGAGCGCGGCCCACAGCGCGTAGACGAACACCAGGCCACGGCGCCTGGCGGCGGGGGGCGTGCTCATGGCCGCAGCACCACGACGTAGCGCAGCGGCGCGTCGCCGCTGTTCACCAACCCGTGCAGGCGCTGCGGGTCGAACACCGCCGCCTCGCCGGCCCCCAACGCGACGCGCTCGTCGTCCAACTCCAGTGTGCCCGCGCCATTCAGCACGTAGAACGCCTCGTAGCCGCCGTGACGGTGAGGCGGGTGCGCGCGCTCCCCCGGCCCCACCTCCGTCACGTGCAGGTGGAGCGGCTCACCCTCCAACCGCTCGTCCATCAGGTAGCGGGCGATGCCCTTCATCGAGCGCTCGTGAACCATACTTCCTCCTGGCACGGCCGCAGGGGTGCAGGCCGCGCCTGCCGAATAAGGAGAGGAATATGTCGGGGCGGGCCGGCCCGCCCTGGCGATTGTGGCGAGAGGTTTTCAAAGGAGCGCTGCTCCCATTGGCGCCTCCTCTCCACGCGGCGGCCCTCGTCTGATATGCTCGCGGAACTCGTCGAGCGACCAGCCCAAGCCCTCTTCCACCCACCACGTCGCGCCGGCGCTGCCGAACGCCTGGACTTTGGCGATGGCGGCCTCCCGATCGCCGGAGGTCTCGCCGCTCGCGATGATGTCGAACGGCCCCTGGGCGGCGCGGTGCTGGCGGACGTAGGCGACGCCGGCCTGAAACTCCTCGACGCTCAACCACTCCCGCGTCTCGGCGTTGATCGCCATGAAGCAGACCCCGTCCCATTTGGCGGCACGGCGGAAGGGTGGGCGGCGCGGCCAGCCGCCGGCGATCCACAGCGGGATGCGCGGGGACTGCAGCGGCCTCGGCGTGACCGTCACCCCTTCCAGCGTGTAGTGGCGCCCGCGGTGGGAGACGTCCGTCTCGGTCCAGAGCCGGTCCAGCAGCATAAGCCCTTCGTCAAGCCGGTCTGCCCGCAGGCGGCGGTCGGGCTCGGCGCCGAAGGCGCTGAAATCCTCGTCACGGTAGCCCAGGCCGACCGCGCACACCACACGGCCGCCCGAGAGGTGATCCAGTTCGGCGAACCGCTTGGCGACAAGCCACGGCTGGTGGCGGGCGAGCGCCAGCACCATCGTGCCGATCCGCATGCGCTCGGTATGCAGCGCGATGGCCGTCAGCGCGATCCAGGGGTCGGCCCCGTCGAGCACATCCCAGACGAAGAAGCCATCCCAGCCGGAGGCCTCGGCAGCGGCAGCCAGGCGCGCGAGCGCGCGCGGATCCGCGTACTCCCCAGTGGTCGGCACATCCAGGCCGAAGAGCATCCCGTCCTCCTGACCTCACTGAAGGCGCCTACCGACCGTGGGATGTGCCCGATCAGGGTGCAGCGTTCTGCATACTCAGGTTTCGCGTGGACCCCGCGCTCCCTCACGCAGTGCCCACCGCGCCGAGGCAGGCGAGTTGCAGGGAGAGTTTCACGCCCCTGGCCCTTACCGACACGTAGGATACCACAGAGCGTGCCTGTGCTCACCGCTGCAGCAGGGAGCGGGTGCGACACAGCGTTCGCAAAGCCGTGGCGTCGCCGCGGTGCATCGTGTTCAGCGGCACAATGAGCGTAGGGGCGGCGCCGGTGGGCCCGCTGAGACCTCTGGGTCCTCTGTGGTAAGAGACCTAAGGTGGCGGCACGGTGTGGCGGAGCTCCACGGCCGCCGCCCCGCCCCGCGCCACCGTCAGCGGCGCCACGATGCGCGTCTCCTCGATCAGGCACAGATCTGGCGTCACCGCCTCACAGTAGATCACCGTCAGATCGGCGATCAGCGCGCCCGTGCCGGGCGTGAAGGTAGCCGGCAATTCCAGTGGGAAGCTCAGCCCGGCCAGCGAGCGATCCGCGTCGGGCGGGAGGGACACCACGCCGCCCTCGACGCGCCATGCCACCGAGGAGGGCGCCAGGCCGTTGACCTTGTACCCCGTCGGGAGCGCGATGTCCAGCCGCACCGTCCCCGCGCCGGGCGCGACGGTGGCGGGGGGCATGCGGACGACTATGCCACGGTAGCCGGCCTCGTCTGCGCTTGGCGTGAAGCGTTCGATGCCCTTGAGCACCAGGGTGCGCGCCTGTCCGCTGGCCAGGTCCACCGCGCGCACGGCGTGGTTGTTCGTGTCGGCCACGTACAGCACGCCGCCGGCCAGGTCCAGACCACCCGGCTCATAGAACAGCGGGTCAGCCCCGTCGCGCCAGCCGCGCCCGCCGCCGAAAAGCGTGCGCACCTCGCCGGTGGCCAGGTCGAAGCGCTTGATCTTATGGTTATAGGTGTCGGCGACGTACAGCGCGCCGTCGGCGTAGGCGATGGCCTGCGGGTGCTGGAGGCGGGCCACATCGCCCGCGCCGTCCACGTCGCCGAAGGCGAACAGGTCGCGGCCGCCGGCCAGCGTCTCCACCGCACCGCGCCCG
>DATMBA010000642.1:0-13498 GCA_035559635.1 Roseiflexaceae bacterium
CCCCTAAACCCCCCTAACGTTAGCTTTCAGCGCAGCGCTCTAGAACATTGGGCGCGGCGCATGGAAGATTCTATCACCGCCGTCTTGCCAGCGTATTACGTATCAATCCGATGCCAGGCGAACCTGATGCCCCCTGAACGCGGCTGCTGGGCGAGCCGTGGCCACACCCGGCGGGCGTGGCGCAGCACTGGCCCGGCATGCCGTCGCACCCGCTGGCAGGAGGCACATGGCGCGCTGCGGCGGATGGTTGTAGACTGCACGCAACCACGGGGGTGGTCCGCCGGGGAGGGCCAGGCCCCCCGAACACTGCCTGCCACGCCGTCAGGCCGGCGCGGGCCGCCCGGCAAGCACGAGGAGGCTCCGATGAGCGAGACACCGACGACGGTCCGCGAGTTGCGGGCGCGAATGGACGAGGGGTTGGCGGCCTTCCTGGCCGCGCTGGACCGCATGAGCGAGGAGCAGATCACCGGCCCGACCGACGCCGCCGGGTGGACGATGCGCGACCACCTGACCCATCTGGCGGCCTGGGCCGACGGGATCACCGCGCTGCTCACCGGCCAGGACCGCTGGGCAGCCATGGGTGCGACGCCTACGCTGATGTCGGATGCGGCCACGTCCGAGGCCCGGCTCGACTTCGACGTCATCAACGAGCAGATCGCCGCGCGGTACCGCGGCCTCTCGGCGGCCCAGGCCCGCGCGCTCGTCGTCGCCGCGCACCAGCGCCTCGCCGCCGCCGTGGACGGGCTGCGGGATGAGCAGCTGGCCTGGCCCTACCGCCGCTTCGCCGCGCCGGTCGTCGGCGACGGCAGCCGCCCGATCGCGGACTACATCGCGGGCGACACCTACGAGCACTACGCCGAGCACCTCGGCTGGATGCAGTCGATCGTGGTGGGGCGCTAGGAGGCTAGGGGCCATCCGCTGGAGGGGTGTGGGGAGACTTCGCCTCCCCACACTCTGATCCTGTATGGATTCGTGTGGAGGAGCCGCGCCCCTCCAAGCTCCCCGCGGGGGAGCGGGGGGGCGATGCTCACCGCGTAGCTATGGGAGTGGCGGGGAGGGCATGCCCTCCCGGAACCCCTTCCCAATGTATGCAGGCCTGGCTTACACGCAGAGAGCTGCTTCCGCCGGGTGGAAAGGAGATTCTGTGCGACGGGTGGGCATTGTCGGCAGCGGCGGCATGGGGGGCTGGCACGCGGCTCGCTGGCGCGCGCTGCCGGTGGAGTTGGCCGGGTTCTACGACGCCGACGGCGCGCGGGCCGTGGCGCTGGCGGCCAGGTACGGCGGCCGGGCCTTCGAGAGCCTCGAGGCGCTTGTTGCCGCCTGCGACATCGTAGACGTCTGCACGCCGCCGACCGAGCACGCCGCCGCGGCCGTCGCGGCGGCGCGCGCGGGGCGGCACGTGGTGTGCGAGAAGCCGATCGCGCGCCGCCTGGCGGACGCTGAAGCGATGGTCGCCGCCTGTGCGGCCGCCGGAGTGCGCCTGTTCGTGGCCCATGTGGTGCGCTTCTTCCCCGAGTTCGCCCGCGCGAAGGAGGTGGTGGACGGCGGCGCGCTCGGGCGTCTGGGGGTGGTGCGCACCGTGCGCGGTGGCGCGCGCCCGGCCGATCGCGCCTGGTTCGGGGATGTGGCGCAGAGCGGCGGCGTGATCCTGGACGTCGGTATCCACGACATCGACTACCTGCGCTGGCTGTGTGGCGACGTGGCGCGCGTGTTTGCCCGTGGCCTGACTTTCCGCGGCCTTGGGATGGACCATGCGCTGATCACGCTGCGCTTCGCCAGCGGCGCGATCGGCCACGTCGAGGCCAGCTGGGCCTACCCGACCGGCGTCTGGCGCACCTTCTTCGAGTTGGCGGGCACCGCGGGGCTGCTCATTCACGACAGCGACGACACCCGGCCGCTCGAGGTGCAGTACCACGCCGGCGCCACGCCCGCCACACCCGCCGACCTCCCGCCGCCGCAGGAGGACCCCTGGCTGCGCGAGCTGCGGCACTTCCTCGCCACACTGGACAGCGGCGGCGAGTTGCTGGTCACCCCGCGCGATGCGCTCGAGGCGCTGCGGGTGTCGCTGGCAGCGATCGAGTCGCTGCGCACCGGCCGTCCGGTGGACGTCGCTACGTTCGAGGAGGCGCCATGATCCGCATCGGCATGCTGAGTGTGGCCCACATCCACGCCGACTCCTACGCCGCCTGCCTCAGGGCGATCCCCGGGGTGGAGTTGGTGGGCGTGGCCGACGACGCGGAGCGCGGGGTGGCCTTCGCCGCGCGCCACGGCATCCGCCGCTTCGACACACCCGAGGCGCTCCTGGCCGAGGGGTTGGACGGCGCGGTGGTCTGCTCCGCCAACGCGCATCACCGCCCGCTGACCGAGTTGGCCGCCCGGCACACCCGCTATATCCTGTGCGAGAAGCCGATCGCCACCAGCGTGGCGGATGCCGAGGCGATGATCGACGCCTGCGCGCGGGCCGGAGCGCAGCTCCAGATCGCCTTCCCGGTGCGCTTCGCCCCGCCAGTGGTGCGGCTGCGCGCCCTGCTGCGCGATGGGTCGCTCGGGCAGGTCTACAGCCTCAAGACCACCAACCACGGCCGGATGCCCGGCGGCTGGTTCGTGGATCGCGCGCTGGCTGGCGGCGGGGCGGTGATCGACCACACCGTGCATGTGATCGACCTGCTGCGCTGGTTCTTCGACGCCGAGGTCACCGAGGTCTACGCCGAGGTGGGCGAGAGCCTGCTGCACGAGGGGCTGGGGATCGACGACGCCGGGCTGTTGTCGTTCACGCTCTCGAACGGCGCCTACGGCACACTGGACACCAGTTGGTCGCGGCCGGCGTCGTTCCCCACCTGGGGCGATGTGACGATCGAAGTGGTGGCCGAGCGCGGTTGGGCGCGGCTGGACGCCTTCAAGGAGCAGCTGGCGGTGTACAGCGACCGCACCGGCACGGCGCAGTGGGTGCCGTGGGGCGAGAACATAGACCTGGGGCTGATGCGGGATTTCGTGGCGATGATCGCCGAGGGGCGCGCGCCATCGATCACCGGTCAGGACGGGCTGCGGGCGCTGGAGGTAGCGCTGGCGGCCTACGAGTCCGCCGCCAGCGGCCAGCCGGTGCGCCTCCGGTGAGGGGCTGGTGGGAGCACCCTGTCACTTTGCCACGTCCTCCACCAGCTGTGCCGAGAAGCGGATGAAGGGGAACACCTCGGGGATGTGCGAGTCCCACACGCCGTGGGCGCTCCAGGCCCAGCCGCCGGAGTCCTGGGCTGGCGGCGCCTCCTTGTAGCTGTTGAAGCGCGAGAAGTCCATGCGCCACACGTCGCCGTCGCGCGGCGGGAGGGGGCGCCCGTCGCCGCGCGCGAGCAACTCCAGCCCGGCCCAGGGCACGGCCAGTTCCACCGTCCACCCCCGGTCGCGGTCGCGGTCGTCGTTCAGCGTGCCATCCACGAACACGGCGCTGCGGAGGCCGGGCAGATCCCACCCCCAGAACCCGATGCGCGGCCCGCGTGGGTGGCCGGTGAAGCCCACGCCGTCCCACGGACGCGAGCCGGGCGCGTCGCGGCGCAGCTCGGGCAGCGCCGCGTAGCCACCGCGCTCGTAGGCCTCCTCCCAGATGAACAGCACCTCGTAGATCGTGCCGAGGGCGTTGATCTCCAGCTCGTAGTAGGCGTCCTGGCCAGCGATGAATAGCTCGACGTCGTTCTCGTGCCAGATCGGCGAGTCGCGCTCGGTGAGGGCGGCCCGCACGTGGGGCTCTTCGACCCAGTAGCCCACGTAGAGGCAGTCGTCGTCCCACAGCACCGCGGCGCGCGTGTCGTGGATGGTGCGCCCTCCGCTCACCAGGTCCACGAAGCGCGGCGAGCGCGGGGCGAGCTGCCAGCAGCGCTCGTCCAGGCGCCCGTCGATGCGCGGCGGCGCATCGGTGCGGTAGGCGGTGTAGCGTGCGATCTGCTCCGCGGGCCACGGGAAGGGCCAGGCGGACATGTTGAATCCTCCCTTGATACACGCCACCGGATGGTGCTATGATAGTGGCACGGCGTATTGTACCCCTCTAGCATCTGCAGCGCGACGACACCGGAGGACGACGATGAGCTATCCTCTCACCCTGAGCGGCTTCGAAGGCCAGCGGATCGAGGTGGAGCCCGCGACGATGTTTTCTAGCCCCAAGCTGCTGGTGAACGGCCAGCCGGCGCAGCCAGGCACGAAGCGTGGCGAGATGGTGCTGCACCGCGACGATGGCGCCGAGGTGATCGCCCGCTGGAAGCCGCAGTTCCTCGGGCTGGATGTTCCGGCGCTCGAGGTCGGCAACCGCACGGTGCATATCGTCCCGCCACTGAAGTGGTACGAGTGGGTGTGGAGCGCCCTGCCTGTGGTCCTGGTCGTCGCAGGCGGATTCCTGGGCGCCGTCGCCGGCCTGATCGGCCTCGCGATCAACGCGAAGGTCTTCCGCTCTGGCCTGAGCGCGCCCCTCAAGTATGTCGCCAGCGGCGCGGTCTCGCTCGCCGTTGTGGTGGTGTACGTTGTCTTCGCCAGTCTCCTGCTGGGCGCGGTCGGGCGGTAGAGGCGCACGGGCACGTGGCTGTTCAGCACAGGCCATAGGTGATAGGTGATAGAAGCCACGCTTCGGCAACCCCTATCACCTATCGCCTGGCGTGCCGCGCCCTCACCGCCCGCGCGACACCGGCACCTCCGCCGGCGCCAGGGCGGGCTGGTCCGCGGGCGCGGCGTGGTGCTCCGCCCCTAGCACGCGCACGTTGCGCTTATAAGTGAAGTAGGCCCACGTCCACTGGAGCAACACCTGCAGCTGATTGCGCAGGCCCGAGAGGTAGTAGACGTGCAGGGCCAGCCAGAACAGCCAGGTGAGGAAGCCGCTCGTCCGTAGCCAGCCGAAGTCGCCGATCGCGAAGGCCCGCCCGACCGTCGCCATGTTGCCGGGGTCCCAGTAGCGGAAGGGCTTCGGTGCGGCCTTGCCCTGCACCCGGTGGCGAATGACCTTTGCGGCGTAGGCGCCCTCCTGGAGCGCCACCTGCGCCACGCCCGGCAGCGCCCGGCCATCCTGCTCCACGTAGGCCGCGTCGCCGACCACGAAGATGTCCGGCTGGCCGGGCACCGACAGGTCGGGCGCCACCTTCACCCGCCCGATGCGATCGGTCTCGGCGCGCAGCCAGGCGCCGGCTGGCGAGGCGACCACGCCGGCGGTCCAGATCACGGTGCGGCTGGCGATCCACTCCGGGCCGACCGCCACCCCCTCGGCGGTGATGTCGGTGACGGTCGCGCCGGTGCGTACCTCTACGCCCATGCGCTCCAGCGCCCGCAGCGACTTACGCGCCAGGTCCTCGGGGAAGGCGCTCAAGATGCGCGGGCCGGCCTCCAGCAGCACGATGCGCGCCTGGCGCGGGTCAATGCGGCGGAACTCGTCCGCCAGGCCGGTGCGGGCCAGCTCGGCGATCGCCCCCGCCATCTCCACACCCGTGGGCCCGCCACCCACCAGCACGAATGTCAGCAACTCCTGGATCTCCTGCGGGTCGTCCGACAGCTCGGCGCGCTCGAAGGCGCGCAGGATTCGGTCGCGGATGGTGGCCGCCTCGGCGATCGACTTCAGGCTTGGGGCGTGGCGCTGCCACTCCGGGCGGCCGAAGTAGCTGTAGCGCGTCCCCGTCGCCAGGATGAGGTAATCGTAGGCGATCGCGCCGTGGCTGGTGAGCACCGCGCGCTGCGCGCTGTCCACGCCGGTCACCTCGGCCATGCGCACCTCGGCGTTGCGCTGGCGGCGCAGCAGGGTGCGGATCGGCGAGGCGATCTCGTCGGCTGAGAGGCCGGCGGTGGCCACCTGGTAGAGCAGCGGGAAGAACACCGAGTGGTTGGTGCGATCGATCACGGTGACGCGCACCGGCGCCCGGCGCAGCGCGTTGGCGGCGTAGAGCCCGCCGAACCCGCCGCCCACGATAACGACATGCGGGCGGGTGTCCGCGTCCCTGGTCTCGTTGTCTGTACGCATGGCTTCGTTTCCTTCGGCAGGCAGGTGGCCCGCCCTCCGGTCCGCAGCACGGCGGACATACTTTGTTCCTTTCATCACAAAGTATACACGAGAATCGGGGCGGGTGCATCGGCCGTTGGGCGGATGTGGGGAGGGGGACAGCGGATAGGGAGCGGATAAGCGGATAGCGGATGCTGCTCCGCACGGCGGGGAGTTGGAGGGGCTGCGTCCCTCCAAACCTCCCGCTTTGCGGATACGCCCTAATACAGCAGCGCGCCAGCCACTCCCGCCAGCGCCAGCGTGACGAGCACCGGCACGCGCCGGGTGGCGCCCAGGGCCAGCGCCGCGAGGGCGATCCCCACACTGCGCGCGTCCACACCGGCCTCGGCCATGATGCGCGCCAGCACCACCAGGAAGATCCCGGCCACCGCCAGCGTCAGCCCGCGCACGAAGCCTTGCATGGCCGGGCGCTCGCCGTGGCGCCGGTAGAAGCCGTGGACCAGCAGCACCAGGAAGGGCGGCAGGGTGATCGCCACCAGGCAGAGCAGTGCGCCGCGCGGCCCGTCCAGCAGGTAGGAGAGGCTGACCACCCACAGGCCACTCGGCCCCGGCGAGATCTGCCCGATGGCCAGCGCCTCGGCGAACTGCTGCTCGGTGGCCCAGCCGCGCGGCACCAGGTCTCCGTGCAGGATGGGCAGGTTGCCGATGCCGGAGGTGGAGAAGAGCGATGCCTTCAGCAGCAGCCAGAACAGCAGCAGCCAGTTCATCGGCGGCCTCCGCGCGCGCGCAGCCAGTGGGCCAGCGCGCCCGCCAGCCCCGCGCCCCACAGCACCGTCAGCGGCGCCAGCCCGGCGAATCCCACCAGCAGCGCGCTGCCGAGCAGCAGTGCCGCGCCCAGGGACAGGCTAGCGCGCCCCTCCTTGTGTGCGGCGGCCAGCGGCTGGCGCGCCATCTGCACCGCCAGCAGCAGGCCCAGGCCGGCGGTGGCCGGTACCACGCCGCGCAGCACCGCCCCCACCAGCGGCTGGTCGCGCACGGTGGCATAGGCCGCGGTGATCAGCACCGTGATCGCCACGCTCGGCAGCAGCAGCCCGGCCAGTGCGATGGCGACACCCAGGGCGCCCGCGGTGGTCCAGCCGATCAGGATGGCCTGCCCGATCAGGTTGATGCCGGGGGCGATCTGGCAGATGCCCCAGAAGCGCGCGAACTCCTCGTCCGTGACCCAGCCGCGCCGCTCCACCACCTCGCGCCGCATCAGGTAGAGCGTGGCGGTCCCGCCGCCGAACGACTGCAGGCCGATGGCCGCCCAGGCGCGGATCAGCTCCCCCGCACCCGGCGCCCCGGCGCTCCCGGCCGCGCGGGCCGTCGTGTCTGCCATTGCAGAGACCTCCGTTCGTACTCCAGTGACCCGTTTGCCACAGAGGGCACAGGGGGCACAGAGGTCGATCGAGTCCACCCTATCGCTGAACACACCCTACCGCGTTGACCGAAACGGCTGACGCGCGTTTGGGTCTACCAGCAGCGTTCTGGCGCCCCGGCTGTTCAGCGTTCCCGGCTCCGCCAGGAACGCCTGCGGCGTGCAGCGTGCGGCCCTTAGAGCTTGTTTGAAAAGCCTCCCGGCTGGGGGCGTGGGGGGCATAGGCCCCCGCAGCTCCCCTTTTCAACCAGGCTCTGAGAACTACCCCTCGCGCAGCGCCGCGATGCGTGCGCGCCAGCCGCGCACCAGCGGGTCCTGCTCCGGGTCGCCACCCTCGGTGCGCACGCGCCACTTGCGGAAAGCCAGCTCGTTCTGGGCGTTGACGATCGCCGCCGAGGTGCGGCGGCGGGTACGGTCCACCCGCCGGGTGCGCAGGATGCCGTCGCGCTGGATCTGCGCGTACTCCTCGGGCGTCACCGCGCGGCTCACCTCATCCGCCAGTTGCTCGCGGATGACACGCCGCTCCCACACGCCGCTGCGCCACACTAGCACGGCGGCGATCAGCAGCATGGGGAAGAACAGGATCATATCCAGCAGGCTGCGCATGAGCCATGCCTCGACGAAGGTGAGATCCGGCGGCGGGCCAGGCTCGGGCGGCGGCTCGCCAGCGGCGCGCAGCCCGATCGTCACCAGCAGCCCGAGGGCGTTGTTGAAGGCGTGCGCGCCGATCGCCAGCAGCAGCCCGCCGAGCGGGGCCAGCAGCGCCAGCCAGCGCCGCCGCGTCTGGCGCGCCACGCCGAGCAGCGCGCCGAACACTCCGGTGTAGAGCGCGTGGCCGGCCAGGCCGAACAGCGCGAAGCGCCCGCCGAACTGCAGGCCCCAGGGCGCGAAGCCATACTCGGCGAACCCCTGCGCCACGTAGAGCGGCGCCTCCAGGCAGTTGAAGCCCGCGCCCACCAGCGCTCCGTACACCAGCCCGTCGCGGGCGTTATCGAACTCGGCGCGCAGCAGGAGGAACAGCGCCAGCACCCCCAGCCCCTTGGTGGTCTCCTCCACCAGCGGCCCGGCGATCGGCGCACCGATCATGAGCGCCGCCTCCGGCCCCAGGTACTCCGCCACCCCGGGGTTGAGGCCCAGCCAGGTCTCCACGGCGCGCAGGATGGCGTTGTTGAGCGGCAGCGCCAGTCCGGTGGCGATCAGCGCGCCCCACAGGAAGGCCACCGCGAACAGCCAGCGCGACTCGCGCTCGCGCCGGTCCAGGAACCACAGGATCGTCACCGGGAACATGGAGGCGATCACGGCCACCGCGATGCCGGTGAGGAACACCTGCAGCACGGCGGCGTCCAGGCGGGCGAACAGCCGCAGCGTGATGAAGGTGGCGAAGGCCAGCGCCACCAGCAGCGCGGCCGCCGCCACCGCGCCGTACGGCCGCCGGCGTAGCGGCGAGCCGGCCAGCAGGTAGTCTATCTGCGCGGGAGTCAGGGTGTTGGGATCCATGCGCTTCGCTCCTCAGAATCCGCCGCCAGGCGCACCCGCAAACCGTGCTTGCGCGGTCACGGGGCCTGCAGCCCCGGAACACATCCTCATTCGCTCGTTCCAGACCCGTTACTTCCTCCGCTCCTGCCGCAGCGGGAGCGGGGGAGAGGGCCAGCGGCAGGCCGTACCATAACACCTGCGAGGCTGCTCCCCTCCCATACCCTGTTCGCAGCCGCCATTGTATCCGAGATGCCATGTGCGGTCACGGTGCGCGCCGCAGGTCAAGGGTGTTGACGGCGCTCTAGCGCTCTCAGCCGCCCCGCAACGCTGCGTGCTATCCGTACTATACTGTGCTCTGTGCCCGCTGTGGCAGGCGCAAGCTGGTTGTCGTGATACGGAGCGCTCCCTATGGATGACGAACACCTCCTCGCCCGCTGGGTCGAGCGGCTGCGCCGCGAGGAGCCGCGCGCGGTCGCCGTCCTGTGCCACGGCAGCTACGCCCGCGGCGAGCCGGAGGCGCACAGCGACCTCGATCTTGACGTGCTGATCGACGGCGCCCCGGCGGGCGGGTACCGCAGCGCGTTGGAAGAACTTCCCGGCGGGCGCCTGCTGCACGTCACGATCGCGACGGAGACGCTGGAGGGCTGGCTGGCGCAGTTCACGCCGCCGGTCGAGTCCGAGGCCTGGGCATTCTTCCTGCCGGCGCGCCAGGTGGCCCGGCTGCTGTGGGCGGCGCCCTCAGCCCGCGAGCGGCTGGCCGCGCACGTCACCCTCACACTCGAGGCGTCGCCGCAACTCCAGGATCTGCTCGAGAGCGCGGGGAAGGTGCGCAACGCCCGCGCCCGCAGCGACGACTTGGGGGTGCGCCTGGGGGCGCAGGACATGGCGCTGCGTTGCCCGGCGGTGCTGGGGCTGCTCAACCTGCCCGTCCGGGTGAACACGCGGCGCGCGGCGCTGCAGGCGGCGCTGGAGATGCCGCTCGCGCCGCCCGGCTACCGTGACGACATGCTGACCTGCCTTGGGATGAGCGGGCGCGCCACCACGGCTCAGGACGTGCACGACGCGGCCATGCGGCTGGCGAGCGGCATCCTCGCCATGCTGCAGTCCCGCCCCGAGGCCGTGGCTGGCAGAGTCGAGCCGGGCCTGCCGGAGGCGCTGGCCGACGGCCGGCTGCTGCGCTTGCTGACGCAGCCGGACGCCGCCTCGGACACGTTCACGCCAGCATGAGGAGCGCAGAGGCATGAGCGATACCCCGCGCCCAAACATCCTCTGGATCACCACCCACGACATCAGCCCCGACCTCGGCTGCTACGCCGGTGTCTGGCCGGGCGCCGGCTACGCGCACACGCCGCACCTGGACCAACTGGCCGCCGAGGGCGCACGCTACGACCAGGCCTTCGCGGTGGCGCCGGTGTGCGCCCCCTCGCGCTCGGCCATCATCACCGGGATGTACCCCACGGCGATCGGCACGATGCACATGCGCTCGCGCGCCGTCCCGCCGCCTGAGGTGCGCTGCTTCCCGGAGGAACTGCGCGCCGCCGGCTACTATTGCACCAACAACGCCTTCTCCGACTTCCAGTTCCAGACGCCGGTGACCGTCTGGGATGCGCACGGCCCGCAGGCCCACTGGCGCAACCGGCCGGACCCAACGCAGCCCTTCTTTGCGGTCTTCCACGGCATGGTGACGCACGAGTCGCAGATCTACGCGGACGAGGAGCAGTACCAGCGCAACACGCGCCGGCTCACTCCCACACAGCGCCACGACCCGGCCGCGGCCCCGCTGCCGCCCTACTACCCGGACACGCCGGTGTTCCGGCAGGCCTGGGCGCGCTACAGCGACAACGTCACCGCGATGGACTACTGGGCGGGGGACCTGCTGCGCCAGCTAGCGGACGACGGCCTGGCCGACACGACGCTGGTGGTCTTCTGGAGCGACCACGGCCTGGGGATGCCGCGCGCCAAGCGCTGGCCCTACGACTCCGGCCTGCGGGTGCCGCTGCTCGTGCGCTGGCCGGGACGGATCGCGCCGGGGACTGTGCGCGCCGAGCCGGTGACACTGCTGGACCTGGCCGCGACGACGCTGGCGGCCGCCGGGTTGCCCGTGCCCGCGCATATGCACGCGCGGCCGCTGTTCGACGCGCAGGGGCGGCCGTCCAGCCCGCGCCCGTACATCTTCGGCCACCGCGACCGCATGGACGAGCAGGAGGACACCATCCGCACGGTGCGCGACGGGCGCTTCCGCTACATTCGCAACTACCACCCTGACCGGCCGGCCATGCAGCACCTGGAGTACGCCGACTGCCTGCCGACCTGGCGCGAGCTGCGCCGGCTGCACTTCGAGGAGGCGACGTTGCGCGGCCGCGGCGAGACGCCCGGCCTGCTGACGCCGGCGCAGCGCCGGGTGCTGGCGAGCAGCAGGCCGGAGGAGGAGCTGTACGACGTGCGCGCCGACCCGTATGAGATCGAGGACCTGGCCGGCGACCCGCGCTACGCGGCGGACCTGACGCGGCTGCGCGATGCGCTCGCCGAGTGGCAGCAGACCTACGGCGACCTCGGCCTGATCCCGGAGGCGGAGCTGATCGAGCGCTGGCGGCCGGGCGGGGTCGCCCCGGCTACCGCGCCGCCCGCGGTGGAGATTGTGGATGGGCGGATCGTCGCGACCTGCGCGACCGAGGGGGCGTCGATCGGCTGGACGGCGGACCCGCCGCGGCCCCACGAGGCGCCGGGTTTGCTCAGCCAGATCACCGGCGACCCGGACACCGGCGGGCGGGCCTGGCACCTCTACCGCGCGCCCTTCCCGGCGCCGCCTGGCATCACGCTCTGGTTTCGCGCGCAGCGGCTGGGCTACCAGGCGAGCGCGGATGTTGCGGTTGCAGTTGAGCCATAAGGGGTGTGCATGTGGTAGATTGCAGAGGCACGGGCGGTCCCCTCACGGCCGCCCCCAGTGCAGTTCCCCATGGGCAGTCCCTTGTAGCCACCACGCAGTGTACGCGCCGGCTCCACCGTGATAGCATAAGCGCGGGCAGGCAGGGCTGCCGACGGGGCACACGCACAAGTGCCGCTACGCGGCAGCTCTGGTGGCTGCCCTCAATGTCATCGCTGCGGCCGCACCGCCAGGCGCCGCCGGGCTAGCGCGCAGCGCGGGCGGGCGCAAGCCCCGCCCCTACGGGCGCTGCGCCGCTGAGCACCATGCCCGGCGGCTTGGAACTGCATCCCACCCTGATATTACCCTCTTGCGGAGGCGAACGACCCATGGCACACCTATCACTGACCGTGAATGGCGCGGAGGTCGCGGTGGAGGCGCCGCCGGATACGGCGCTGCTGCACGTGTTGCGCGACCACCTCGGGCTGACGGGGGCGAAGATCGGCTGCGGCGAGGGCGCCTGCGGCACGTGCACGGTGTTGGTGGACGGCCAGCCCGCCCGCGCCTGCGTGACGCCCGCGGCCCAGGTGGCGGGCGCGCAGGTGCTTACGATCGAGGGACTTGCGGCGGACAGCGCGCTCCACCCCCTCCAGCGGGCGTTCCTGGACACCGGGGCGTTCCAGTGCGGCTACTGCACGCCGGGGATGATCATGGCCGCGCTCGGCCTGCTGCGCCAGCGGCCGGACCCAAGTGAGGAGGAGATCGTGCAGTTCATGCAGGGGAATATCTGCCGCTGCGGCATGTATGCGCGCATCGTCCGGGCGATCCGGCGGGCGGCGGCTGAGCTGCGCGCGACGGGCGCAGGAGGTGCGCGATGACGGCGGACGAGGGGAGCGCCTGGCAGAGCCGCCTGCCGCCCGCCAGCCGCCGCCCGGAGGGCCTCGAGCCGGAGGCGCCGGCGATCCGCGACTGGCTCCACATCGAGCAGGACGGCGCGGTCACGGTCTACACCGGCAAGGTCGAGGTCGGCCAGCACATTCGCACGTCGCTGGCCCAGGCGGTGGCCGAGGAGCTGCGCCTGCCTGTCGCGGCCATCCGGTTAGTGATGGCGGACACCGACCGCACGCCCTTCGACATGGGCACCGTCGGCAGCCGCACGACGCCGGTGATGGCGCAACGGCTGCGGCTGGTGGCCGCCACCACCCGCGAACTGCTGCTCGACCTGGCCGCGGTGCGGTTGGGCGTGGCCCGCGACGAGTTGGTGATCGGCGGCGGGCAGGTGCGCCACCCGCCGAGCGGGCGGGCGTGCGGCTTCGGCGAGCTGACGCAGGGCCGGCGGCTGACGCAGGAGTGGGACGAGCAGGCGCCGCTGACCCCGCCGGAGCGCTGGACCGTGGCCGGCGCGCCGGTGGCCAGCGTCGGCGGGGAGGCGTTCGTCACCGGGGCGCACCACTACACCCCGGACCTGAGCCTGCCGGGGGCGCTGGTGGGCGCAGTGTTGCGCCCTCCGGCCTTCGGCGCGCAGCTCGTCTCGCTGGACCTGGAAGCCGCCAGGCTACCGGGCGTCGTGGTGGTCCACGAGGGAGACTTCGTGGGCGTGGCCGCGCCGGACCGGCGCACGGCGCTGCTGGCGCGGGACGCCATCCGCGCCGAGTGGCGTATGCCGGCGCCTGTGTCGTCGGCGGGACTGTACGACTACCTGCGGGCGCACCCCGCGCCGCCGGACCCGCAACGCTGGCCGCCACCCGTCCATCACGAGCAGGGCGACGTGGAGGCCGCC
>DATMBA010000643.1:0-2633 GCA_035559635.1 Roseiflexaceae bacterium
CGGGCTATCCTCTGCAAAGCCCGCCTGCGCGGGCTTGGTACTGATAGCCCGCGCGTACCTGCGGGAACGCCTGCGGCGTGCACGCGCCGGGCATGGCACGCCACCAATGGATGTTGACGGAGCCCCCCTCTCGCCCATCGCCCCCGTGGTATAATCCCGCCGATGCATCCGCTCCACCCAATAACCGTCCACCTGCCGATCGGCCTGTTGATAGGGAACGCGCTGCTGACGGCGATCTATCTGCGGCGCGGCGACCGCGCGTTCGAGACCAGCGCCTTCCACTGCCTGTGGCTCGGGTGGCTGCTGCTCCTGCCGGCGGTGGCCAGCGGCACGTGGGATGCCGCGCGCCTGCTGCTGCGGCCGGACAACCCGCGGCCCGACGCGCTCCCCTGGGTGAACGCGCACGCCGCGGTGGGCCTGGCGCTGATGGTCGTCTACTGGCAGGCCTGGCAGATCCGCCGCCGCCGGCCGGACATCCTGGATGACGTGCGCGGGCGCCGCGGCTACCTGGTGCGCCTGGCGCTCGGCGCGGCGCTCACCGTCCTGAACGGCTGGCTCGGCGGGGAGTTGGTGTACGGCCTGGGCCTGGGGGTCCGATCATAGGACGGGGAGCGCAAGAGGGAGCCATCGCATCACTCCCGGCCCATCACGCGCGGGGAGCGCGGGGCAGCCCCTCACCATGAGGCCCCGGCGCTGTGTGCAGTGCACGAACATCATTCGAAGGAAACAGTATGCTCGGCGCGATCATGTTCTTCATCCTCTGGTTCCCGCTGAACGTGTGCCGCGTCCTCTGGTGGAACTGGAAGGTCGAGGGGATCGAGAACCTGCCGCCGCGGCCACAGGGATGCGTGCTGGCGGTGAACCACCTGCACTGGACCGATATCCACATCGTCGGCGCGTCCATGCCGCTCTCGCACCGGCCGTGGTGGATCGCCAAGATCGAGCTGTTCAACGGGCGGCTGATCACATGGTGGTTCCGCGAGATGCAGGTGATCCCCATCCGGCGTGGCAAGCGCGACATGGCGGCGCTTGCGGCGGCCGAGGAGGCGCTCAGGGCCGGCGCGCCGCTGATGATCTTCCCCGAGGGCCACCGCAGCGACACGGGGCAGCTGCAGGAGGGCAAGAGTGGCGCGGTGCGGCTGGCGCTGCGCAGCCGCTGCCCGATCGTGCCGATCGCAGTCTTCGGCACCGAGGCCGGGCTGAAGGGCGCGGTCACGCGCAAGCCGATTCGGGTGCGCATCGGCGCCCCCTACATGCCGCAGGCAGAGAACCCGGACCGCGTCTCGCCGGACAAGATGCAGGAGTTGACCGACGAGATGATGATGCGCATCGCGGCGCTGATGCCGGAGAAGTACTGGGGCTTCTACCGCGAGAAGATGCTGCGGGCGGGGCTAGAGACGAGCGGCGAGCGGCTCGCTTAGCTCAAGAGGCGGCCTTCGTCCGGCTTGCCGAGGATCTTGTTGGTGAGGTAGAGGGCCAACCGCGCCGCCAGCGCGCTTAGCACCAGGCTGATCAGCCCGTACACCAGCCGCCGGCGCAGATCGTCGTCCATGTGCATGCTGTCTCTCTCCCCTTAGAGCTTGTCTGAAACGCCTCCCGGCCGGGGGCGCGGGGGCCTGCGGACCTCGCATCTCCCCCGCCGCTGCGCGGCGGGCGGGGGAGCGTGAGGGGTACAACCCCTCACGCTCCCCGTTTCAAACAGGCTCGTAGACCAGGTTCGCGCGCATGGGGGTGTGGGAGCCTACGGCCCCCGCAGAAATTCTTTTTCGGAGGGACGCAGCCCCTCCGAACCTCCCTAGACGGTCAGGCTAGAGGCCGCGCAGCGAAACTATGTCTTACTCGCGTCGGCTCAGCCCCGTCAGCACCAACACCCAATAGAGCAACTGCATCACCGCTTGGGCCGCACCGGCTACGTACGTCAGCGCCGCAGCGTTCAGCATCTCGTTGACGCCGGCGGCCTCCTGGGCCGTCACCAACCCGTTGCGGGCCAGCATCGCCCGGGCGCGCGCGCTAGCGTTGAACTCCACCGGCAGCGTCACCAGCGTGAAGATCACCGCAGCGCCCATCAGCAGCACGCCAGCCCACGCCAGCCCCAGGCCACCGCCGCGGGTGACAGCCGCCAGCGCCAGGCCGATGAAGAACAGCAGCATGCCGAGCTGCGATCCGATGTTCGCCACGCCAACGATCCCCGAGCGCAGCTGCAGCCAGAAGTAGCCCTGCTTGTCCTGCTGGGCGTGGCCGAGCTCGTGCGCCACGATCGCCAGCGCCGCCACCGACGGCACCCCCGCCGAGCCCTCCGAGAGCCGGATGACCTTCTCCCGCGGGTCGTAATGGTCCGTCAACATGCCGGGCGTCAGTTCGACGCCGATGTTGAGGCCCTCGCTGCGCATCAGCACGCGCGCCACGTCGGCCCCCGTCAGCCCCTGGACGTTGCGGATCTGGGAGTACTTACGATATGTGGACGAGACGCGCCACTGGGCGTAGAGCGCCAGCAGCAGGGCCGGGGCCATAAAGAGCACATAGCGCGGGTCCAAGAACAGAAACGGCATCGCAACCTCCTCCAGCCAACCTGCATAGAGCGGCAGCATTATTATAGCAGCCACAGGCCAGAAAGGCCATTAGAGCGCTGTTAG
>DATMBA010000644.1:0-8425 GCA_035559635.1 Roseiflexaceae bacterium
GCGGGGATGTCCGCCTGCGTCTCAGCACCCCGCCGCTCCAGGGCCTGCCCGACCCGCGTACGTTGGGCGTGGTGCTCTACCAGGTGCGGGTGGCGCCGGCGGGCGGGCTGCCGCGCGCGCCGGCGCCAGGGATGCTGGCGCTGCTGGCGGCGGCGCTGGCAGGGATATTCGCGCTGGTGAGCAGGCTCGCCGGGCCGCTACCACGAAGGCACGAAGGCACGAAGGCACGAAGAACCCATGCTGTCTTCGTGTCTTCGCGCCCTCGGGTCTTTGTGGTGAGCGCATGCATCCTCATCGCCGCCTACCTGCTCGCCGCGCGCCGGGCGGATCTCACGATCTTCGCGCCGGTGCTGGCCGGGCTGGTGTGGGCCTGCTACCTGCTCGCCGTGCTGCTCATGCCATTGCTCACGGCTGCAACGCGGCGGCTGAGGGTGGCCGCGGGCGAGAGGGAGTGCGGCGGCGCCGTGGCCGCCACCGTCGCAGCCTTCGGGCTGCGCATGGGTGGTATGCTGCACCCCTACCACCGCTTCAGCGACACCGGGCTGCACGTCAATAACCTGCTCGGCGTCACGCTGCGCGGCGCGCTGTTCTTCACCGAGGGGCTGCCGTGCGAGGCCGGCGGCGGCCAGTCGCCCTACCCACCGGGACCGTATCTAGCGCTCGCGCCAGGCGCGCTGCTCACCGGCGCCGACCGGCCGCTTCAGACGCTGCTGCTGCAGGGGGGCGTGGCGCTGCTGGAGAGTTGCTCGGCGGCGCTGGTGTGGCTGCTGCTGCGCCGATGTAGGGTAGACCGTGCGGCGGCGCTACTGGGGGCGGCGCTGTACGCCTTCGCCCCGCCGCTGCTGCGCGCCTACGCGGTGGGCGAGATGGCCAACCTGTTCGCGCAGGCGCTGCTGCTGCCGCTGCTGCTGTTCCTGGCGCTGGGCGCGCCGCAAGCCGGCCGGCCCGGCGTGACGGCGCTCGGTACGGCGCTGCTGGCGGCGCTGCTCCTCAGCCACACGGGGGCCGCGATCTCCACCGCGGCGCTGCTGGCGGCATGGCTGGTGCTGCGCTGGCTGGGCACGGTGCGCGCGAGCGGCGCCACTCGCACGCATGCGCATGAGGGTTGGGCGAATTCTTTTGCGAAAGGGGTGCGCCCCTTCGAGCCTCCCACCTGGCCGCTACTCCTCACCGCAGTGCTGGCCGTAGCGGTAGCGGGCCTGCTCTACTACTCGGCCTACCTGGGCCTGTTCGTGGAGCGGCGGGCGCTGGCCGCCGCGCAGGCCGGCCTCCCCGCCGCCGAGCGCTGCCCGGTCGGCTACCCGCTCGGCCAGAAGCTCTACGGTTGGGTGATCGCGCCGCTGGCAAGCCCGCAGCCGGCGCTCGCGGCCCCGCTGCTGGCGGCCGGCGCCGCGGGGATGCTGCTGATGGTGGTCCCCTGTGCTGAGCGGCCGGGCGCGAGATATGGCGCGCGGCACGCGCTCGGCCTGGCGCTGGCCGCCTGCTGGCTCGGCGCGCTGCTCTCGTTCGCCACCCTGCTCACGAGCGACCAGGCGGTGCGCTGGCAGCCGTTCCTCTTCCCGGCGCTCTGCCTCGGCGGCGGCCTGGCGCTGGCCGCCTGGCGGCGCCATGGCCAGGCAGGCCGCACCCTCGCCTATGCTGCCCTCGGCTACCTCGCCTGGTACGCGGTGAGCGACTGGGTGCGGCTGATCGGCACCTACCTGCACTAAGACAAGGCTCGCGCGTCCGTGACCGTCCGCGCGCACGCGCATGGAGGTGTGGGGGCCTACGGCCCCCACAGAAATCTTTTGCGGAGGGGCTTCGCCCCTCCGCGCTTCCCCAGACGGGAACGCTGGAGGCCGCGCAGCGAAACCATGTCTAACAGCGTTCCTCACAAACCGTTCGGTTTGGTGGGAGGGGCAGGGAGAGCTGCGCCCGCCCTGAAACCCGCGTGCTAATTGCCCAGGATCTCGCGCTCCGCCGCGAGTAACTCCTCGTCCTCCGGGGAGAGCAGGCTCTCGACGGTGATAGGCACCCGTACTGTGGGCTGGACGCCCGTGCCCTCGATCAGCAGGCTGCCGTCCGGCAGCACCGTGCGCGAGGCCGAGAACTGCGCCGAGAAGCCAGCGGGGAACACATACTGCCCGCGCGCCACGTCGGCGAAGATGCCGTTGGTGGGGAAATGCCCTACCACCACGGCGCCCGGCACCTTGCTGAAGCCGTAGGCCTCGAACTCGCAGGCACTGGAGCAGGCCAACCCGACCAGCACCGCCACCTTGTTGAAGCGGTACTGCCCCTCGTTTGGCTCGATCTTGCCCGGCACGCCGCGCGGCTCGAACTTGCCCGTCTCGTCGCTGTAGGCCATGCGCTGCCCGGTGGGGATCACCTGGTCCGTCAGGAAGCCGGCCAGGCCGAGCGGGGAGCCGCCACTGTTCTGGCGCAGATCGATGATCACCCCCGGCGCCTGGGCGGACTGGAAGGTTCTGAGCGCCCGCTCGAACAGCCGCACCAGCAGGTTCAGGTCGTCGTAGTTGGAGTTGATCTTGATGTAGCCTACGCCGGACTCCAGCCGGCGAAACTCCACCGGCAGCGCCAGAGGGTCGAAACCGCGCAGCACCGAGGTGACGGCGAAGCTCTGCCGCTCCTCGATGGCGGTGAGCGTGACGGTGGTGGGCGCGCCGCCGGGGTTGGCGAACGTCACCTCGGCGGTGGCGCCCACCGGGGCGCGCAGCAGGTAGCGCGCCTGCTGGTAGCGCCGCGTGTGCTCGGTGGAGAAGGTGATGGGCGGCCGCACCGCCGCCACCGCCTCGTCGATCGGCATGCCGTTGAAGGCCGTGACCGTCGCGCCCACCTGCATGCCAGCCTCCGCGGCCGGACCGCCCTCCAGCACGTACACCACGCCGAAGCCGCCCTCGGTCAACTCACGGATCGCGAAGCCATAGCCGCCGGCGGTCTGCTCGGCGAAGACCAGCGCGCCGATCTCGCCGCCGTCCAGGCCCACGTGTCCATCCGGGAAGGCCAGGATGAAGTCCTGCAGCGCCAGGTAGAAAGCCCGCTCGTCCTTCGTGCGCTCGGCCTCGGCGATGCGCGGCCGCAACTCGGCCAGTAGCGCATCCCAGTCCGGCTCCTTGCCGGGGATGCCGTTGAAGGCGTACTCCTTGCGCAGTTGCTCCACTGTGCGCTCGAACGCCTCGGTATAGGACAGGTTGGAGAAGTCCTTGATCGCCACGTCCTGCGGCTCGTAGAGGGTGAGTTGCTCCTCCGGCTGCCGGCTGACGGCGAACGGCTGGGCGTCCAGGTCCACCACCGAGTAGCCGGCCGGCACCGGCCCCACGGGATCGTCGGCTGTGAAGAGCAGGCCGTCGTCGCCGAAGCCGGTGGGGAACTGCTGCTGGCCGTCTGGCGCCCAGATCACCAGCTTGCCACCCACGATCTCGTCCTCGCGCTCGGTGTCGGCCTGCACCGAGGCCAGGTAGTTCGGCCAGCCGCGGCTCTTGTCGTCGCCCACCGCGAACGGGCCGCCGGCCAGGTTCGGCCACCAGGAGACGGCGAAGACCTGCACGCCGGTGTCTGTGCCGCCGTCGTTGTCCACATCGCTCAGCACGCCGGTGGGGCGCGCCGGCAGCTGCAGGCGGAAGGTGCCGCGCATGTTCTCCGGCTCCAGGTCCATGTAGCCGAGGGTCTGGCCCTCGACGGGGATCTCGTACTCCTGGTCACGGGCGATGAAGCCGCGCATGTCCACCAGCGCCACGGCGTTCTCGACGTAGTAGGTGAAGACGAAGTCGTTGGTGTAGCTGAACTCGCCGGTGATCAACTCCACCCCGCCCGCCGCGGCGGTGGGGACGGAGGTCGGCTCCGCCTCGCGCGGGTCCGGGGTGGGCGCGGGGGTGGCGGTGGCCAGGGGCGCCTCGGTGGCTGGCCGGGGTACAGCGGTGGGGGGCGGCGTGGGCGCCGGCGCGAACGGCGCGGCGCAGGCGCTCAGCGCGCAGGCGGCGAGCAGCGCGGCGATGGGCTTGAGCATCGATGGATCCTCACGGCATGTGGGGGGGCGCAGGCGCGGCCCCGGTGGCGAGACACCAACTGCGTACGTCCGGCATCATTATAGCGGAGCGGCGCAGCAGGGGCTACACACGCGCCCGCGCCTCATCCGGGCAGCACCGTCAGCCGGATCGCGCGCAGCTCCCTCAGAACCGCGTCGGGATTTGGCCCTGGCGCGGGCGGGGCCTCCGGCTGTGACGGTGTCAGCTCGAGCTCGACCGACCCCACCGCCAGACGGCCGAGCGTCGGGGCGACGAGCAGCGCGGCCAGGACGACCAGCGGCGCGGCAATCACGGTCCAATCCTGGCCGGTGTTCAGCCAGCCGAGTGCGCCGATGGCGCCGGCCTTGATGATCGGCAGCAGGGCGATCAGCATGAGCAGCGCCAGCAGCAGCAGGCCCAGCACGCGGCGATACCACGCGGCGCCATCGCCGAACCAGAAGTCGATCCATGCGCCGGGCGTCGCCTGCGGCCGCTCGAGCAACTCCAGATGCTCGGCCGCCTGCGCGACGCCCTGCTCGGCGGCGGTCTTCCAGGCGGCCTTCGCCTTCTCGACCTGATCGAGGCGGTACAGCGCGACGCCGAGGTTATAGGCGATCCGTGGGTCGGGCTGTGCCGCGCTCTTCGCCTCTTGCAAGAAGCCCAGGGCCTCCTGATCGCGCTTGAGGTCGAGCAGCGCCGCCCCCACCCCAAGCGCCAGCGCGCTGGCGCGCTGCCTGCGGCGGTCGGCCCGCCAGCCCTGCTGGAAGGCGCGCAGCGCTGCCTCGTGGCGGCCGAGCGTGCTGTAGACCGCGCCCAGCGCCGCCCACGCGCGCCAGGGGTTGAGATCGTGCGCTATGGCGAGCGCGATCGCGTCTCGATAGTGCGGGATCGCCTGCTCGTATTGATCCTGCCGGCTGAGCGCCTGCCCCATGCCTACCAGCGCGCTATAGCGGTCCTCCGGCTCCGTGGCGCGCCCGGCCGCCTGTTTGAACGCCTCGTAGGCCGGCGTATACTCCTCCAGCGCCGAGAGCGCGCGGGCGCGCCCGAGCGTGACATCCACATTCTCAGGTTCGAAGCCGGCGGCGCGGTTGTAGGCCAGGAGGGCCTCATCATAGCGCTCCAGGGCCGCCAGCAACTCACCCCTCGCCCACCAGGCCAGCCCGCGGCGCGGGAAGTTGGCCGGAAGCCGGGCGCTGATCTGGATGGCCTGATCGAGCACATCCAGCGCCTCGTCGTCTCTGTCCAGCCGCGAGAGCGCCGCCGCCTGCCCGATCAGGGCGACCATGCGATTCGGGTTGTCGGCCGGCAGATGCTCAGCGTTGGCCACCGCCTCACGCTGCGCTGCCAACGCCTCCGCCGGGCTGCGCAGCTGCAGCAGCACCTGCCCCTTGTTCGTCAGCGCGATCGCGGCGTAGAGGTGGGCGGTCCCGGCGGACTGCGCCGCAAGCTCGACAATCCGGTCGAACGCATCCAGCGCCTGCTGGTGCTGCCCCAGGCCGGCATGCGCCATCCCACGCACCAGCCAGATGGACTCCTGATCGGACGCGTCCCTGAGCGCGTCGAGCGCCTCCTGATGGCGCTCCAGGCTTGCCAGGACGGAACCCCAGACGTTGATGAACAGTGGATTCCGCCGCACCAACGGGTTCAGCGTAGCCGCACGCTCGATCGCCTCGAGCGCCGGCTCGAAGCGCCCCAGCGTCTGCCGCGCCAGGCCGGCCGCCAGCCAGGCAAAGGCGTCGTTCTGGTAGGCCGCGCCTGGCTCAGCCGCCTGCTCGTAGAGATCGAGCGCCTCGCCGAGACGCCCGGTCAACACCAGGATACTGCTCTTGACCACCTGGATCAGGGCGTGGCCCGTCAGCGCCGCGTCCAGCGCCTCCGCCTGGCCGAGCGTATCGAGCGCCTCCTTCTGCCGCCCGAGGTTGTTCAGCGCGCTAGCCTTCTGCAGCAGCAGAACGAGCCGGTCCGTGCCAGCCGGTATCGCCGTCGTCACCTCCTCCAGGGTTGCGAGCGCGTCCTGGTGGCGGCGCAGACCGTTGAGGGCGATGCCGCGGCTCAGCGCGATGGAGGCACGCGCCGTCTCATCAGCCACCAGCGCCTCCGCCCCATCGAGCGCCCCCAGGGCGGCCTGGTGTCGCCCGAGACCGTTGAGCGCGACCCCCTGCTGGAGCAGCACGACGCCGCGCTCCGAGCCCTCTGCGATGGCGGCCACCGCCCCCTCCAGCGCCGCCAACGCCTCCTCGTGGCGCCCCATCCGGTTGAAGGCGACGCCGCGCTGGAGCGCCAGGTAGCCGTTCCCGACCAGATCCGAGGAGCGTGCCGCCGCGCCATCGAAGGCGGCTAGCGCCTCGTGAGGCCGGCCGAGACTGTTGAGCGCGACCCCCTGCTGGAACAGCGCGCCGGCCCGATCCGGGCCCTCCGGGAGGAGCGGTGCCGCTCGCTCCAGCGCTGCCAGCGCCTCCTGGTAACGAGTGAGGCCATTGAGCGCCAACCCTTTCTGGAGCTGTACCGCCCCGCTCACAGGCGCCTCAGTCGATTCCGCTCCCACCGCCGCGAGGCTGTCCAGCGCCTCCTGAAAGCGGCGCAGGCTGTTCAGAGCGACCGCGCGCTGCAACGCGACGTAGACGTTGCCCGTGCCGCCGGCGATCTCCCCCACCGCCTGCTCCAGTACTGCCAGCGCCGCCTCGTGCCGCCCCAGGCCGTTCAGGGCCACTCCCTGCTGAAACAGCGCGACGGCCCGATCCGGGCCAGCGGGGAGCAGCAACCCCGCCTGCTCCAGCGCTGCCAGCGCCTCCTCGTGCCGCCGGAGACCGTTGAGCGCCGCTCCCTGCTGAAGCCAGACATAGCCGTTCGTCTCCGCCTCGGGCGATGCGATCACCTGCTCGAGGTCGGCGAGGGCCTCCTCGTACCGGCTCAGGCTGTTGAGCGCGACCGCGCGCTCGAAGTGGAACCGGGCATCGGCGCGATACGCGGGATCGATCTCGGCGGCCCTCTCAAGTGCCGCGAGCGCCTCGGCGTACCGGCCGAGGTTATTGAGTGCAGCACCGCGCTGACGCCACGGACTGGCCAGGGCACCGTCAAGATCGACTGCGCGCGCCAGCGAGCCGAGCGCATCCTCGTAGCGATGGAGCAGCACCTGCAGGCTGCCAAGCGCGGACCAGCCGTCGGCGTCATCCGGCGCCACCTCGGTAGCGGTATGCAGCGCCTCGAGCGCCTCTTCAGAGCGTTGGAGATAGAACAGGGCCAGCGCCTTCTGCTTCCACCCCTCGCCGTTGGCGCCATCCAACGCCAGGGCCTCCTCGGCGGCCGCCAGCGCTTCCTCGTACGCACCGGCGTCGATCGCCTGTGCGCTTCGCTCAATCGGGGACTCCATGCTCATAGCGCCCTCCTGAGGCAGGGCGAGGGCAGTGCACCAGCCTCGCATCCCCTTCGCCAGCGCCACAGCCATCTTCATCTAGAGAACGCATCCCGGACTCCTTTTCGAGCGCAGTCCACCCGGCTGTGCGTTGCCCTCTCACGCTGGACGTGGTACACTCGCCGGCGTCCAGGGGAGGCTTGGAGGAGTTGTGCCCCTCCGCACCATACGTAACCCGTATCTACCTATAGCGACGTGCAGAACCATTGAACCAGCCGCATGCTGGGAGCGCGGGCGTCCCGCCCGCCTGCGCGCACGATGCGCGCGCTCCCAGCGATCACCCATGTTGCACGTCGCTGTAGGGGCCGCAGGCCCGTCACTGGCAGCGGGCCCGCTGCGCACGCCCTGAAAGAGTCCGGCATGATCGCCCGCCGCCTCCAGACCATCCGCCTGCTCGACCCATCGGTGGCCCTGTACCTCATCGCCGTTGGGCTGGTGGGCTTCGCGATCGACGGCGGGGTCTTCTCGGTGCTGTTCAACCTGTACCTGGTGCGGCTAGGCTACGGGCCGGAGACGATCGGGCTGGTGGTGGCGGCAGGCCAGCTGGTCTTCGCGGCCTTCAGCCTGCCGGCGGGGGTGCTCGGCGAGCGCTGGGGCGCCCGGCGCATGCTGGTGGCCGGCATGGCGATCATGGTGGCGGGCTGCGCGCTCGCGGCACTGGCGGACCTGGTGCCACCAGCGGCGCGCGTGCCCTGGCTGATCGCCAACTGCGTCGTGCTGTACCTCGGGCTGGCGTTGTTCTTCGTCTGCGGCGCGCCGTTCATCATGGCGTTGGTGGCGGACTCGCAGCGCAGCGCGATCTTCGGCGCGCAGACAGCCGTGCTGGCGCTGGCGGCCTTTGCCGGCAGTCTGGTGGGCGGCTTCCTGCCCCAGGCGCTCGGCGCGGCGCTCGGCCTGACACCGGACCACCCGGCTGCGTTCCGCGCCGGGCTGCTGGTGGCCGCGCTCGCGCTCGCGCCGGCCGCCGCGCTCGTGTTCGCCGTCCGGCCGGGGCGGGCCACGGTGGAGGCGGAGG
>DATMBA010000645.1:0-1230 GCA_035559635.1 Roseiflexaceae bacterium
AAGCCCGCCTGCGCGGGCTGGGGTGCAGGCCGCGCCGGCGGCCTTGGCACCGGATAGCCCGCCGGGCCCAGCGGGCACCTCACGGGCCGGGCGTGGTGCCGCGCCCGGCACGACGTTTCGTCACACCCGGGGCCTGCGGCCCCCCGGCGCTCCCGCGTGGGGCGCCGACCGCGTATGTCCTGTCACTTACAGGATATGTGGTGGCCTCGCCCCCGCGCCCCTCCGGGGTGGGTTGGCGGGGTCAAGCCCTGTCAAAAGATCTCTCCAGATTTCTTGCCGGGGGCCCTCTGGCCCCCCGGCCCCCGGCGGCCCCGCGTGGGACGCCGACCGCTCCGGGGAGGAGTGGAGGGGCGTAGCCCCTCCACACGAATCCTCGCAGGGTTGTTTCGGCGACCTGCGGCCCCCCGGCGCTCCCGCGTGGGGCGCCGACCGCAGAGGCCCATCACTTGGTGGCGCCGGCCACCAACCCGCGCGTCAGCGCGCGCTGCAGAACGAAGAAGAACACCAGCACCGGCAGGGTGGTGAGCGTCCCCGCCGCCATGATATTGCCCCACTGGGTGGTGAACTGCTGGATGAAGCTGTACATCCCCAGGCTGAGGGTGTAGTTGCTGTTGGAGGCCAGGAAGATGTAGGCGAAGAAGAACTCGTTCCAGGCCAGCAGGAAGGCGAAGACCGCCACCGTGGTGATGCCCGGCGCCGCCAGCGGCAACGTGATGCGCCACAGGATGTCCAGCCGGCTCGCGCCGTCGATCAGCGCCGCCTCCTCGATCTCACGCGGGATGTTGTCGAAGTAGCCCTTCAGCATCCAGATCGAGAACGCCAGCGCGAAGGTCAAATAGGTCACCAGCAGCGCCCAGAGGGTGTCGATCAGGCCATACTGCGTCAGCAGCAGGTACATCGGGATGGCCAGCATCACGCCGGGGAACATCTGCACCACCAGCAGCATGTTGCCGTACAGCGCGCGCCCCCAGAAGCGGAAGCGGGACATCGCATAGCCGGCCAGGCTGCCCACCGTGATCGCCAGCCCGGTGGTGCCCAGTGCGACGATCAGCGAGTTGGTAAACCAGCGCCCGAACGGCGTCTGGCCGAGCACCACCTGGAAGTGTTCCAGCGTCGGCCGGCGCGGCAGGAAGGCCGGGCTGGTCATGATCTCGCCGTCCGGCTTGAAGGCGGTGCTCATGGCCCACAGCAGCGGGGCGATCGCGAAGCCGGCGATCGCGATCAGCGCGG
>DATMBA010000646.1:0-4635 GCA_035559635.1 Roseiflexaceae bacterium
GGCGCGAAGCCAGGAACGTTGACGTAGCCCTGGCCGCCCCCGCGCGGGCCGCCCTGCGCCTCCTCGCCCTACTGCTCGCCGCGCTCGCGCTGCTCGCCTGCGCCGTCCCGCCCGGCCCCCCCTTCGCCGGGCGGCCCGCGCGAGATGCGCCCCGGCAGGGTCCGCCCGGCGCGCCTGCCGCGGTTGCGCTGGACGCAATCATCCCCCGGCCCGCATCGGCACAGCCGGCTGAGGGCGCCTTCGCGCTCACGACCGAGACGCGCGTCACGGTGGCGCCAGCCACCCCCGAGCTGCTGCGCATCGGTACCTACCTTGCGGAGAGCCTGCGGCCCGCCACCGGCTTCGCGCTCCCGGTGGCGCCCGCCAATGGCGCGCCCGCGCCGGCCGTCCTGCACCTCACCACAGAGGGCGCCGACCCGGCCCACGGCGAGGAGGGGTATGAACTGGCGATCGCCCCCGGCCGCCTGACGCTCACCGCCTACCGGCCCGCCGGCCTGTTCCGCGGCGTGCAGACTATCCGGCAGCTCCTGCCGGCCGCCGTCGAGCACACCGCGCCTCAGAGGGGACCCTGGACGCTGCCGGCCGGCACTATCCGCGACTGGCCGCGCTTCGCCTGGCGCGGCGCGATGCTCGATGTGGCCCGGCACTTCTTCGGCCCCGAGGACGTGAAGCGCCTGATCGACCAGATCGCCTACTACAAGCTCAACCGCCTCCACCTGCACCTCACCGACGACCAGGGGTGGCGGATCATGATCGAGTCCTGGCCGCGCCTGGCGACCTACGGCGGCAGCACCGCGGTGGGCGGCGGACCGGGCGGGTACTTCACCCAGGCCGAGTACGCGGACATCGTGACCTATGCCCACGAGCGCTACATCACCGTCGTCCCGGAGATCGACATGCCCGGCCACACCCACGCCGCGCTCGCCTCCTACCCCGAGCTGAGCTGCGACGGGGTGGCGCCGCCGCTCTACACCGGCATCGCCGTCGGCTTCAGCACGCTGTGCGTCGATCAGGAGATCACCTACACGTTCGTGGAGGACGTGATCCGCGAGCTGGCCGCGCTCACGCCGGGGCCGTACATCCACATCGGTGGGGACGAGGTGCAGTCCCTCAGCCCCGAGCAGTACCGCCGCTTCATCGAGCGGGTCCAGCGCATCGTGCAGGCCCACGGCAAGTCCACGGTGGGCTGGGAGGAGATCGGCCAGGCCGCGCTGCTGCCCGGCACGCTCGTCCAACACTGGCGCACCGACGCGGCCCACCTGGCGGTGCGCCAGGGTGCCAAGATCATTATGTCCCCCTCCTCGCACGTCTACCTGGATATGAAGTATCATGACGGGACGCCGATCGGCCTGCGCTGGGCGGGCCTGATCGAGGTGAAGGATGCCTACGCCTGGGATCCCGGCACGCAGGTTGCGGGCGTGACGGAACGGGACGTGCTGGGCGTCGAGGCGGCGCTGTGGACCGAGACCGTTGCCACACGCGACGACATCGACCACATGGCGTTCCCGCGCCTGGCGGCCGTGGCCGAGGTCGGCTGGTCCCCGGCGACGCTGAAGGACTGGGAGAGCTTCCGCGGGCGGCTGGCGGCGCACGGCCCACGCCTGGAGGCCATGGGCGTGCGCTTCTACCGCTCGGAGCAGATCGCATGGGAAAGACCGTCGTCCTGATCTCCACCTACGAGCTGGGCCACCAGCCGTTCGGGCTGGCCTCACCGGCCGCCTGGCTGCGCGAGGCCGGCGCGCGTGTGGTCTGCCTGGACGTGGCGGTGCAGCCGCTGGACGAGGCCGCGGTGGCGGAGGCGGCGCTCGTCGCACTCTACCTGCCGATGCACACCGCCACACGCCTGGCCACCGCGCTGATCCCGCGCCTGCGCGCGCTGGCGCCCCGCGCCCACCTGTGCTGCTTTGGCCTGTACGCGCCTGCCAACCGCGAACTGCTGCATCGCCTCGGCGCGCAGACGCTGATCGGCGGCGAGTTCGAGGCCGAGCTGGTGGCGCTCTACAAGCGCCTGACCAACGACCAACGACCAACGACCAATGAATTGGCGTCAACACCCGGCGAAGAGTCGTCGTTCGTCGTTCGTCGTTCGTCGTTCGTCGTTCTGGAGCGGCTGGCGTTCCGCGTGCCAGACCGCAGCGACCTGCCGCCGCTCGCGTCCTACGCCCGCATGCGTATGCCGGACGGCTCCGAGCGCGTGGCGGGCTACACCGAGTCCACCCGCGGCTGCAAGCACCGCTGCCGTCACTGCCCGATCGTCCCGGTGTACGGCGGGCGCTTCCGCGCCGTGCCGCGCGAGGTGGTGCTGGCGGACATCCGCCGGCAGGTGGTGGCCGGCGCACAGCACATCACCTTCGGCGACCCGGACTTCTTCAACGGCCCCGGCCACGCCCTGCCGCTCGTCCACGCGCTACACGATGAGTTCCCACACCTCACCTACGACGTGACGATCAAGGTCGAGCACCTGCTGCAGCACAGCCGCCACCTGCCCGCGCTGCGCGACACCGGCTGCCTGCTCGTCACCAGCGCCGTCGAGTCCGTGGACGACACCATCCTGGCGATCTTCGACAAGCGCCACACCCGCGCGGACGTGGTGCGCGCCGTGGCGCTGCTGCGCGAGGTGGGCCTGGCGCTCAACCCCACCTTCGTCGCCTTCACGCCCTGGACCACGCGCGCCACCTACCTGGACTTCCTGCGCGCCATCCGCGAGCTGGAGCTGGTGGAGAGCGTCGCGCCGGTGCAGTACGCCATCCGCCTGCTGATCCCGGCCGGGTCGCTGCTGCTTGAGCTGCCGGAGGTGCGGGCGCTCGTCGGCCCGTTCGACGACGAGGCGCTCTGCTACCGCTGGGCGCACCCGGACCCGGCGATGGACGCGCTGCAGCGCGGCGTGATGCGGGCGGTGCATCAGGGGCAGCGGGCGGGCGCCTCGCGCCAGGAGATCTACGAGCGGGTGTGGGCGCTGGCGAGCGGCGAGTCAGTGCGCGAGATGCCAGGGCGGCGCCACGCGCCCCGCGCGCTCGTGCCGCACATGAGCGAGCCGTGGTACTGCTGAGCAGAGCCTACCGAGGAGCAGTTTGCTTCTGAGAGAGTCTAGAGCGCCGGTAGAGAATCCGCTCCGCGGGGTCTGGGGGCAGCAGGCCCCGGGAAATTCGCTCAGCGTGTCGGCCTGGTCCGCGGCGGCACCGGCAAGCCTGGCACGTCAAACACCCATTCCCCATGCAGCTTCAGCCGTTCGCGCGACGTCACCAGCAGCTTGACCTGGGGGGCCTGGTGCAGCAGGTTGGCCAGCAGCTCCAGCGCCTGCTGATTGCCGCCCAAGGCCGAGGGCAGCAAGTGCTCAAAATTGTCCAGCACCAGGAGTACGGTCTTCTCCCGCAGCGCACGAAGCAGCTGCACGGGATCCGCTGAACCATAAAACGCCACGCCGACGACGCCGGCAATGGCCGGGACGATAGATTCAACCGTGCTGACCGCGTCCAGGGGGACACTATACACTCCGTCGGCAAAGCGCGGCGCCTGCCGTGTCGCGACCTCGAGCGCCAGCCGGGTCTTGCCGATGCCGCCCGGTCGGCGTGACCAGGCGGCAGTCGGGTGCGTCCAGCAGCCGGGCGATGGCCGTCAGTTCGTGCTCGCGCCCCAGGAGCGGGGTGGGCGGGGTGGGCAGGCTGGCAGCACGTGGTGGGACGCCCGGCAGCGCCGCTCTTCCGCCCTACCAGGAGTCAGCCGGGGGCGGCAGGCGCTCAGCGCGCAGGTCGGCCCGGGCGACACTCAGGAAGGTAGGGCGGTCGGCGGGGGCGATCACCAGGCAGGCGGCCAGGCGTTCGGCCAGCGGGCGGGAGGACCGGCGCTCATCGTCTTCAATCTTGCGCAGTGCCGACACCGAACACCCTACACACTGGGCCAGGCGCTCGCGCGTCATATCGAGCAGCTTGCGCCGCTGCCTGCAGGCCGCCTGCGCGGCCTTCGTGAAAGCTAGCCCGCGCGTACCCTGCGGGAACGCCTGCGGCGTTCCCGCGCCTTCGCGTGGTGCGACGCGGAGGACGTTGACGTGGCCTATGTGCTACAGATTATGCCACACCAGCTACCACAGCGGTTGCGCCCCCTTCACCCGGCCGCACCTTCCCTGCGCTTGAATCCCCCCGCCCCGATGCTAGAGTCTGCCTAGCGCTATCGCATCCTAGTGCAACTGCGAGCAGACGATGGCAGCCACCGACGACCTGCTGACGGCCCGCGAGGTGCAGGAGATCCTGAAGATCGACCGCACCACCGTCTACCGCATGCTGAAGGACGGCCGCCTGGAGGGCATGAAGGTCGGCCAGCAGTGGCGCTTCGCGCGCCGCGCGGTAGACGCGCTACTGACAGGCACGCGCCCGTCCGGCGCGGGGGACCCGCCCGCCATCGAGCCTGCCCCGCTGCCGATCCACTGCATCCAGGCCATCCAGGACCTGTTCGCCGCCATGGCCGGCGTGGCGGCCGTCACGCTCGCGCCGGACGGCCGCCCGCTCACCTGCCCGAGCGGCCCCGCCCGCATGCGCGCCGCGCTGTCCCCCGCGCTCGGTGCCGAACACGCCTGCGTGCGCGCCCCAGTTACGCTCGGCGGGCGCGTGGTGGCGACGATCGTCGCCGGGCCAGCGGCGG
>DATMBA010000647.1:0-1877 GCA_035559635.1 Roseiflexaceae bacterium
CCCCCACCGGGGGAGGATGTGGAGGGCTTCGCCCTCCATACCTCCCGTATTTGAAAGGTATTGGCCCCCAAACTCCCGCGAAAAGGACGAAGAAGAAAGAACGAATCGTATGGCTATTCGACGGATCCTGCGTATCGATAACCCCGAAGATCAGAAGGTGCTGAAGACGCGCTGCCACCCCGCTAAGCTGCCGAACCCGGCGCTCAGGCAGCTGGTCGCCGACATGTTCGAGACGATGGACGCCGCCCATGGTGTAGGCCTGGCGGCGCCGCAGATCGGCATCACGCAGCGCGTCGCGGTGATCAGCATCCCGCCAGTGGTGGAGGAGCGCGAGGATGGCACGCTCGTGGAGGTGGTCCCCCGCCAGGACTACGTGCTGATCAACCCCGAGATTGTCAAGCGCAGCGACCAGGAGGTGATCGGCCAGGAGGGATGCCTGAGCCTTCCCGGCTGGTATGCCGACGTGCCGCGCGCCGCCTGGGTCACCGTCGAGTACCAGGACCTCGACGGCCGGCGCCAGCGCATCCGGCGGGCTACCGGGCTGCTCTCGCGCGCCCTGCAGCACGAGATCGACCACCTCGACGGCGTGCTGTTCACCGAGCGCATCCGCGACATGTCCACCCTCAAGGACTATCGGGCGGAGGCCGCGAGCGTTCCCGACCCAGCGGCCTAGACCAAACGCTAACACACCGCGCAACGAAAGGCGGGAGGGCTTGGAGGGCGCAGCCCTCCCGGAAACCCACCCCTCCACGAAAACCTTGAAGGAGCTACCCCCATGACCGACAAGAAGCTGCGTGTCGGCGTGATCGGCGCCGGCGTCGGCGCGGCCCACGTGGAGGGCTACATCGCCCTGCCGAACGTCGAGTTGGTGGCGATTGCCGGCCTGGACGAGGACCGGGTGCGGCGGCTTGCGGCCAGGCACGGCGTGCCGTACACCTTCCGCGAGTACACCGATCTGCTCACCGTGCAGGAGATCGAGGCTGTCAGCGTCTGTGTGCCGAACGCCCTGCACGCGCCGGTGACGATCGCCGCGCTGGCGGCCGGCAAGCACGTGCTGGTGGAGAAGCCGATCGCTCGCAACGCCACTGAGGGCGCCGAGATGGTGGCCGCGGCGAAGCAGTACGGCCGGGTGCTGATGGTGTCCTTCAACCACCGCCAACGCAACGACGTACAGTGGCTCAAGCAGTACGTGGACAGTGGCGCGCTCGGGCGAATCTACTACGCCAAGGCCTACTGGATGCGACGCCAGGGTATCCCCGGCATCGGGAGCTGGTTTGTCAGCAAGGAGCAGGCCGGCGGGGGGCCGCTGATCGACCTCGGCGTGCACATCCTGGACATCGCGATGTTCCTGCTCGGCGAGCCGCGGCCGCTGGCGGTGAGCGCCAACACCTATGCCGAGTTCGGCCCGCGCGGGCTGAAGGGCTGGGGCATGAAGCGCACCGGCTCCAGCGGCGCCTACGAGGTGGAGGATCTCGCCACCGCCTTCGTGCGCCTGGAGGGCGGCGCGACGCTGCTGCTGGAGGCCAGCTGGGCGACCCACAGCGCCGCCGGCGATGACTACGGGGTGGTGCTCTACGGCACTGAGGGTGGCGCGGAGTTGACGGTGAAGAACTACAGCCACCAGAACACGGTGCGCATCTTCAGCGACGCCGCCAACCTGCCGGTGGACGCCGCGCCGCGCATCCCCGAGGGCGGCGGCCATATCCAGGTGATCGAGCGCTTCGTCGCCGCCGTCCTCGACGGCGCGCCGGCCATCCCTAGCGCGGAGGACGGGCTGCGCCGGGCCCAGGTGATCGACGCCTGCTACCGCTCCGCCGCCGAGGGCCGCGAGGTTCTGGTCTCGTGACGCAGCGGGGCGGGGCGGCTATGAGCCGCCC
>DATMBA010000648.1:0-8008 GCA_035559635.1 Roseiflexaceae bacterium
GCCAGGTGGAGTGGGTCCCGCCGCTCCCCCATCAGCTACGCAGCAAGGGCAGGCGCACGGTAAACGTCGTCCCTTTGCCGATGGCGCTTGTTACGGTGATGTCGCCGCCATGAGTGCGGGCGATGCTGCGGGCGATGGCTAGACCCAAGCCGATGCCCTCTTTGCTGCGCGCCGTATCCACCCGGTAGAAGCGGTCGAAGATGTGCGGCAGTTGCTCGGCACTGATGCCAACGCCCGTATCGTTGATCGTTACCAATAGCCCCTTGTCGCCCTGCTGCGCGGCCGAGAGCGTGACGGACCCCTGCTCGGTGTACTTGATGGCGTTGTCAACCAGGTTCACGAACAGCCGGATCAGTCCGTCGCTGTCGCCCAACACGGTCAGACCGGTATCCGGCACATGCTCGATCAGCTCCAGGCCTTTCGCTTCCGCCGCCGGGCGAAGGGAGTCGACGACGTCCTTCAACAGGAGCGCGAGATCGACCGGCTCGTGGCGCAGCGGGCGGCGGGACGCATCGTGGCGCGCCAGGTGGAGGAGCCCTTCGGTCAGGGCACGCATCGAGGCGGCTTCGTGGCTCAAATCCTGAAGTGCCTGCTCATACTCCGCGGCGGTGCGCCGGCGCTCCAGGGTGCTGCTGATGATCGTCTGGATGGCGGAGAGTGGGGTGCGCAACTCGTGGGACGCGTCGGCGGTGAACTGGCGCTCACGCCGGAACGCATCGTCCAGCCGCATGAGCATGCTGTCGAAGGTGGCGGCCAGGCGCCCGATCTCATCGTTGGTCTCGGGTAGATTCAGCCGGGCCGAGAGATCTCCGGCCGAGATGGAGCGGGCCGTCCGCGTGATGGCGTCGATCGGGGCCAGCGCGCGCGCCGCCAGCAGATACCCTCCGCCGCCGGCGGCGAGCACGATCAGCGGGCCGCCCAGGAGCAGGGTGATGAGCAACAGATCAAGCGTGCCGCGTACACTGCTGAGGTCGATCGCCACCTGCAGCATACCCGCCACCTGGCCCGCGGTGACGATCGGAGCGGTGTAGACGCGGACCTCCTCCTGGCTGCCAGGGTCGGTGACAGTGGTGAAGGAGCCGGGCTGAGGGGGGGCCGCGGCCAGGATGCCCGGTGGCGGCCAGGCGCGGAAGGGGCCATTCTCCTCCAGCGTCCGCCCGCTGAGATTCATCACGCGTAGGCTGAATCCTTGCTCGCGCAGCTGGGCGTAGTGAGGCTCCTCGATCGGGTTTTCGGTGAAGACCAGCTCCCCATCACTGACCTCGACTTCCGCCACCATCTGGAGGCCGGCGAACTGCAGCCGTTCGTCCACCGCCGTGGTCAGGCTGCGCGCCATGTTGGTGTAGACGAAGAGGCCAAACAGCAGGAGGGCGGCGCACAGGAGGCCCGCCGTCCAGATGGCGAAGCGCACCCGCAGCGTTCTCACGCGTCTCATTCATCTCTGTCCTGGTCCGACATGCGGTAGCCGGCCCCTCGCACCGTGTGGATGAGCTTCAGTTCGAACGGGTCGTCGATCTTGCGGCGCAGGTTGCGGATGTACACATCGACGACATTGGACTGGTTATAGACATCGTAATTCCAGACGGCCTCGGCGATCTCGGTGCGGGTGAAGACGCGGTTCGGCTCGCGCATGAGGTATTCCAGCACGGCGAACTCTTTGGCGGTCAGTTTGATGAGGGTACTGTTGCGCATCACCACGTGCGTGCGGGGATCCAGGCTCAGGTCTGCGAGCCGCAGCGTGGATGTCTTGGCGCTGTGGCGGCGCACCAGCGCCCGCAGCCGCGCCAGCAACTCCTTCAGTTCGAACGGCTTGACGAGGTAATCATCGGCGCCGGCGTCCAGCCCGGCCACGCGGTCGTCCACCGTGTCGCGGGCGGTCAGCATCAGGATCGACGCCGGATACTCTCGCTGGCGCAGGCGCCGGCAGACGGTCAGGCCATCGAGCGTGGGCAGCGTGATGTCCAGCACGATCAGGTCGTATGCTACGGTCTCGGCCCACTCCAGCGCTTCCTGCCCGGTGCGCGTCACATCGACGGCGTACCCGTGCTCCTCCAGGGCCCGTCGGACGTAATTGGCGACGTTCGCATGATCCTCGACAATCAGGACGCGCATGCCGCTACCCTGTGTGCGCTCGATGGCCCCCTGGCGCCCTTGCTACTTGAGGCTGTGCCTCTGCCATGCGCTGCTGGCCCCTCCTGGCGCGGCGCGCGGTACCGGCACGGCCACCCCGTCACGGGCATATATGCGGGCCAGCAGTTTGCGCATCCCGCTCTCGGTGTAGCGGACACAGAATCGCTGCTCCACCCACGCCCGTGCTTCCTGGATGCTGCGGTGTTCCGCCGCCAGCCAGTCGGCGAGCTGAGCCTGTTGGGCGGGACTCAGCGCGCCAACGTTGCCCGCGTATTGCAGGGTGCAGAGCATGTCGATCCCCAGTTCATCGAAGGTGTGCACCCAGCGCGTGATGGTCTTAGGGTTGACCTGCACGATGCGAGCGACCTGCTCTCGGCTGTGGCCATCGTCCAGCAGGAGAATGGCCTGGATCCGCTCACTGATGCGCCGCGTGGGCGTCCGCTTGTAGCGGCGCTCTAAATCCTCACGTTCGCCAGGGCTGAGGTTCACCAGCTTCTCGGCCATTGCCTCCCTCCACAAAGGTACAGCTGCGCCTCCGACGACGCCAGCTTCGTGCGCTCCACAGCCGGATCAATGGGCCACGCCTCTGCGGCGGCAAGGACATGGCCAGCATACCAAGATTACGGTCAAAATGCAAGAATGCCCCGGCGCTCCCCGTGGGAGCGTTGTCTCCTGGTCTCACGGGTCTGCGCCCCCCAGGTAGCGGTAGCTCACTAGCCGCATGGATTGATCCTGGATCAACCCGATGCCAGGCGCGTACCGCTTGTACTCTCGCTGCGCCGGGCTCAGTTTCGACGACTCTTCCACCACCAGACAGTTGGTGAACTCCCCCGCCGGAGTGCTGCAGCGCTCCGAGACACTGACGACGGTCGCACGGTCCATAGCGACGCCCGGTGCAAGCTCCTGATAGTATCGCATCCCCGCTGTGGGGGTGCCCGGCATGATCATGCCAGGCAGATTACCGTTGTCATACGCGATCCAGGCGCCCGAATGACCTACGATGGCACCGTTCTCGTAGAAATCCACTTCCTCGCCGAAGTAAAACACATCGCCGGTACGTTGGTCGATAGCGTAGAAGTTTCTCGAGATCTCGTACAGCTGCCCCCGCTTCTCCTCCTTCTCCTCGACGATACGGGTCGTGATGCCGTGGATCTCCCTTGTCTCATCGAGCACGGTGACGATGAGTCGCTCGTTTTGCGATTCCAGTATCGTCTGAAACCCCGGCTTGAGGATGAAATACGTGGATTCCCCGGTAGGCGCCAACTGGCGCTCGGTGATATGAAACTCTTCCTGCCACGGCTCAGAGGCGCCGTCGCTGCTGCTCGGGGGCGTGGCATCGGTGCTGTGGAGGGGCACGCCAGCGCCGGAGGGGGCCACCGCACCACAGGCGGTCAGGAAGATCAACAGGACCACAGTGGAAAGCGCTAGGCGCGACGGATGAGGTGATTGCATGGGGATCCTCACGAGCAGGCTCCCGGGAGATCGTGCGACATGAGAGGTGCGGGGAGGACCTGCCGCGCCCTCCACCATTCAGCGATCCCGGCTACGAGCGTGTAGGAGCAGTGTAGCAGATGCACATGAAGACAGCGTGAAGTGAAGATGAGGTCTTTCTTCATCTTCACGGTTGGGGGACGGCGCCCGCGTAACCCGCGCCGCCCGCCGCACGTAGATCAGGCGAGTGCCGCGCCGGGGCGGTGGGCCACCATGAAACGAATATCTGGTACACTTAGATTCTGTTTGAGAGGGGAGCGGGCGGGGTCACCCATCCCCCGCCCGCCCGCCGCGCAGCGGCGGGCGGGGGAGAGGCGGAGGTCTGTGGCCCCCGCGCCCCTAGCCGGGAGGCGTTTCAAACAAGCTCTCAGAAGTGGTTGCGCTGCGCGACTCTGACCGTGACCATTCGGGGAGGCGCGGAGGGGCGAAGCCCCTTCGCCCCCCGGGACGCGGCCCCCACCCTTGAACGAAATGAGCAGCTATGCAGCGTCTCACCCGCCTGATCGGCATCGGCTACCTGGCGATCTGCCTCCTGGCGCTGCTCGCCACCACCTTCGTCGCCCCGCTGGGCTACGCGCCCTTCCCGCTCCAGATAGGCCCGGCGCGCGAGCCGGTGGTGCTGACGGTCTGGTACGGCACCGAGAAGCGCGCCTGGCTGGAGGAGGCCGCCGCCCGCTTCGCTCAAGGGGATCCGCGGGTGGGCGGCCGGCCGGTGCGCGTCGTGTTGCGCGGCATCGGCTCGCGCGAGCAGGCCGAGCGCGTGGCGTCGCAGCGTTGGGGTGGCGAGCCGCCGCCCGCCGTCATCAGCCCGGCTAGCTCCATGTGGCTGGAGGTGCTGCGTGGCGCGTGGGCTGCGCGCAACCCCGGCGCCCCGCCGGTGCTGCCCGAGGGGGCCGACGCGCCGGCGCCGCTGGCGCTCACGCCGCTGGTGCTGGTGGCCTGGGAGGAGCGTGGCCCGCTGATCTGGCGCGGCGAAGAGGGCTTCTGGCAGGAGTTGGCCGGCGCGCTGGCCAGGCGCAACTGGAGCGAGCTTGGCGGCCGCGAGGAGTGGGGGCCGGTCAAGCTCGGGCACACCTCGCCGCTCACCTCCAACAGCGGCGCCCAAGCGCTCGTGCTGCTGGCCTACGGCTACCACGGCAAGGCCGCCGGCCTGACGATCGCCGATGTGTCGTCGGCCGGATTCCGCGCCTGGCTCGCCGGGGTGGAGAGCGCCGTGCCGGCGTTCAGCGACAGCACCGGTGCGCTGGTGACCTCCATGCTGCAGCGCGGCCCGAGCATGTACGACGCGGCGGTAGTGTACGAGAATCTGGCGATCGAGAGCTTCGAGGCCGCGCGCGCCTGGGGTGGTCTGCGCGTCTACTACCCGCCGGCTACCGCGCTGAGCGACCACCCGTACGCCATCCTGAACGCGCCCTGGGTCACCCCGGCCGAGCGCGAGGCGGCGCGCCAGTTCCGCGCCTTCCTGCTGAGCCGTCCCATCCAGGAGCGGGCGCGCGCCCACGGCTTCCGCCCGGCCGATCCGGGCGTGCCGATCGTCAGCGACGACCCGGCCAACCCGTTCAACCGCTACCAGGCGAACGGCCTGCGGGCCGACATCCAGCAGCAGGCCGAGCCGCCCACCGCAGACGTGCTGGCCGCGCTGCTGGATCTGTGGCAGGAGCTGCGCTGATAGCTCGTGACCGAAGACCGAGGACTGAAGACCGATGTGGGACGACGTTGACCCTTTACGCGAACCATGGCCTCGGTCCTCGGTCCACGATCTACCGTCAGTAACAGGAGTTACGCGGTCGGTGCCCCACGCGGGGGCTCCGGGGGCCGCAGGCCCCGAAAAACCCCTCGAGGGTTCTTTTTGGAGGGACGCAGCCCCTCCATACCTCCCCGCCCGCGTACGTCCGGTCAGTAAGGAGTACACCCTATGCGCCCTTCCTTGCGCGCTACCTCTCGTAGGCTGCTGCTGCTGCTCGCCGCGCTCGTCGCCGCCTGCGGTGACGCGGGCGCGGGCGGCGGCCCGCCGGCCAACGCCGTCCGGGTGACGATCGCTTACAGCCCGGAGAAGGAGGGCTGGCTCACCGAGCGCATCGCGGCCTTCAACGCCTCCGGCGCGAAGGTGGACGGCCGGCCGATCTTCGTGGAGGGGATCAACAAGTCCAGCGGTGCGGCGCGCACCGAGATCAAGAACGGCGCCCTGCAGGTCACCGTCTGGTCCCCCTCGGCGTCCACATGGCTCGAGGTGCTCAAGCAGGAGAGCGGCAACCAGGACGTGGCCGTCTCGGCCAACGCGCTGGTGTTGACGCCGGTGGTGATCTCCATGTGGAAGCCGATGGCCGAGGCGCTCGGCTGGCCGGGCGCGCGCATCGGCTGGAGCGACATGCTGGCGCTGATCGAGAACCCGCAGGGCTGGGGGGCGTACGGCCACCCGGAGTGGGGGCGCTTCAGCTGGGGCCACACCGACCCGGAGATCAGCACCACCGCCCTCTCCACGTTGCTGGCCGAGTTCTACGCCGCGGTGGGCAAGCAGCGCGGCCTGACCGTCGAGGATGTGCAGCGGCCCGAAAGCCAGCAGTTCATCCGCGACCTCGGCAGGGGCATCAAGCACTACGGCTACAACACGCTGGTGTTCAGCGAGAACATGCGCAAGTTCGGTATGTCGTATATCTCAGCGTTTCCCATGGAGGAGATCACCCTTATCGACTTCAACAAGAACAAGAATCCGCCGGTGCCGTTGGTGGCGATCTACCCCAAGGAGGGGACCTTCTGGCACGATAACCCGTTCATCATCATGGCCGCCGCCCCGCCGCTGGAGCGCCAGGCGGCCGAACAGTTCTACGCCTTCCTGCTGAGCGCCGAGAGCCAGCGGCTGGCGATGAGCTTTGGCTTCCGCCCGGCCAACCCGGACGTGCCGCTGGCGGACCCGGTGAGCGAGGCGTACGGCGTGCAGCCCCAGGGGGTGCAGAGCGTGCTGCCGGTGCCGCCGGCCGAGGTGATCGTGGCCGCCAAGAACACCTGGGCGCAGAACCGCAAGCGGGCCGATATCGTGCTGGTGGTGGATGTCTCCGGCTCGATGGAGGGCGAGAAGCTGGAGCAGGTCAAGGCCGGCCTGGAGGCTTTCCTGATCCGCATCCTGCCCGAGGACCGTGTGGGGCTGGTGTCGTTCGACAGCGACGTGAGCGTGGACGTGCCGCCGGCGCCGCTGAGCGAGAACCGCATCCAGCTCAGCGACGCCATCCAGCGGCTGCAGGCGCGCGGCAAGACGGCGGTGTACGATGGGCTGCTGGTGGGCAAGCAGGTGTTGGACGCGCTGCCGCCAGCGGAGGACGAGCGTATCCGGGCGATCGTGCTGCTCTCGGACGGCCAGGACAACGCCAGCTCGGTCCCGTTCGAGCAGCTGCGCCAGGAGTTCGAGGAGAGCGGCATCAGCATCTTCCCGGTGGCCTACGGTGAGGACGCCGACACCGCCGTGCTGGAGCAGATCGTCGAGTTCTCGCGCACCCTGCTGGTGAAAGGCGGCACCGGCGACATCGGGACCATCTTCGACAACCTGAGCCGGTATTTTTAGTTACACGTTCCACGTTGCACGTTCCGGAGCGCCGATCGAAGTGGCTGTCACAAGCTGGCATGCCGCGAGCACGTGCAACGTCTGAGCGTGCAACGTGCAACGCTGCAAGAGCACCCACATGACTAGTTCCCCGGCCTATGGGCGTGCCGCGCGCCGGCCGCTGGCAGTGCTGGTGCTGCTGGCGGCGCTGGCCTCGGGCCTGACGGTGGCGCTGTGGCTGCTGCCGCTCGGCCTGCTGGCCTACGCCGCGATGGTGTACCTGGGCGCGCGCGACCCGGCACTGCTGACAGCAGCCACGCAGGCGCCGCGCGTCAGCCGGCCGCGCCTGAGCAGCCCGACCTTCCGCGCGCAGCTCGGCGCGATCGAGCGCACCCAGCAGGAGATCGCCCGCAGCGTTGGGCAGGCGCAGGGGCCGCTGGCGCGCCTGCTCGGGCCGGTGGCCGACCAAGCGCGGGACCTGGTGGAGGACGCCTACCACCTGTGCGGCAAGGGGCAGATCATCGAGTCCTACCTGGCCACCGTGGACCTGCGCGCGCTGCAGGCCGAGATCGATGGGCTGGACCTGCAGCTGCGCGTGACGCAGGACCCCTACACGCGCCAGCACCTGGAGGAGACGCGCCGGGCGCGGCTGGAGAAGCTGACCAACGCGCGCGACCTGCAGACCTACATCGGGCGGATCAACGCGCAGTTGCAGCACATCGCTGCCAGCCTGGACAACGTGCTGGCGGAGACGGTGCGCCTGCGCACGGCCGACGCGGTGAGCGCCGACGCGGCGACCAACCAGGTGGCGGGGCGCCTGGCGGACCTGAAGGCGGATATGGACGCCTTCCA
>DATMBA010000649.1:0-1525 GCA_035559635.1 Roseiflexaceae bacterium
ACGCGCTCTGTGCGGCGGCGGAGATCGTGCTGGCGGCCGAGGCGCTGGCGCGCCAGCAGGCGGGGCTGGTGGCGACGGTGGGGCAGCTCGAGGTGCGGCCGGGGGTCAGCAACGTCATCCCCGGCCAGGTGACGCTCAGCCTGGACGTGCGGCACCAGGAGGACGCGCTGCGCGAGCGGGCGATCGCGGAACTGCACACGCAGGCCAACCGGCTCGCCGGTGCGCGCCAGGTCGCGCTACGCTGGCAGCTCGTGCAGGAGCACGGCGCGGTGCCATGCGACCCGCGCCTGACCGGTCTGCTGGCCCGCGCGGTTGAGTCGCTCGGCTATCCCGAGTTGGCGCTGCCAAGCGGCGCTGGCCACGACGCGGCGGTGTTGGCGGGCATGACGCCAGCCGCCATGCTGTTCGTGCGCTGCAAGGGCGGCATCAGCCATCACCCGGCCGAGTCGGTCGCGCCGGCGGATGTGGCGGTGGCGATCGATGTGCTGAGCCGCACGCTGGAGCTACTGGCGACGAGGGGCCGGGAGGCGGGTGGGTCAGGGAGGGCTGATCCTCCCGGAAGCACCCTCTCCCGCGCACTGTAATCGTACGCACGTTCTGTCTGCCCGTCGGCCGGACGCGAAGGAGAGACATGCGATGTGGCAGAACTACCTTCAACCGACCACGCTCGAAGAGGCGCTCGGCCTGCTCGAGGCGCACGCCGGCGATGCACGCGTCGTCGCCGGGGGCACCGATGTGCTGGTGGAGCTGCAACGCGGCGTGCGGCCGGCCGCGACGCTGATCGACATCACGCGGCTGGGCGAGCTGAAGTACGTGCGCCTCGAGGGCGGCCTCATCCGTATCGGCGGCCTGGCCACTCACAACGACGTGATCGCCTCCGAGGCGTGCGTGCGCCACGCCCTGCCGCTGGCCCAGGCCTGCTGGGAGGTTGGCGCGCCGCAGATCCGCACCCGCGCGACGGTGGCCGGCAACCTGATCACCGCCTCGCCGGCCAACGATACGATCACGCCGCTGCTGGCACTTGGCGCGGAGGTGGTGCTGCGCAGCGCAGCGGGCGAGCGGGTTGTGTCGCTCGACGCCTTCTACCCTGGCTTCCGCCGCACCGCCATGCGGCCGGACGAGTTGCTGTGTGAGATCCGCCTCCCCGCCATGCGAGACAGCCAGCGTGGCTTGTTCCTCAAGCTCGGCCTGCGGCGGGCGCAGGCGATCTCGGTGATCGACCTCGCCATCGTGCTGACGTTCGACGCGGCGGACGCCGGCGCTAGCCCGCAGTCCGCCGTGGTGAACGCCCACATCGCACTGGGCAGCCTGGCGCCGACGGTGGTGCGCGCGCCGGCAGCCGAGGCATTCTTGCGCGGGCGGCGGCTGGATCCCGCGGCCTGCGCCGAGGCCGGGCGGCTGGCCTGCGGCGACGTCGCGCCGATCGACGATGTGCGCGGCTCGGCCGGCTACCGCCTCGCCACGCTGGCGAATCTGGTGGCCGACGGGCTGCGGCGGCTCGCGGCCGGCCGCGAGCGCGACGGCT
>DATMBA010000650.1:0-14783 GCA_035559635.1 Roseiflexaceae bacterium
TGCGCCGGCCGCCACGGGCGCCGCAGCGCGCCGTAGATCGCCGAGCGAACCGCCCCGAAGTCCAGCGACTTCGGGGCTTTTGTGTTGGCGCGGCCGCCCGTGGACGCGCCAGGACGCGGAGGATTCTGATGGTCCGCAACCAGATGCTCTCGTACGGTGGCCGCCGCCCCGCCGAGGGCCAGGGGCTGGCGCGCGAGGCGCCGCCGCATGCTCCGGCCTCCGGCGCGTGGTTGGCCGCCTCGCTGCTGTTGCTGCTGGCGGCCTGGCAGGCGTTGGTGATGCTCAGGGGATACCCGCAGTTCGTGCTGCCCTCGCCGGCGCTCGTGGCAAGCCGCCTGGTGGCCGAACTGACCGGCGGCACGCTGGCGCACCACGCCCGCTTGACGCTCACCGCCGCCGTCGGCGGCTACGCCATCGCGCTGGGCCTGAGCCTGGCGCTCGGCTACGTGCTGGCCCACGCACCGCGCCTGGAGCGCGTGGTGGCGCCCCAGTTCGCCGCCACCCAGGCCGTGCCGGTGGTGGCCGTGGCGCCCCTGATCGTCCTGTGGGTCGGCGTGGGCCTCGAGGCCAAGCTGCTGGTGGCCGCGCTCGTCACCTTCTTCCCCATCCTGAGCGCCACGGTGGTGGCCCTGCGGTCGGTGCCGCGCGAGCTGCTGGAGATGGCGCGCATCAGCGGCGCTACCCGCTGGCAGCAGTTGCACATGGTAGAGCTGCCACTGGCCCTGCCGGCGATCTTCGGCGGCGCCAAAGCCGGCCTGGCGCTCGCCACCACCGGCGCCGTGGTCGGCGAGTTCGTCGGCGGGCGCGACGGGCTTGGCGCCCTGATCAACATCGCCCGTGGCCTGTTCGACACGCCGCTGATGTTCGCGGCGCTGGCGGTGCTCGCCGGCATGACACTGCTCTTCTACCTGGCGGCCACGCTGCTCGAGCGCGCGCTGGTGCGCTGGGAGTGGTGATCTCCTAACACGGTGACAAAGCGTACCGCACCCGCCCCCATCACCTGGGGTTATCTGGCAAGGGTATTGACACATACTTGTAGGAAGGGGAGGGGTTGAAGGAGGGCTTCGCCCGCCCCTTCCGGGAGCGTGCTATTGGGAGGGAACCAGATGCTTCTGCGAATCTTCTCACTTCTCCTGGCGGCGGCGCTGCTGGTGGCCTGCGGCGGGCAGGGCGGCCAGGCGGGCGCGCCCCAGGCGGCCCGCGCGGTCACCATGGCCATGCCCTACATCCCGAACGTGCAGTTCGCCCACTTCTACGTGGCAGACAGGAAGGGCTACTACGCGGCCGAGGGCCTGAAGGTGACCTTCGACTACAACTTCGAAACCGATGTGGTGCAGCGCACCGCCCAGGGCACCGTGCATTTCGGCGCGGCCAGCGGGGACTCGGTGCTGCTGGCGCGCGCCCAGGGCCTACCGGTGGTCACGGTGGCCACCACCAGCCAGCGCTTCCCGGTGGTGTTCTACAGCAAGCAGGCCGCCGGGATCACGCGGCCCGAGGACATGCGCGGCAAGTCAGTAGGCATCCCCGGGCGCTTCGGCGCCAGCTACATCGGGCTGCAGGCGCTGCTGTACGCCAGCAAGATCCCGGAGGCGGACCTCAATGTGCAAGAGATCGGCTTCGCGCAGGTGGCGGCGCTGGCCGAGGATAAGGTGCAGGTGGCCAGCGGCTATGGCAACAACGAGCCGGTGCAGCTGGCCCAGCAGGGCATCCCGGTGAACGTCATCCGCGTCGCGGACTACTTCCCGCTGGCGTCGGACGGCATCATCGTCAGCGAGAAGCTGATAGCCGAGCAGCCCGAGGTGGTGCGCGGCTTCGTGCGCGCCACGCTGCGCGGTATGCAGGACACGATCGCCAACCCGGACGAGGCGTTCCAGATCAGCCTCGAGTACATCCCCGAGCTGAAGCAGGCCGACGAGGCCACTCGCCAGCTGCAGCGCACGGTGCTTCAGGAGACGCTGCCCTACTGGCAGAGCGAGCAGACCGCCGAGCAGGGCCTGGGTTTCACCGACGAGGCCAGCTGGCGGGCCACCCACACCTTCCTACGCGACAGCGGGCTGCTCAAGCAGGACGTGGATATCTCGCAGGCGTTTACGAATCACTTTATCAAGTAGGCATCGATGATGTCCCGCGGTCGCTCTGCCCCCGTACCCCGGTAGGGCGGGCTGGCGGGGCACAGCCTCTCCAGCAGATGCCTTGAGGATTCGTTGCGGGGGCCGCGCAGGCGGCCTGAACGGCAGCCCGCACCGGCGGGCGTGGCAGGGGAGCGCCCGCGGCTGCAGCCGCCGGGCGTGGGAGGGCGCCCGCTGCCCACGGCGTGCGGAACCGTGCAGCACCGGCCGGGCGCTGCCGGGCGTGGCGAGCACGCAGACGCCCTACCCCTGTGCCCTCCGGTGGGGCGATGAGGGCCTTCCTCGTGCTACAATGGATCGTGGCACGCAGCGATGATAGACTCTCTGGCATGCAGTTCGACGCGATCCTGTTCGACCTCGACAACACCCTCTACCCGGCGGCGTCCGGCGTCGGCTCCGCGATGGAGGAGCGCATGAACGCCTTCGTCCAGCGCGTGGTGGGCTGCGATGCCGCCTCCGCGCGGGCGCTGCGCCGGGCGTACTATGAGCGGCACGGCACCACGCTGCGCGGCCTGCAGAACGACTACCGCTTCGACGTTGAGGAGTACCTGCGCTTCGTACACGACCTGGACCTGGAGGCGCTGATCGCCGCCGACGCGGACCTGGACGCGCTGCTGGACCGCACGCGCGCCACCAAGGCGATCTTCACCAACGCGCCCGAGGAGCACGCACGGCGCGTGCTGCGGACGCTGGGCATCGAGCGGCACTTCGACCGGATCTTCGACATCCGCTTCGCCGCGTTTCTGCCAAAGCCCCACCCGGCCGCCTACCAGCGTGCGCTCGAGACGCTTGGTATGACCGGACCGCACACGGCGCTGATCGAGGACTCGCCGCAGAACCTCGGCCCCGCCCGCGACCTCGGCATGTTCACCGTGCTCATCGGTGACCTGTCCCCCGGCACAGCGTCCCTGGCCAACCTGGTGGCCCCCGACGTGCGTACGGCGCTGCACCAGCTGCTAGAGGCGTAGCCCCTGCTCATGGATCCCTCGCGGGATCGCTTCGTGGGCTTGCCCCCCCCCGCAACCCCACAGCATAGGATACGTGCGTGTTGCGCCCTTAACACTCCCCGGCGCTGACGAAGCCCCTGATGGTGCGCCCTGTTATTGACAAAGTTGATCGACTATATTATCATTCTTTCGCTCCCCACATCCCGCAAACCTTCGCCGTTGGGGCGTTTCCCTCTCCGCTGTGGCATGGGACGGCAGGCGCGAAGCTCTCCCTGCAACCTACCCCTTCGGGGAGCGCGAGGGGTTGTCCTTCGTAAGAACCCTTTTCATCCGGCACCGTGCGCGCAGCGCACAGAAGATCGACGAGAGGAGGTCGGATTATGGCAGCCATTGATGAGTTCCTCGAGGCGAACGCGCAGTACGCGGCGACGTTCGACCGCGGCGACCTGCCGATGCCCCCGCGCCGCCGTGTGGCTGTGCTGACCTGCATGGACGCCCGGCTCCACCCGGAGAAATTCCTGGGCCTCGATGTCGGCGACGCGCATGTCATTCGCAACGCCGGCGGCCGTGCCTCGCAGGACGCCATCCGTTCGCTGGTGATCTCGCAGCGACTGCTCGGCACGAATGAGATCGTCGTCATCCACCACACCGACTGCGGCATGCTCACCTTCCGGAACGCCGACCTGTCCGCCCGGATCCGCGCAGAGCTGGGAGTCGATGCCTCCGGCTGGGACTTCCTGCCGTTCAGCGACCTGGAGGCCAGCGTGCGCGACGACGTCGCAGTGCTGCGGCGGTCCCCGCTCATCCCGCGCGACATCCCGATCAGCGGCGCGATCTACGATGTGCGGACCGGGCGGCTCCAGGAGGTGGTTCGGGAGGCAGGCGCGCGGCAGGTCGGCACTCACTAATCTAGAGCCACAGCAGTCCTCCGGTGAGGGGAGGGTCAGGGAAGAGCTTCGTCATGGCGGGCGGGCTTGGCAACGGATAGCCCGCGGCTTATGAATTTTGCGTATGAAAGCGGGTAGCTGGCGTGACACCACGCCCGGCGGGTAAACCCGCGGGCTATCGGCTACGAAGGCCGCCTACGCGGCCTGAGCTGCAGCCCGCGTAGGCGGGCTTGGTAAGCACGAGCCCGCCGCGTCAGCGGCCGGGCGTGGCAGGGCGCTACGTACCCGGGTCTTTAGTAAAGTCCATCAGCCGCCGGGCGTGCTCGGCGCCCACACGACTCGTCGTCGCACCCAACCGAGAGGTGTCTGTGGAACAGAGTTGGTATGGTACACTACGCTCCCGATCGATGCGCGTAGGGATACCAGGTGGTCACTGAGCACAACACCCCGATGGCCGGCGTGCTGACGCTACCCCGCACCGCTTCCGCCTGGCTCGCGGCGCTGGCTGTGGGCCTGGCGGCGCTCGCCCCGCGCGCGCTGGGCCTGGCGGACTTCTATACGATCGACGAGTCGTATCACTGGATCGGGCGCGTCGAGCGCTTCGCGGCGGCGTTGGCGGCCGGTGACTGGGCGGCCACCAATCAGACCGGCCACCCCGGGGTGACGACGATGTGGCTCGGCGCGCTGGGGGACGCGCTCGCGCGCGCGCTTGGCGTGCCCAACCCCGGCTGGGCCGGCGGCGGCGCACACTACCTGGCGCTGCTGCGCCTGCCGCTCGCCGCCGCCAACGGCCTGGCGGTGGCGCTGGGCTACTTGCTGCTGCGCCGGCTGCTCCGCCCCGCCACTGCCCTGCTCGCCGCACTCATGTGGGCGCTCTCGCCTTTCCTCATCGCGCACGGCCGCCTGCTGCATCTGGATGCGCTGCTCACCAGCTTCATGACGCTCAGCATCCTGGCGCTGCTCATCGCGACGAACGACGAACGACGAACGACGAACGACGAACGACGAACGACGGACGACGAACGACGAACGACGAACGGCGAACGACGGCCAGATGCCGAGGAGCGGGGACTGACGACCGGAGTCCGCTATCGGACAACCGACGGCCGGCGACTGACGATACGTGGGCGTTGGGTCGTCGCCTCCGGGATGCTCGGCGGGCTGGCGCTGCTCACCAAGGCGCCCTCGCTGCTGCTGCTGCCGTTGGCGGGCCTGATCCTTGCCAGCATGGCCATCAGCAGGCATCGGCCAGAGGGTGAAGGCCAGGGGGATGGCGCCGGTCGACAGGCGGCGGCTGGTAGTTGGTGGTCGGTGGTCGGTGGTCACTTCGCGCTGTGGCTCGCGTGCGCCGTCGCCGTCGTCTTCGCGCTCTGGCCGGCGATGTGGGTGATGCCCATCGCCACGTACGGCGACGTGCTGCGCGAGATCCGGGACAACGGCGCGCAGCCGCACCATTCAGGCAACTTCTTCCTCGGCCAGCCGGTGGGCGTGCCGGACGCGCGCTTCTACCCGGCGGTGGTATTGTGGCGCACGACGCCGCTGACGCTTATTGGACTGCTTGCGCTCACCGCATCTTCCATGTTGCATGGTGCATTCGGGGTTCCACGACCAATGCCCCATGCAACAAGGGGGAGCGAAGGTACAACCCTCTTTGCACTCGCCGGCTTCGCCCTGCTCTTCACGTTGGCGCTCACGCTGCAGGCCAAGAAGCTCGACCGCTACCTGCTGCCGATCTTCCCGGCGCTCGAGATCCTCGCTGCCGCCGGACTCGTGCGGATCGCAGATTACAGAGGGCAGCTTGCAGATTGGCTCGCTCGCCGATCTGCAAGCTTCAAGCTGCAATCTGCAAGCTTCAATCGCCTCGCGTGGTCGCTTGTCACGCTGCTGCTCGCCGCTAACCTGCTGGGATATCACCCGTACTACCTGAGCTATTTCAACCCCCTGCTCGGCGGCGGGGCCGTGGCGCAGCGCGTAATGCTGGTAGGGCTTGGCGAGGGGATGGAGCAGGTGGGCGCCTGGCTGAGCGCCCGGCCGGATCTGGGGCGCGGCGACGTGCTCTCCTGGATTCCGCCCACCCTGGCGCCGTTCGTGCCCCGCTCCACCCTGGTGCGCGACCTGCGGCCGGCCTACCTGCGGCGGCCGAGCAGCTACGCCGTGCTGTACGTCCGCAGCGTACAGCACCAGGAGTCGGCCGAGGCCGAGGCGTATGTCCGGCAGTCGCCGCCGCTCTTCACGCTGCGCATGCACGGCGTGGAGTACGCCACCGTCCACCAACTCCCGCGCCCCTTCGCCGTGCCGGTGGGGGCGGTGTTCGGCGAGGGGCTGCACCTGCGCGGCTTCACGAGCGAGCGTGTTGGGAGCACGCTGGTGATCACGCCGTCGTGGGACATTCAGGCCAGCCGTCCGGGCGGCGTGGTGAGCTTCGTGCACGTGCTGGCGCCGGACGGGCGGCGGGTGGCGCAGGTGGACGCACCACTCGACCAGGGGATGTTTGCCGCGTGGCAGGCCGGGCAGCAGTTCGACAGCCCGCTGCCGATCCCGCTCCCGCCCGATCTCGCGCCGGGCGAGTACCGCCTGGCGCTTGGCCTCTACACCCCCGCGGACGGGGCGCGCCTGCCGCTGACCCGCGGCATGCCGCTGCCAGACGCGCTCGCCGGACCGCACGCGATCCTGCTAGGGACCTTGCAGGTTCCCTAAGGCGGATCCGCCAAGGGGGAGTTGGAGGGGCGTGGCCCCTCCGCATCCACCCGTTGCTCGGGGATGTTTCGGGGGCAGAGGGCACCCCGGCCCTCGTCGCCCCCGCATGGCTCTATGTGCCCGGCGCTCCAGGCATGCAGCGCTCCCCCATCCCCAGGTGCGGCCGGAGGTAGCGCCCGGTGTGCGAGCGCTCGCAGCGCGCCACCTCCTCAGGTGTGCCGGCCGCCACCAACTCGCCGCCGGCGTGCCCGCCCTCCGGCCCCAGGTCGATCACATAGTCCGCGGTCTTGATCACGTCCAGGTGGTGTTCGATCACCAGCACGGTGTGCCCCGCGTCCACCAGCCGATTCAGGCTGTCCAGCAGGCGCTGAATGTCCGCCAGATGCAGTCCGGTGGTCGGCTCGTCCAGGATGTAGAGGTTGTGGCCGCCGCGCTTGATCTTGCCCAGCTCGGCGGCCAGCTTCACGCGCTGCGCCTCGCCGCCAGAGAGTGTGGTGGAGGACTGGCCGAGGCGCAGATAGCCGAGGCCCAGGTCGTTCAGCACGCGGAGCTTGTGGGCGATCAGGCGCTGGTCCTTGAAGAACTCCACCCCCTCCTCCACTGTCATGTCCAGCACCTCGGCGATATTCCTGCCACGGTAGGCCACCTCCAGCGTCTCCTCGTTGTAGCGCGCGCCCTTGCAGGCCGGGCAGGGGTTCTCCACGTCCGGCATAAAGTGCAGGCTGGTGATCACAATCCCCTCGCCGGCGCACTCCTCGCAGCGCCCGCCCTTGATGTTGAAGCTGAAGCGCCCGGCGCTGTAGCCACGCGCGCGTGCCTCCTCGGTGTCCGCGAACAGCCGCCGGATGTCGTCGTAGAAGCCGATGTAGGTGGCCGGGTTCGAGCGCGGCGAGCGGCCGATCGGGCTCTGGTCGATGTCGATCACGTCGCTCACCTGCTCCACACCCTCGATGCAGTCGTGTGCGCCGTAGAGGGTGCGGCTGTCGTGCAGCAGGTGGTGCAGCCGCTTGTAGAGGATCTCGCTCACCAGACTGCTCTTGCCGCTGCCCGAGGCGCCCGTCACGCACACCAGCACCCCCAGCGGGATGGGCACGTCGATCCCGCGCAGGTTGTTCTCGCGCGCGCCGCGGATCACGAGCCAGCCGCGGCTGCGCTTCCCCTTCACGCTCCGCTCCTCCATGTGGGGAAGGCCCTCACCTCCGACCCCGCTCCTGTGCGCGGAAGTGGGGAGGCTGGCGACAACATCCGGTTCGCCCCCCTTTCCTGCCGTAGCGGGAGCGGGGGGCTGAGGGGATGAAAGCCAGGGCGACAGCGGCAACGGCCGCCGCCGCGGCGGCAGCGCGATGCGGCGGGCGCCGCGCAGGTAGGCACCGGTGAGCGACTCCGGATGGCGCTCGATGTCGGCGATCGTGCCCTGCGCCACCACCTGCCCGCCGTGCACCCCCGGGCCGGGCCCAAGCTCCACGATGTGGTCGGCTGCGCGGATGGTCTCCTCATCGTGCTCCACCACGATCACCGTATTGCCGATGTCCCGCAGCCGCTGCAGGGTGTGGATCATCTTGACGTTATCCTTCGGGTGCAGCCCGATGCTCGGCTCGTCCAGCACGTAGAGCATGCCCATCAACCCGCTGCCGATCTGGGTCGAGAGCCGGATGCGCTGGCTCTCACCGCCGGAGAGGGTCATCGAGCGCCGGTTCAGACTCAGGTAGTCCACCCCGATGCCGAGCAGCAGGTCCAGCCGGCCCACGATCTCCTGGCGCACTTGCTCGCCAGCCTGCCGATTGCGCGCGGTGAACGGCACGTCCTCCAGGAAGGCGCGCAGCGCGGCGATCGGCAGCTCGCCCAGTTCGTGGATGTTCAGACCCTTGAGCGTCACCAGGAGCCGCTGTGGCTTCAGCTTGGTGCCGCGGCAGTCCGGGCAGGTGTGCTCGGCCATCACCCGACGCAGGTAGGTCTCCATATGCACGTGGGCCACCTGCTGGCGGCGGTAGTGCTTGTAGCGCCGCTCGATGTCGTTGATGATGCCATCGAAGCGGAACAGCCGCCCGGTGTGCTCCACGCCGCGCGTGGCGCCAGGCGGCATGACGATCGGGAATCGCTCGCCCTTCGTGCCGTACAGCACCACCTCCCGCGCCGCCTCCGGCAGCTCGCTCCAGGGTACGTCCAGGCTAAAGCCGGCGTGCGCCGCCACGCTGACCATAATCTTGGTCTGCCAGGTGTTCTTGTCGTAGCTGAAGGCCTCCGGCACGAAGCACCCCGCGCGGATGCTGCGCTCGGGGTGCGGCACGAGCAGCTCGGGGTGGACCTTCATATAGGTCCCCAGGCCGCCGCAGGTCGGGCAGGCGCTGTCCGGCTCGTTGAACGAGAAGTAGTAGGGGTGCAGCTCGCCCATCACCGTCAGGTGCTGTGGGCAGCAGAAGTCCTGGCTGAACCGCTCTCGGTCGATCGATTCGCCCGCTGGTGGCGTGAGGCGGAAGCGCAGGAAGCCCTCGCCCACCCGCAGCCCGCCCTGCGCCGACACCACCACCTGCTTCAGGATGTCGTCGCGCAGGTCGCGCCGTTGCGCCGGCCGCGCCTCGCGCTTGACGGTGAAGCGGTCGACGAGCACCTCGAGCCGGTAGGCGCGCCGCTCGTCCAGCTCCAGGTCCTGGCTGATGTCGCGCAGCTCGTCGTCCACGTACAGCCGGCGGTAGCCGCGGGTGCGGATCTCACCGAACAGGTAGTTGAAGTCCTCGCCGTAGATCTTATGCACCGGCGCGCAGATCTCCACCGTCGTCCCCTCGGGCAGCGCCAGCAGATGCTCGGCGATCTGGTGTGGGCTGCGCAGCGGCACCTCGGCGCGGCACACCGGGCAGTGGGCGCGCCCGGCCGAGGCGTACAGCAGCCGCACGAAGTCGTAGATGTCGGTCATGGTGCCCACGGTGGAGCGCGGGTTACGGCTGACAGTCTTCTGCTCGATCGAGACCACCGGCGACAGGCCGTAGACGTAGTCCACGTCCGGCTTCTTGAGTTGCTCCACCCGCCGCCGGGCGTAGGCCGAGAGGCTCTCCAGGAAGCGGCGCTGCCCCTCGGCGTAGATCGTCTCGAACGCCAGCGACGACTTGCCCGAGCCGGAGAGGCCGGTGATCACCACTAGCTGTTCGCGCGGGATGGCGACATCGATGTTCTTCAGGTTGTTCTCGCGCGCGCCGCGGATGACCAGGTCCTTGCTCTTGGTGTAGGTGGTCATGTTGCCTCCTGGCAGGGGAGGTTTGGAGAAGCTGCGCCCTCCAACAAGTAAAGCGCGTATTTCCTGCGGGGGACTGCGGCCCCCATACTCCCCCTGGCGGGCTAGCCCCGCTCGTAGTAGTACGCCGCCTCGTCCACCGTCACCTGGCTCTTCTCAGTGAGTCGCAGCGGCGCCGCCACCTTCGCGATCACCCCCTGCTCTGCCAGCCACTCACACGCCAGCGCCGCGCCGCCGTGGTCGGACTGCAGCTGCTTGTCGAAATAAGCGTCGATCTCGGTGACGGTGCGCGCGCCGCCCGCCGCCGCCAGGTAGTCCAGCAGCGGCTTGAACAGCACCTCGGTGCGCTCCAGCAGGTAGCCCTCCGCCGCCAGCAGGATCTCCTGCATCAGCGCGGGGCTCTTCGGCTTGTTGATCACGTCGAAGTAGATGCGGTTGAAGAACGCCGGGTTGTGCTTCATCGCCTGCTGCACCACCTCGCGCCCGGTCACCTCGCCCGCCAGCAGCGTCTCGATCTGCGCCAGGTGGTTCACCAGGTACATGTGCCACAGGAAGCTGTAGGCGGTGTCCTCCTTCACATACAACCATTTCTGGGCCTTGGTGAGCACCGCTGTGCTCCATGCCGCCTGCCGCATGAGCAGCAGCTCGCGGTCGGCCGAACCGAGCCTGCCAGCGTCGTCGTAGTACTCGCGGATCGAGTCGTCGCTGGTGAACAGCAACGTGCTTTTGGAGAAGTAGGAGTGGAAGAACGAGCTGGTCAGCGCCCCTTCGATCTCTTTGCGGAAGCGGCTGCGGGCATACAGCAGCACGTGGATGTTGATGCCATCCTCCACTAGGCTGTAAGTGCGCAACGGCCGCCGCTCGTCCCGCCCCACCAAGATGATGTCGATGTCCGACTTCTCCCATACCGTGTCGTGCGACAGGCTGCCGCACAGGATCGCAGCGATGATGTAGCCGTCCTGCCGCACCTTGCCGACGAACGACTCGAGCGCCGCCTCGTATCGCCGCCGCACCACCTCCGGCGGCTGGAGCCTGGGTGCCTGCAGCACGGTGTGCCTCCTCTCCTCAGTACCGAGAGCTGAGAGCTGAGAGCTGAGAGCCGAGTGCCGGATGGGCCGATCGTTCTGTATACACGAACACTCACTGTACCAGCAGGCTGTGACATCTACCGTCACACCCAACTCCATTCCCGCCGCTCCCCCGCCGTTCCCGCCGCTCCCCCGCCGTTGACAAGGCTCCGTTCTCGCCCTACCATGCGCGTCACACGCCCATACCTCGGCGCTAGCCGTGTCGCGTGTCCGCCCGCTCATCAGTGCCAGGTGCCAGCCGTCAAACCCCACGTGCGGTGTAAGCTATTATAGCACGGTTGAAGGAAAGGTCAACCAGATTTTAAGTGAAAATAAAGCCATCCGCGGCCATTGTTCGATGCGCGCATATGCCACGGAAACGCTTTACAGGAAGGGTTCCGGGATTTCGCCGTCATACTCCCGGTGCACATACCTCGAGCAGTACCACAAGGACACGAGGACACGAAGGTGCGAAGGCCTTCAAGCCTTTCTCGCCTTCGTATCTCCGTGCTTTCGCGCCCTCGCGTCAGCGGTCCAGCTCGATCTCCACCAGCGCGTGTGCCAGCGCCAGAGGGATGGCCTCGCTGCGGTTGCACAGCACCACCGCGCTCACGCTGCGCTCCAGCACGCGCACGATCGCCGTGCGGAAGCCGACCGTCTCGCCGGTGTGGTAGACGAGCCGCAGCCCGCCGCGCGCACCCACGTACCAGCCGAAGCCGTAGCCCCCGCCGCCCGGCAGCGCCACCGCCGGGGCGAAGGCCTCGGTCAGCGCCTCGGCCCGTACCAGCCGCCCCTCGACCAGCGCCCGGTCCCACAGCGCCAGGTCCTCCACCGACGAGTACACCCCGCCGTCGCCGAGCGTCGAGCTGGTGATGCTCTGGTCGGTCCGCTCCCAGCCGCTCGCCGCCCGGCTGTAGCCGTAGGCGCGGTTCGGCACGGTCGAGACGCCCGCCTCGTAGGCCAGCGTGGTGCGCATGCCGAGCGGGGCGAAGATCGCCTCGCGCAGGAACGCTGCGAACGGCCGGCCCGCGACGCACTCCACGATCAGCGCCAGCAGGCAGTAGCCGGTGTTGCTGTAGCGGTACGCCGCGCCGGGCGGGAAGTATGTCTGCGGCGCGCCCATCACCAGCTTCAGCACGTCGGCATCGCGCAGCGGCGTCACGGTGCCGGGCGGGATGAGCTCCTCGAAGTCCACCAGGCCGGAGGTGTGCGTCAGGAGTTGCCGGATGGTGACGCCCTGCCACGCGGCGGGCGCGCGATCGAAGAAGCGCGCGATCGGCTCGTCGTACCCCAGCGCGCCCCGCTCGGCCAGCAGCATCACCGCCAGCGCGGTGAACTGCTTGGTCACCGACGCCAAGCGGAAGTTCGTGGCAGGAGTGCACGCCAGGCGCGCCTCCAGATCCGCTGCGCCGAAGGCCGCCCGGTAGCGCACGCGCCCGCCGCGGACGACGATCGCGGCGGCGCCGGGCACGTCGGGCCGGTCGAAGGGGGCGAACAGCGCGTTCGCGCCGGCGGTGTCAAAGTCGGTCATCGCCTCCTCGCTCTAGCCGGTCGGACGGTGGACCGAAGACCGGGGAGCGCGCAGAAGGGACTCGCTCGTCGGCCTGCGGTCCTCTGTCCACACCGGCGATGGATGTCAGGGAAGTGGCTGGTGTGGTTCGCCGCCAGGATCCACGCCCCGCCGCGCGGCAGGTGCTCGCGGCCACGCACCCGCGGCCGGGTGTAGAGCCGGATGACGCCATCGAACAGGTTGGCGATCAGTGGCGCGCCGGCCTGATGGCTGGTGTAGAATCCCATGGGCGCTCGCTGGCGTTACTCCTATAGCGCGCGCTCAGCGGCGCTCTCTGGGGAGGGGTGGAGGGGTTCGTTCCTCCAACCGATCCTTCAAAGGTTCTTTGCGGGGGCTTGCAGCCCCACCAGGGGCGCCGGCCGCGTACATCTTGTGGCCGCTGGGGAGGCCCGGAGGGGCGATGCTCCTCCTATCAGATCCCTCACGGATTCGTTTCGGGGCCACAGCCCCCGTAACCCCCGCCAGGAACGGCGGCGTAGGCCCTGTCACCTATAGCCCGCTGCATGGATTGCTCAGGGGAGGGATTCGCCCTCCCCGGCAACCCTACCGCAGTTGAGATACCAGCGCAGCGCGCGATATCACAGCTATTGTACTGCGCATGAAAGGCTGCCTCGCGGTGGAACTCACAGAGATCGATCGGACCGCGCCAGCGCTGGTGGAGCTTGGCCGGCGCGCGGGGCACGGCAACCTGCTGGGTGTGCAGCCCTGGCTCACACCGGCGGACTATGCCTCGGCGCGCGCGCTGTATGTGCGGCTGGAGCGGCTGCTGGCGGTGGCCGCCCGCGCCGGGCGCGCCGGCCCGCGCACGATAGTGGTCCTGCCGGAGTACGTGGGCACCTGGCTGGTGGTGGCGGGGGCGCCGGCCGCGGTGCTCCGGGCGCGCAGCGTCGGCCGGGCTATGCCACTGCTGATCGCCCACAACGCACCGGCGTTCCTGCGCGCGCTTGCCGCCTCCCACGGGCCGGGCCGCCTGCGCCAGGCGCTGTTCCGCATGCGCGCCCCGGCGATGGCGCGCACCTTCCACACCGTCTGCAGCGTGCTGGCGCGCAACTACGGCGTGACCCTGGTGGCCGGCTCGATCCTGCTGCCCGAGCCGCACGTGGCCCAAGGCGAGCTGCGCGCGGGGAGCGGGCCGCTGCGCAACGTGGCCGCGGTGTACCACCCGAGCGGCGCCGCCGACCAACGCCTGGCGCGCAAGGTCTACCCGGTGGCCGAGGAGCGCGGCCTCGTCGCAGCCGGCGACTTGACCGACCTGCCGGTGTACGAGACGCCGGCCGGGCGGCTTGGGATCGCGGTGTGCGCGGACTCGTGGTACCCCCAGGTGTACGAGGCGCTGCGGGCGCGCGGCGCCGAGCTGATCGCTGTGCCCTCGTACCTCTCCGGAAGCCAGGTGTGGCGCAAGCCGTGGCGGGGCTACAACGGTGCCGCCCTCCCGCCGGACGTTAGCCCGGAGGATGTCGGCCACATCGCCGAGTGCGAGGCATGGCGCAAGTACGCCCTGGCGGGGCGCGCCGGGCCGGCCGGTTTCCGCGCCGGCATCAACGTCTTCCTGCGCGGCGCACTGTGGGATCTTGGGGCAGACGGGGTGTCGCTGGGGGTGCGCGGTGCCGAGGGTGCTGCGGCGCCGGAGCGCGATGGCGCCGCGCTGATCAACGTCTGGCTCTAGCACCTCGCGGTGGGGTTCGGGGCAGCGCAGCCGCCCCGCCCACTCCCCGACTAAGCGGGCGCTGCCCGCAGCGTGGAGGTGCGGGGCCATAGGCCCCCGCGAACCCCGCCCCCACACCCTACTGGGGGCGGTATTGGGACTAGTAGTCCGTCAAACCTAGTTTGACAAGTAGAGGGAGGGGATGTTGCGGGGAGGGCGCCGCCCTCCCGCGCCCCCACCCATTATTCAAAATAGCGTTGACGCACCACTAGACCATCGCATACATGGCCGACTCGTCGAGCGTCGCGATCGCGCGCTGGAGCGTGGCCTCGTCCACCAGCCCGGTGCGCACCAGGATCGCGCCGATCGCCTCGTTCCGCCCGACCTGCCGCAGCCGGGTCTGCTCGAGCAGCGCGCCGGCCAGTTGGTCCTCGCTGATCGCCCCGCTGATCACCAGGTACTCGCCGAGGCTGTAGGGGCCTTCGGCGCGCAGGCGGCGCTCCTGAAACTGCCGCATCAGGATGCGCACCAGCGCCTCGGGCGTGATGATGCCGCGCTCCACCAGCAGGTCACCCAGCAGCTTCCGCCCGCCGATGTGCCGCTGCTCGCGCTGCA
>DATMBA010000651.1:0-12361 GCA_035559635.1 Roseiflexaceae bacterium
CGGTGGGCCGGCCGGCGCGCAGCTCCACGTTGAGCGCCTCCTCACGGATGGCCCGCAGGCGGCGCGGGGGCAGCGCATCGCTCCAGCGCCCCCCGGCGCGCAGCTCGCTGTAGCGCGGCGCCAGGCTCACGTAGATCCCGATCCCCTCCGGCACGATCTGGCCGCCGCGCAGCAGCCCGACAGCGTCCAGCCGGCGCGCGAAGTCCTCACCCCGGTCGTCGCCCTGCGCCACCACGAACACCGCCACGGCGGCGCCGCGCGCCACGAGCGGCCCCGCGGCAGCCTCCACCCGCGCCCGGTCCAGCCGGCCCGCATCGTCCACCGCCACCAGCCGGCCGGGGGCCGTGGCGCAGCCCGCCAGCAGCGCCGCCAGGAGGGGGGCGAGCAGGCGCCAACGGAGCAGACGGCCGTGCACTCTGTCCATGGGCGCTCCATCCGAGATCAGCTGCGTACATCCGTGGCGCAAGGGAGGCAACACAGGCGCCGGGTGGCACAGCGAGCAGTAGCGCCGCCGGTAGCGGGGTGGCGAAACGCCTTGCGGGCGCGCCACCCCGCTCGGCCCGTGCACGCCGCAGGCGTTCCCGCAGGGTACGGGCGGGCTATCCTTCGCGAAGGCCGCCGGCGCGGCCTGCACCCTAGCCCGCGCCGGCGGGCGCGGCAGGGGCTAGCCCGCGGGTTGACCCGCCGGGCGTGGTCGGCGCGCAGGAACGTGCGTCACACCCCCGGTAGCGGGTCTCGTGCCTACCCGTACTGCTCACCCATGCGGCACGGTGCGGCGGCGGTGTGTGCCGCGGGCAGCCACACAGGTTGCTCCCAGGCACAGCATTCCATCGCCGGAGGCGCGAGGCCGGTAGCTCACCCCAGCGTCGCGAGCGCCTGCCGCAGCTGCTCCGGCGTCGTGTTGCCACCCGAGCAGACCAGCCCCACCCTCTTGCCGGCCAGCTCGCCGCGCATGCGGTAGGCCGCCGCGAGCGGCGAGGCCCCCGCGCCTTCGGCCAGCGTATGCGCCCGCTCCACCATCCAGGCCATCGCGCGCAGGATCTCCTCCTCCCGCACCAGCACGAAGTCGTCCAGCATGCGCCACAGGATCGCCTGTGGCAGCGCGAAGGCCGTGCCGGTGGACAGCCCCTCCGCCGCGGTGCGGTTCGGCCGCTCCACGCACGCCCGCGCCCGCCACGAGTCGTGCGCCGCCGGGCTGGCCTCGGACTGCACGCCGATCACGCGGATGGACGGGTTGATCGCCTTGGCCACCAGGCAGGCGCCCGCCGCGCCGCTGCCGCCGCCCACCGGGACGAGGATCACCTCCAGTTCCGGCTCGTCCTCCAGCATCTCGAGCGTCTCGGTGGCCACACCGGCGATCAGCAGCGGCTCGTCGCCCGAGTGAATGTAGCGGTAGCCGTGCTCGCGCGCCAGTTGCTCGCAGTGCAGCCGCGCCTCGTCGAACGTCGCCCCGTGAAAGATCACCTCGGCGCCCATGCCGCGCATGGCCGCCACCTTGCCGGGGTTGGCGGCCTCCGGCACGACGATGCGTGCCGTCACGCCGAACAGCCGCGCGGCGAAGGCCACCGACTGGCCGTGGTTGCCGGTGGAGGCGGCGATCACCCCGCGGGCGCGCTCCTCGGCCCCCAGCTGCCCCACCAGGTTCACGCCGCCGCGCACCTTGAAGGCGCCCACCGGCTGGTAGTTCTCGTGCTTGACATAGGTGGCCGTGCCGAGCAGCGCGTCCAGCGCCGGGTAGCGGTGCAGCGGCGTGCGCGCCAGGTACGGCCGGATCTGGTGCCGCGCCACCAGCACGTCGTGGAAGGTCGGGAGATCCATGGTGATCCTTTCAATGCCTGTTGAAAAAGGGGAGCGTGAGGATAGTACCCCTCACACATCCTAATTCCACGGTGGGGTAGGGAGGGTGCGCCCTTCTACCCCACCCTTCCCACCAGCTCCAGGCGCCGGGGCGGGCCGAACGAGACGTTCGCCTGGAAGGTGAGGCGCAGCTCCCCCTCCTCGAAGCGGCAGGTGAGCGTGGGGCAGAACGGCGTCTCGTAGAAGCACAGCCGGATCGCGTAGCTGTTCTCGCCGGTCCAGGCGCCACTGGCGGCAACCGGCCGCGGCCCGCTGCTGTCCAGCGTCGTCTCGCCGGCCGCCCACGCGCCGAAGCCGCAGCGCAGCTGGTGTTCGCCGCGGCCGTCGCGCACGGTGAGGGCGCACCCCTCGCCGGCGAAGTCGAACGTCAGCGCCTCGAGGCCCAGGTCGTTCGACGCGAAAGCGAACGGCGTGCCGGAGACGCGCCGCGCTGTGGGCGACGAGGGCCGCCCCGCCTGAGTTGGCAGCGCCAAGCGCGCCAGCTGCCGGCGCAGCGCCTCGTGCGCCGCGCGGTCCTCCGGCAGCGGCGCGTCGCCCATCGCCGGCAGCAGGTGCTCCCAGACCAGGTCCAGCACCGCCTGCATGTCGCCTAGCCCCGACGTGATCGCCAGCACCGCGTCCTGCGCGGGCATCACCACGCAGAACTGCCCGAAGGCCCCGTCGCCGCGGTAGGCCCCGTGGCGGCAGCGCCAGAACTGGTAGCCGTACCCCTGCTCCCAGTCGCTCTCCGGGCTGGCGCCGTTCGACACATGTCTTGCGGTCGCCTCCTCTGCCCAGCCCGCGGGCAACAGGCGCCGTCCGTGCCAGACGCCCCCCTGCAGATAGAGTTGGCCGAAGCAGGCGATCGACTCGGTGGTGACGCTCAGCCCCCACCCGCCGGTGTCGACGCCGCGCGGGCAGCGCTCCCAGGTGGCCTCGGCGATGCCGAGCGGCTCGAGCAGCCGCGGGCGCAGGTACTCCAGCAGCCGCGCGCCGCTGCGCCGCTGCACGATCGCCGAGAGCATGTAGGTGGCGCCGCTGTTGTAGACGAAGTGCGTCCCTGGCGTGTGCTCCACCGGGCAGGCCAGGAAGGCCCGCGCCCAGTCGCCATCCGGGTCCGCGCGCAGCGCCGGCGTGGTGTCCTCGGCGTGGCCGGTGGACATCGACAGCAGGTGGCGCACGCGCATTGCCGCCAGGTGCTCGCCCACCTCCGCCGGCGCCGCGTCGGGGAAGAAGGCGAGCACCGGGTCGTCCAGCGAGAGCAGCCCCTCGGCCGCCGCAAGCCCCACCGCAGTGGCGGTGAAGCTCTTGCTGAGGGAGAACAGCATGTGCGGGTGCGCGGGCGCGTAGGGTGCCCACCACCCCTCGGCCACCACATGGCCGTGGCGCAGCAGCATGAAGCTGTGCATGTCGTGGATCTGCCGCTCCACCGCATCCACGAACGCGCCGATCGCGCTCGACGAGATGCCCTGCGCCTCCGGGGCGCCGCGGCTGAGCCGGGGTTGGGTTGTCATAGATGTTCCTGTTGGTGTGTTGGCGAGGGAGGAGGACGGGGAGGCCGCCGCGATCTCCCCCGCCGCTCGAATTTCAGCGCAGCGCTCTATTATAGGCCATGACCAGCCCCGCCCACGCCGGCGGGTCGCCGAGCGGCCCGTGGGGGATGCCGGCGTCGCGCAGTGCGGCGCGCCACTCCTCGCCACTAGCCACTGCGTCCGGCGCGGTCTCCCAACGCGGCGGGCAAGACTTGTACGCGATGTCCAGCAGGTCGCACAGCGCGCGCAGCATGGCGGCCGCCTCCGCACCGGTGAGCGGAGCGTCCGGCCGGACCTCGAGCGAGTCGAAGCGCGGCGTTCCGGCGGCGAGCGCGCCGCGGACGAGCAGCAGTTGGGTGGCAGCGAAGGCCGGATGGCCCTCCGGCACATCCACCGCCCAAGCCAGCGGCACACCGCGCAGCAGCAGGCGGCGCTGCAGGGCCAGCAGCAGCGGCTTGCGCCCGGCCACCTCGTGGGGTGTCACGCCCTCGGCGCAACACATGGCCGCCAGCGCGCCGGCCGCCTCGCCGACGTTCCACTCCACCGGGTGGAGTCGGTAGGCGCCGCCGCTGAGGTGGGTCACGCCGATGTTCTTGCACGCGGCGAGCAAGTTGGCGACGCGGCGCGGCACGAGCGCGCCAAGTGGGATCTGGAACGGCAGCGTCGGCTCGAACAATTCGCGCAGGCTGCCGACGGCCGCGTGCAGGTCTATGGGGTACCAGCCGACGCCGACCGAGTCGCTGTAGTGGGCGGCGCGCGCGCCGGGGCGGCCCGCCGCCAGGATCTCCTCGGCCACCACGCGGCGCAGGGCCAGGATGCGGCGCGACTCGCGCACGTAGGGGGCCATCGCCAGGCCATCGGCGGTGCCCATCACCTCGGGCAGCAGCCGCAGGCCGGGGTAGCCGCGGCCGCCGTCATCGCGCGGGACCTCGGTCTGCAGCCAGTGGAGGAAAGCCAGCGAGAGGCGCCGGGCCTCCGCCAGCGCGCGGGCCCGCTCCTCGGGCGCCACGTCGATGATCGACGCGCCGCGGTAGTCGTTGCCGGGCCAGTTGACCAGGGCGATGTCGCGCGTGGCGCCGCTCGGGTCGAGTAGCTGGCCGTCCAGCAGGCGGCGGTAGGTCCAGAACGGCGGCAGGCCGGTGGGACCGCGTGTGAACATCGCGAACGGGCGCAGCTCGCCGCCGCGACCGGTGAGCGTGAGCGTGAAGGGCTGCTCGTCGCGCAGGCGCTCATAGCCGGGCGGCCGGGGGATGGTGTGGTCCTCGCCGGGGCGGTGTTCGACGGCGAAGCAGAAGGTGAAGCTCTGCACCTCGCCGGGGCGCGCCTCCTCGGGCGCCAGAGCCTCGCCGGTGTCGGTGCGCGACTCGGCGCCGGCCACGTAGCCCGCACCCACCAGCGGCAGCAGGTCGCCGAGGTCCGTCGCATCCAGGAAGATCGCAGCTTGCAGATTACAGATGGCAGCTTGCGCCTCGGGGCCTTTGAGGGCGACGGATCTGATGCTATCCCCCTCCACCTCCGCCGCCACTGGCTCGTGCTCATACAAGATAGTGAGGCGGCCGGATGCCACATGGGGGGCGAGCATGGCGTCGATCACCGCGACGGCCACGCGCGGCTCGAAGCACAGGCCGCTGACCCAGGCGTTGCCAGGGTTGAGCGGGGCGCCGTCTGGCATGCGCTCGACGCCGTAGCGGGCGGTGTAGTGGGCGCGGATGCCAGCGCGGAGAGCGGCGTAGCTGCGGGTGGCGCCGAACGTCTCGATCAGGCGATGCTCGTCAAGCGCGGCGACGCCCTGGCTGGTGGCCTGGCCGCCGAGCCAGCGGGTGGCCTCGCTGAGCACCACTGTTGCGCCGGCGTCGCAGGCGGCGAGCGCCGCGGCCACGCCACCCAGCCCGCCGCCGATCACGGCCACGTCACAGGTGTAGGTGCGGTGGGTCATACCGGCGCCAGCATCGCCTCCAACTCCGCGCGGTGCTCGGCGGCGTGGTCGACGATGCGGTTGAGCCACATGCCCCTGGTGTGCACCGGGCCGTACGGGCCGGGCGCAGCGTAGTCGGTGATCGTCTCCACGGCGCGGCGGGCGTGGTCGAAGGCGCCGCTCACGCGGGCGGCCACCTTCTCGCGGGTGAACTCGGCGCTGCGGCGGCGGCGCTGCTCGTTCAGTTCGCCCACCTCCATCCAGCCGCGGTCGTCGAGCGGTAGGTTGGGCTGGAGCTCGCCGAGCACCAGCAGCGCCAGGCCGTAGGTCGAGTCGGCGATGTGCATAGTCACGTCGTGTGGGCTCCAGCCGTCGGCGCGGGCCGGCGCGCGCCAGCGGGCGTCGTCGAAGCGCGGCATCAGCTCCAGCAGGGCGACGCGCTCGTGCTCGAGGGCGGCGAGCAACTCAGCGCGGGATCGTTCGGACGCCATCGTCGTGTTCCTCACAGGGGAGGGGCACGTGGAGAGCCTGGTCTCCTCTGCAACCCCACCTAACTTTCGACTTCAGCGCAGTGCGCCACCTATTATAGCGCGGAGCGGGCACATGAGAAGTTTGTTATTCCCATCCGCCGCCCTTGTGTTACACTACCCCTACGAGCAGCACCCAATACGTCACGCCCACGCCGGACGAACTCGCCAGCGCGCCAGGGGTGGCCGCCAGCCCCGCCACAGCGGGCGGCCACGTCGCCGCATCGGCGGGGCGCGCAGCAGAGGAGGGCCAGGTGCGCACGCTGACTGCTGAGGAGCGCGAGATCCTGGATGGCATGTTCGCCAAGGCGGCGCTGCCGGGGTACGACGCCGCGTTGGACACCACCGAGGAGGAGCGCCGGATCGCCGCCAGGTACCTGCTGGACTGCCTGCGGGAGTTGGGCCGGCTGGGGGTGCGCGCCCAGTTGGTGGTAGGGGGCGAGGGAGGCGAGGCGAGGGAGGTGGGCTGAGTGGGGCGAGGAGTCAGGGATCATTGACCTGGCACGTATCAGAGCAGGTGATAGGCGATCGGGGTTGCCGAAGCCGGGCTGCTGTCGCCTATCGCCTATCCCCTATCACTCCCTCGACCTCCTGCAGCTCCGCCTCCGTCAGCCCGAACAGTTCGTACACCAGCGCGTCGATCTGCCGGTCGGTCGCGTCGATCTGCCGCTGCACGAGCCGCCTGTCGCGGGGGGTGCGTGCGGCGGCCAGCCGCGCGTGCAGCTCCAGCATGCGCCCGGCGAGCGCCGCCACCTGATCGGTGCGCGCGGCGCCGGCGGGCGGGGCCACGATCGGGACCATTCCGAGCTGGGAGATGCGCAGGTACGGGAAGAGCCGGTCGTCGGCCAGGAAGACGGTGCGGAGGTAGTAGGTGCTCAGGCGTGCATTCAGGCAGCCGAGCAGGTAGCGGGCGTCCACCCCTGCGGCCGGGACGAGGGTGTAGAGCGTGTTCAGCGTCCAGTGGCGGCCGGTGTCGAGCGCGGCCACCACCGAGCCGGCGACGCGCCGGATGATGAGCTTCTCCGGCTGCTCGTACAGGCGCTCGTCCTTCCAGGCGCGCCTCCCGCTGGCCGCCGGGTCGAAGAACAGCCCGCCGAAGCGCACCGCGTAGCGCCCCACGTCCTGGCCGCGCAGCAGCGGATAGCAGCCGGGGGCGGGGCCGGCGCGCAGGGCGCACGAGCGCTTGCCGGCCTCGATCCCGCGCGCCAGTAGCGCCGCCAGCTCGCGGAGCGGCGCCCCCCGCCCGTGCAGCTTCTCCACGATCCCCGCGCCGCGCCCGGTCAGCCGGTACGAGAGGCTTCTGAAAGGCAGGCGCTCGAAGGTTGCCTGGGGCACCTCGCCTAGCGCCGTGCCGCAGCCGTCGCCGGCGATGCGCTCCAGCCGCACCGGGGCCGCGCCCGGCGCTGCGCGGCGCACCACCACCACCGCGCACTCCACGGCCGCGCCCGCGAACGGCGCGCCCCCATCCGCGACGGTGGTGATCTGATGGTGCAGGAGGGCGCGGCGGGCTGGCTCGTAGCTCTGGCCGGCGAGCAGCGGGCGGGGCAGGACGAAGGCGTGCATCCCGCCAGGGGCCAGCAGCGCCAGCGCTCGCTCGACGAACAGCGCGCACGCGTCGTACTGGCCGACGGCGGTGGCGTAGCGGCGGTCGGCGTAACGCCTGAGCTCCGGGGGCAGCCGGCCGCGCTTAAGGTGCAGGTAGGGCGGGTTGCCCACCACCACGTCGAACCCGCCGGCCCGCGCGGCGGCGGGGAATGCCGCGGCCCAGTCGAAGGCCTCCGGCCACTCGCCCTCTCCGGCCGCGCCGCCGGACAGGTCCGGCCCCACCAGACTGTTGCCGCGGCGGATGTTGCGCGCGAGCGTGGCGAGCAGTTCCCCCGGCGGAGGGCCATCGCAGGCGCAGGCCGCGAGCGCGCGAGCGGTCTCCGCCACCGCCGCAGGGTCAAGATCTACGCCGAAGATGCTGCCGAGCAGGACGCGGCGGCGCTCGGGGGGGGAGAGCCGCCAGGCGCCACGCGCGTCCCGCTCCAGGGCCTCCGGCCAGCGCCCGAGGGCGTGGCGCAGGTACCAGCGCAGCCGCCACTCCAGCAGGTAGTGGTACGCACCGAGGAGGAACGCCCCCGCGCCGCAGGCTGGGTCCAGCACGCGCAGGCCGTCCATCTCGTCGGGCGTCCGGCCCTCGAGCAGCGGCCCGAGGGTGCGCTCCAGCACGTAGCGCACGATCGGGGCCGGGGTGTAGTAGGCGCCCATCGTGCGGCGGGCGGGGTCTGGCATGGTTGCCCCCTGGCTCTCCTGGTCATCAGGCCGGGCCTTCGGCGAACGTCGTGGGGCTCTGGCCCGCGTGTGGGAGTTCGCCCAGCACCGCCGCGATCGTGCGCCGGGCCACATCCTCCCAACGGCAGTGCTCGAGCACATAGGCCCGGCCGCGCGCCCCCAACTCGCGGCGCAGCGGCGGGTCGGCCAGCAGCAGGTCCAGCGCCGCGGCGAACTCCCCGAAGCCGTCGAACGCCAGGCCGGCCTCGCTGTCCTCCGCGAAGCGACGCGTCACGTCGCAGCGCGCGTTCACCAGCGCCGGCGTCCCCTGCAGCCAGGCCTCCATGAGCACGATCGAGAAGCTCTCGTAGGTGGAGGGCTGGACGAACACATCCGCCGCAGCGTAGGCGTCGTGGCGTTCCTGCGGCGGCACGTCCCCCAGGTCCAGCACCACCTCGCGCAGGGCGGGCGTCACATCCAGCCGGTCGCGCCCGGTGCGCACCAGGCGGATCGGCCCGCCGCGCCGCGCCCAGTACTCGCGCAGGTAGGCGAGCAGCAGCGGCAGATTCTTGCCGGGTGCGTCGCGGCCGGCGTACATCAGCAGCGGCCCCGCGATCCCATAGCGCTGCCGGAAGCGCGCCCCGTCGCCGCGCGGTGTGAGATCGATCCCCTCACCGGCCACCACCACCCGCTCGGGCGGCAGGCCGTACAGCCGCAGCGCCAGGTCGCGCTCGGCCGGGCTGTTCGCCAGCACGCAGCGTGCCCGCCGGAACATCCAGCGGAAGGTCTCATGGCGAGCGTACGGCTCGTCGTGCAGGCAGGGCAGCAGGCAGGCGCGCTCGCCGGCCAGCAGCGCGCCCCAGAAGGTGGTAGGGAACGGATAGGGCACGAACAGGAACTGCCGCCCCTGGGCCTCAGACGCCACCGCCTCCAGCAGCGCATCGCTCGAGGCCAGCCAGCCGAGTTGGAGCTGCTCGTAGTGCGAGAAGGCCGGCAGCGTGGGTAGCTGAGCCAGGCGGCGGGCCACCGGCGGCGGCACGCGCGGTGCGTAGGCCGGCGGGGTGATCGGGAAGCGCCGCACCGCCACGCCGTCCACCTCATCTGGCCCGGCGCGGTAGTGCGGCTCCGGCGGCGCGAACGAGTCGCGCCCGTCGCTGGCCCACACCTCCACCGGCGCGCCCTGCGCGCGGATGGCGCGCGCCAGCTGCCGCGCCTGCGTCTCCGCACCGCCCGCAGTGTCCGGGCCGAACCAGGGGACGACGATCGTGAGTGTGTCCATGGATTGCAACGGGGAGGGCCAGGGGAGAGCGAAGCCTTTCCCTGACCTCCCACCTCAGGTTAGATGTCAGCACAGTGCGCTAGAGTAGATTGTAGATTGCAGCTTGGGGCCTCGATCAATCTGCAATCTGCAATCTGCAATCTGCCATGTGGCGCGCCCGCACCCCCGCCACCTGCGCGCGCCGCTCGGCGTCCAGGCGGATGGCGCTCTCTATAGCCGCAGCGATAGCGGCGTTGGCGGCGTTCTGCTGCTCGACGATCGGGTTGATCAGCCAGCGCAGGTACTGGCGCACGACGCGCTTGAGCAGCACGGCGCGCCCGCTGAGCGGCCAGTGGGCGCTCACCGCCTGGCGCGCGCGCAGCGCCGGCGCCAGCGCACGCAACTCCAGGTCCGGGAAGCGCGCCGGTGGCTCGCTGGCGGCGGCGTACGCCACCAGTGCGGCCAAAGACTGAGTGCTGCGTGTTGCGTGTTGAGGGGCCGCAGCCGGTGCGGTGTCGGCGCCGGAGGATGGCTGCGCGCTGGCCGGGGCATCGGCCGCCGGTGATCCATCTCCGCGGTTCCCTGGATCCGTAGTTCTCAGCCCGTGGGCCTCAGTCCTGGCGATTTGCTCCGCCAGGTCCAGGTAGGCGTCGGAGAGCAGCCGTAGTGCGCGCGCCACCGCATCGTTGTAGGCGTTCTGCTGCTCGACGATCGGGTTGATGTACCAGCGCAGCCCCAGCCGCACCAGCCGGTGCACCAGGTTGAGCGCCCGGCCAGGCAGGGAGCGCGCCGTGAGCGGCCAATGGGCGCTCACCACTCGGTGCAACTCGATCTCGTCCAGGCAGCGCCGCAGGTCGCGCTCGAGCGGCCCCTGCTCGGCTACGCCACGCGCCAGCCGCTGCGCGCGCACCTCGGCCCGAAGCTGCTCCAGTATCTCGCCGATGGCGTGCTGATCACTCACCCTTCATCCCTCTCATCGTACGTATGGATCTCGATCGTCAGCGCGCGGGCGTACTCGCCGGCGCCCTCCGCCGCCGCGATGATCGCTGAGGTGAGCGCCCGCGACGAGGGCCGGCGCGGCGTGTACAGCAGGTGGCTGCGCCGGTCGCTGTCGCTCGCGCCGAAGCGCCGCGCCGGCACACTCAGCTCGGGGAGCGCCGCGAGCGTGTCCACCAGGCCACGCTCGATCGACGCACCGCAGCCGATGGCCCAGGCCTCGATCAGCCGGGCGTGCGGGCGGAGGTAGTCGATGTGCCAGTGCGGGTGTGGCCTGGCGCGCTGTTGGTGGTAGGACAGGCGCGCCGGGAGGCCCCCCGGCCCGAAGGCGCTGCCGACGTACAGGTAGAAGCCGGCCGCGAAGGTGAACTGTCCCAGTCGCCCGACGCGCAGGGCGGCCTCGTGGTCCAGCCGCAAGATGAGCAGGTAGGTGCCCTTCAACCGTAGTATGCCTCTCTGCGGCGCAGCAACAGTACGATGCTTCGGAGCGCCCGGCCCATTATAGCACGCGCCGACGGGCCGCCGGCCCGGTGCTATAATGGCGAAGAACGGTTCTTCTGGAGGGGCTGTGCCCTCCAGGCCGCCCCACGAAGGTGCAGGGGCGGCGCCCCCACGGGGGTGCGGGGCCGGAGGCCCCCGCCTAAGGAGATCCCATGAATGTTCTGCTGGTCGGGGGCGGCGGCCGCGAGCACGCGCTGGCCTGGAGGCTGCGCCAATCGCCGCTGCTGGACGACCTGTTCGTCGCGCCGGGCAACCCCGGCACCGCGCAGCTCGGGCACAACGTGCCGGTGGAGGCCGGCGCGACCGAGTTGCTGGTGGACATCGCGCGCCGCGAGCGCGTGGGCCTGGTGGTCGTTGGCCCTGAGGCGCCGCTCGCCGCCGGCCTGGCCGACGCCTGCGCCGCGGCGGGCGTCCCGGTCTTCGGCCCCACCGCCGCCGCGGCACGTGTCGAGAGCAGCAAGGCGTTCGCCAAGCGGCTGATGCAGGAGGCCGGCGTGCCCACCGCCGCCGCGCACATCTTCGAGGACGCCGCAGAGGCCGCCGGTTTCGCGCGCGCCAGCCGCCGCCCGTGGGTGGTCAAGGCCGACGGGCTGGCCGCCGGTAAGGGCGTGGTGGTGCCGGAGGACGTAGACGGCACGCTGGAGGCCATCGGCGAGTTGGCGCGCACGGCGGCCGGCGTGCGCCTGGTGCTCGAGGAGCGCCTGCGCGGCCCGGAGGTCTCGCTGATCGCGCTGTGCGACGGTACGCGCCTGCTGGTGCTGCCGCCGGCCCAGGACCACAAGCGCCTGCTCGAGGGCGACCGCGGGCCGAACACGGGCGGCATGGGCGCCTACGCCCCCGCGCCGCATCTCAGTCCCGAGGATGCGCGGCGCCTGGCGGACGAGTTGCTCGCGCCGGTGGTGCGCACGCTCGCCGCCGCCGGCACGCCCTTCCGCGGCGCGCTCTACGCCGGGCTGATGCTCACCGAGCACGGCCCGCGCGTGCTGGAGTTCAACGCGCGCTTCGGCGACCCGGAGACGCAGGCGCTCGTGCCGCTGCTGGAGGGGGATCTGCTGGCGGCCCTGCTGGCCTGCGCCGAGGGGCGGTTGGACCCGGCGATGCTCGGCTGGGCAAGGGGCACCGCGGCCTGCGTGGTGCTGGCTGCCGCCGGCTACCCCGAGGCCCCCCGCCTCGGCGACCCGATCAGCGGCGTGGAGGCGGCCGACGAGCCGGGCGCCTTGATCTTCCATGCCGGCACCGCCTGGGAGGAGGGCCGCCTCGTCACCGCCGGCGGGCGCGTGCTCGGCGTCACCGGCCTCGGCCGCACCCTCCACGCGGCGCTGGCGCGCGCCTACGAGGTGGTGGACATCATCAGCTTCGCGGGCATGCAGTACCGCCGGGACATCGGGGCCGGGGCGCGATGAACACCTTCCGCGTCGCCGTGCTCCTCTCGGGCGGCGGCACCAACCTCCAGGCGCTCTTCGACGCGCAGGACGCGGGCCGGCTCGCCGCCGAGGTGGCGCTGGTGGTGAGCGACCGCGCCGACGCCTACGGGCTCCAGCGG
>DATMBA010000652.1:0-9594 GCA_035559635.1 Roseiflexaceae bacterium
CGTCCCGCGCATCACGCCGGGTGGGCGCCGCACGCAGCGCCAAGTCTACCAGCGCCGCCAGACCGAGCGCCACGAGCGCCAGTTGGAGCAGCAGCGCGTCCTGCCCCAGCAGCAGCGCGCCGAGCGTCACGAGCGCCAGGCCGAGGCCGAGCAGCGCCGCCCAGGAGGGCCGCAGGCGGCCGGAGCGCACGAAGAGGGCCAGCCCGGCGCTCACCAGCAGGAACAGCCACAGGCCATTGATCTGGAGGAACTGCGCCATCGGCGTCCGGCTGCCCTTCCACAGCTCGAAGCCGGCGTAGTCGGTGGCGAAGCTGCTGGTGAACGGCAGGAACAGTAGCGCGCTCAGCCCCAGCAACGCCGCCGTCCCCAGGCCCCAGCGCAACAGCGCCGCGTGCGCGCGCGCCCCGCGCCGGTACGCCTGCCACGCCACCAACCCGAGCCCAAGCACCCCCATCCCGATCGCCGTGGGATAGTCCCAGGTGTTGGTGGCGCGCAGCGCGCCTGCGGCGATGGCCAGGAACAGAATGCAACAAGCACCATGGAGCATGTTCCTCGTGCTCTTTTGCATGTTCCATGTGGCATTCCGAACGAGCGCAATAGTCAGCACAAGCGCCGCCAGTTGCAGGGGCAGCGCGATCATATGCGCGTGCAGGTCGCCGTAGAGGAAGGTGAAGAACGGAAACTCGTTGATCGTCCCGTCCCCGTTGGCGATCGCCACGATGCGCGTGGCGTCCCAGAAGGCCCACTCCGCCCGTCCGCGGCACTCGTTCTGCGCGGCGTAGCTCGCCAGCGCGCGGCACTCGGCTGGCATGCCCTGGTCCGCCATATCCGCGCTGCCGGGCAGGAACCAGGCCGCCTGGGCCAGGTTGCCCGCCAGCACGGCGAACAGCGCGGCCGCCACCCCCGCGGCGATCGCCAGCCGTTCGCGGCGCAGCCAGCGGGGCGAGACGCGAGGCGCGAGACGCGAGACGCGAGACCTGGCTCCTGGCTGCCGGCTCCTGGCTCCTGGCTCCTGGCCCCCGTCTTCCCTCTCCTGGCTCCGGTGCGGCGCGCGGAACGCCACCAGGTTGAAGGCCGCCCCCCAGGCCCCCAGCGCCGTGAGCGCGAAGATCGTGGGCACCGCCAGGTTATAGGCCGTGCCGGGCGTGATGCCGGTGAGGTGCACCAGCGCGCCCACCAGCACAAAGCCGAAGTAGTAGTAGTTGAGGTACCCGCCGGCGAACCACGGGTCGTAGGGCGGGAAGGCCGGGCTTTTGAGCACGGCGGTGAGGAATGCCAGGTCCATCGGCTTCTCGCCGCCGCGCGCCGGGTGCCACAGGTCCGGGTTGAGCGCCCGCACCACCACGAAGCCGAGGAAGGCCGCCAGGAAGAGCGCCTCGGCGGCGACAAGCGCCCGCCGTCGCACCCGCCAGAACGCCAGCAGTTCCGCCCGTGTCCGCCAGGCCACCAGCGCCCCCGGCACCATCAGCGCGGCCGCGCACAGCCACACGCCCCCCGGCCCGAACGGCACGAGCGGACGGCCGTCCCCAGCGCCCAGGCTCGCCAGCAGCCAGGCCAGGTAGGCCACCAGCAGCAGCCCGAGCGTCCTGGCCAGCGCGAAGCCGCGGTCTGGCAGGGCCGGCAGCAGGTGGAACAGCAGCGCGAAGCACGCCAACCCGAGCGCCTCCAGCGCCAGCAGCCAGAGCAGCCAGGGTGCCGCTGTGCGCAGCCCGCCAGCGCCGAACAGCGTGCCCCAGGTGCCCGCCGCGCGGTAGGCCGGCCATTGCTCGGTGGTGAGGCGCAGCGCGGTGGGCGCGGCGCTGGCCTTGAGCGTAGAGAGCTTGTAGACCTCACCCCAGGCCACGCCGCCGGTGATCAACTCCTCAGCCCGCTCGCGCGAATAGGCATCGGTCTTCTTGAAGATCAACACCCGCGGGTGATCGTAGACACTGAAGGCCTCCTCGGCGGAGATCGGCGAGGCCAGCGGCACGCCGAAGAGCGTCGGGTAGGAGTGGATGTCGGCCGCTAACTCGAAGCCCAGTTGTCCGCTGAAGAGCGCGTGGTAGTAGCGCGTCAGGGCCGGGTAGCGCATGCGCAGCCGGGTGGCCGAGTCGTACACCCGGTTCGAGCTGAAGATCAGGTAGTCGGCTTGATCCAGTTGGTCCAGCAGGCCCGGCTGGTACGTGCCGCTCGCGTCCACGAAGCCGAAGTACTTGACCGGGTCGTCCTCCCAGTAGGGCGAGGTCTTGATCCCCACGTACTGGCGTGGGTCCTGCCCGTCCACCGCAAGTGGCAGCGGGTCGTCCCACTCCTCGAAGGTGATGGCCGAACCGGGCGGGATGTGCTGGTAGATCCAGCGCGAGGCTTGGATGCGCGTGTGCGGCTCGGTGTAGATCCGTGTGAACGCATAGGCCCACAGGACGGTCGCCGCCGCTACGGCGTAAGGTAAAAGGTAAAAAGTAAAAAGTACAAAGCCGCCTGTTGCCTGTTGCCTGTTGCCTATTGCCTTCGCAACGGTGAGGAGCCCCCAGGCGGCGAACAGGGCGAGCAGCCCGTACAGCAGCGCGTAGTAGCGCATCGTCATCACGAACTGGCCGCCCTGCCAGGCGAAGTAGAACGCCACCCAGGTCCACGGGATGGCGTGCTGGAAGGCCCTGCGGCGCAGCAGCTGCCAGCCGGCCGCCGCCCAGCCGGCCCACGCGGCCAGGCCGAGCGGCAGGCCCATGCCCCACACCACCATGTTCTGCAGCGCGAACAGGTAGCGCGGGCGGTGCGCCCACTGCTGGCTCGGCGGGAAGTCCACCTCGCCGCTGATCAGGCCGCTCACCTCTTCCACGTTCTTGAGGAAGCGCGGCTCGGGGCGCACGTCCAGGAACGACGTGCCGACGAACGCGTCCGGCTGCAGCACACGCCAGCTGAGCAGCGTAACGGCTCCGGCGAGGAAGAGGTAGGCGATAGGCGCCAGGCGATAGGCGCCCGGCCTGCCGCCGCTTGCGCTGCCGCCTCCGGCGTGCCCATCGCCCATCGCCCATCGCCCATCGCTCAGCAGGCGCACCGCCACAGCCACGATCCCCAGCAGGCCGAGGGTGGCCATGGTGAAGCGGCAGGCCATGGCGGCGCCGATGCTGAGGCCGAGCGCGGCGAAGGTGCCCGCGCCGCCGCCCTGCATGGCGCGCACCGACCAGTAGACGGAGAGCAGCACGAAGAATCCGGTGGCCGCGTCCACGGTGAAGAAGTGCGCCAGCTGGATCGGCAGCGCGGCGCAAGCCAGCAGCAGCGCGCCCAACAGCCCCACGCGCTCGCCGTACAACCGCCGCCCGATCAGGAACACCAACAGCACGCTCCCCAGGTCGAACAGCGTGGAGATCGTGCGCCCGGCGTCGCGCACGTCGTCCGGCGTGATCGTGCGCTCGTCCTCGGGGTGCAGCGGCTGCAGCGCCTCCACCGCCAGGCGCGTGAGCGTGGTGGGCAGCGTGCCGTAGACGAAGAAGCGCGACCAGTTGTAGTTGCGCGGGTTGAGAGTGTTGCAGCCGCTGGCGGTGGTGGGCTCCAGCCGGTCCGGCGGGTCGCCAGGGTTGCGCGGGTTGGGCAGCTGCCCGTCCACCAGGCAGTCGCTGCGCAGGTAGTCGCCGAAGCTTTCCGGCACCCGCAGGGTGTAGACGGTGAAGACGATGAAGCGTTCGTCCGGGTGCAGGTAGGAACTGCCGTCCCAGCCGGTGAGGTTGAGGGTGCGGAAGTAGGCCCCCACCAGGAGCACCGCCGCCAGCAGCGTCCATGCTCGCCAGGGGGCGCGGGCGGCGCCAGGGGCGCTGGAGGGCGCGCGCGCCGAGTTGCTGCTCATCAAGGTGTGCGCAGATCCTGTTGCGTAGCGGATAGACAGCGGATAGGAAGCGGATAAACAGACAGCGGATAGGAAGCGGATAGAGAGCGGAGCACGGCGGGTGCCCGAGATAGGCGGATAGCCCGGATATCGGATAGCGCTGAGAGGACCAGCAGATCCGCGTATCCGCCAATCCGCTACCCGCTAATCCGCTCCCTATCCGCTGTCCCCTCCTCATCATCCGTCATTATAAGAATCTTTCCTTCCCCCGTCCAATACCATTCGCGCCGCAGGACGCGATCGAAATCGATCACGTCTTGACGGCACCTGTCGCCGTCGGCCCGCTTGCCGCGCCGCGCGCGAGCGTGCTACAATAGTCACAGAGTTATGGTAACGGCAGTATAAAGCGATATGCCCATCCCCGACGTCATCACGATCGACGGTCCGGCCGGAGCCGGGAAGAGCACCCTCGGCGAGCGGCTCGCCCGCCGGCTCGGCTACCTGTATCTGGACACCGGCATCATGTACCGCGCGCTCACGCTCGCGGCGCTCGAGCGCGGGGTGGACCTGCACGATGTCGCCGCCACCACGGCGCTCGCCCGCGCATTGGACATTCAGGTGCGCCCCCCCACGGTGGCCGACGGCCGCCAGTACACCGTGCTGCTTGACGGGCGGGACGTGACGTGGGACCTGCGCCGGCCGGAGGTAGAGCGCAACGTCTCGCTCGCCTCCAGCGCGCCGCCGGTGCGCGAGGTGATGCGCGCTCGCCAGCGCGCCATCGGCAAGTGCGGCCGTGTGGTGATGGTCGGGCGGGACATCGGGAGCGTCGTGATGCCCGATGCGCCGGTGAAGATCTATCTGGAGGCCTCGGTGGAGGAGCGCGCCCGCCGCCGGGTGGCCGAACTGCGCGATCGCGGCCGGCCGGCGGACGCCGCCAAGGTGCGTGCGGAGATCATCCGGCGCGACAGGCTGGACCGCCACGTGAGCGCGCCCGCCCCCGACGCGGTGATCATCTCCAGCGATGGCCTCTCGCCCGACGAGGTGGCAGAGCAGGTGCTGGAGCGCATCCGCCAGCAGGCTGAAGCCTCTTCCTGATGGGAACATGGGAGGGTCAGGGAGGGCTGTGCCTTCCCTGAAGCCCACCCAGGAGAGCGCCAATGTCGCTGCTTGAGCCGCAGCCCCAGGTCGACATCGAGTTCGATGAGGGTGAGGAACCGCGCTACATCGGGCGGCGGCACTGGATCGAGTTGCTGCAGACCGGCTCGATCTTCCTGTTGCTCGCCATCGTCCTTGGCGGCCTGGCGCTCTACCGCGCCGTCGGCGGCACGTTCTTCACCGTGCGCCTCGGCGAGGAGGTCCCGCTCACCGACCCGCTCAATCTCTTCCTGCTGGTGCTCGCCGCGCTGATGGGCCTCCTCTGGCTGCGCGGCAGCCGCCAGCCGAGGTCCCGGCGCTCCCCGGCGATCGACCCGCGCGCCCTCAGCCTGCTCTACCTGATCGCCGCCGGCGTGCTGCTGGTGGCCGTCTGGTTCCGCACCCAGGGCGGCCAGATCCTGGCGATCGACCCGCTGGAAGCCCGCCCGGCGGACGCCTGGAACCTGCTCCTGATGGTCGGCGCGCTGCTGGCGTTCGGCTTCTTCGTCTACCTGTACATCGACTGGAAGGACGACTTCTTCGTTGTCACCAACCGCCGCGTGGTGTACGACGACCGTCAACTGTTCGTGCGCCACATCCAGCAGCAGGTGCTGATCGAGGATATCCAGCAGGTCAACACAGTGATCGACAGCTACCCGGCGGTGTGGTTCGGCTATGGGCGGCTGGTCATCCGCTCATTCAGCACGCGCACGCTCACCTTCCTCTTCGCCAACCGGCCCAAGGAGATCGAGGCCGCGATCATGGCCGAGGTGGGCCAGCTACGCCGGGCGCGCGAGCCGGACGTGCTGCGCCAACTGATCGAGGACCAGGTGTACGGCAAGACGCCGCCGCCTCAACCCGGCCCGGCCATCCGCGTGCAGGTGCAGGAGGGCCCGATCGCCTGGCTGTTCCCGGCCAACCCCGAGATCCGCGGCGACACCGTCACCTGGCGGCCGTCCTGGGTGTTCATGGCGCTGGCGCTGGCCCGCCCGACGCTCGGCTTCTTGCTGGTGGCCGCCGCGCTGGTGATGCTCGCCACCATCGGCGCGATCGGCGCCGAGATAGCCCTCGTGGTGGGCGCCGTGGCGCTGCTGGTGTTCGGCGGCTGGTTCTACTGGATCCGCGAGGAGTTGATCAACGACGTCTATGTGCTCAACCGCCAGACGATCATCGACGTGGATCGCCGGCCGTTCGGTCCGGAGAGCGTCCGCCGCGCGCAACTCGGCGCTATCCAGGACATCTCGTTCGACGTGAGCTTCATCGAGTCGCTGCTTGGCTTCGGTACGGTGGTGATCACCACCGGCGGCGCTGGCGGCGGCAGGTTCACCTTCAACCATGTGCCGGACCCGCGCGGCGTCCAGGCGACGATCAACGACTACCTGACCGATTTCCGCAAGCACGAGCGCGAGCGCCAGCTGCAGGACGCGGTGCAGCTCATCAAGCAGTACGACGCAGTGCAGCGCGACCGCGGCGAGAAGCTCAGCCGCGAGGGGCTCGATGAGCTGATCGCCGCGCGCGCCGAGGAGTTGCTGGAGCGCAAGCTGCCGCCGCTGGTGGAGCGCGAGGTGCGTAGCGCCCAGCGCGGCCGCCTGGCGCTCAATGGCCAGCTCGCCCACCTGCGCCGCCTGCGCCGCCGGCCGCCGGGGGGACCGTGATGCGACGACGAACGACGAACGACGAACGACGAACGACGAACGACGGCTGTTGGTGAGCCTGCGGCGTTGGGCGTTGGGCGTTGGGCGTTGGGCGTTGGGTGTCGGGCTTGCCTCACTGGTCATCTGCCTCTGGGCATCGGCGCTCCCCGCCCGCGCCCAGGAGGAGGCGCCCAACCTCCAGGTGGAGGTGCAGGCCGGCTACGGTGGCGCGTACCACGCCGGCGAGTGGTTCCCGGTGCAGGTGACGATCGCCAACGACGGCCCGGATCTGCGCGGCACCCTGGAGCTGACCTTTCCCGGCCAGCGCAGCGAGCAGACCTTCCGCCGCGCGATCGATCTTCCGCGCGGCTCCAGTAAGCGCTTCACGCTGGATGCATTCTCGCGCCTCTTCGCCCGCAACGCCCAGGTGCGCGTGCTCGAGGGGAGCGCGGCGCTGGTGGAGCGCACCGTCACCCTCACGCCGGTGGACCAGGACCGCTTCCTGATCGGGGTGGTCAGCAGCGACCCGACGCTGCTCAACAGCCTGAGCGCGCTCCAGCTCAGCGGCGTGAGCGGCGTGGCGGTGCAGCACCTTCCGGCTGACGCCCTGCCGGAGCACGCTGCCGCGCTGCGCGGCCTGAACGCGCTCTTCCTGCACGACGTGGATACCGCCCAACTCCCGCCCGCCCAGCGCGAGGCGCTCGCCCTGTGGGTGAGCCTGGGCGGCCAGTTGGTGGTGAGCGGCGGCCTGGGCGGCGAGCGCGCTGCCGCCGGCATCGCCCCACTGCTGCCGGTGCGCGTCGGCGGCGTCGGCCAGGGGGACCTGCGGCCGCTCGAGCAGCTGGCCGGCGAGCCGCTCACCGTCCCACCGGATACGGCCACCAGCGCCGTCCAGCCGCTGGTCGGCTCTCAGCTCATCCCGCCCGGCGCGCCGCTGCTCTACCGCTGGCGCTACGGCGTCGGCGCGGTCACCTTCAGCGCCTTCGACCTGACGGCGCTGCGCGGGTGGCCGGGCGAGGTGGCGCTCTGGGGGCAGGTGCTCCAGCCGATCACCCTCTTCGTACCGGGCGCCAGCGCGCGCGTCAACCAGACCAGCCTGCTCCAGGACGTGCTGCAGCTGCCGGCGCTCGGCCTGCCCTCGGCCGGCGCGCTGCTGGCCTTCCTGCTCGGCTACATCCTGATCATCGGCCCGCTCAACTACCTGGTGCTGCGCCGCATCGGTAGGCTGGAGTGGGCCTGGCTCAGCGTGCCGCTGACGGTGCTGGTCTTCTCCGCCGGCCTCTACGTGGTAGGCTTCGCCGGGCGCGGCGGCGCCTCGCAGCTCAGCCAGGTGGCGGTGGTGCAGGCCGCCGAGGGCCAGCGGCGCGGCTTCGCTACCGCCTACGTCGGCCTGTTCTCCCCCCGCCGCGCCAGCTACACCATGGGCTTCCCGCCCGGCACGCTGATCAGCGAGACGCGGGGCTTCGACGAGGCCCCCAGCCGCGACGCGGCGGTGGTAGGCGGGGACGAGGGCGTGGAGGTGCCAGACGTGCTGGTGGACGTCGGCTCGGTACGCACGCTGGTGGCCGAGGCGCCGGTGGATGTGGTGCTCGGTATCCAGAGCAGCATCCGCGACGAGCAGGGCACGGTGCGCGGCGAGATCCGCTACGATGGCCCGCTGGTGCTGGAGCATGCGATGGTGGTGCGCGGCGTGACGTTCCAGGAGCTTGGCACGCTCGCGCCAGGCGCCAGCCACCTGGTGGACCTTGACGGCGCGCCGCGCAGCTTCCCCTGGGGCGTGCGCCTGCCCGAGTCCGGCCTGTTCAACCGCCGCCAGTTGCTCAACGCGCTTTTCAGCGGCGACTCGTCGCGCTTCGCTGGCGCCGGGGCGCCCACCGGGGCGCTGGACGCCGAGGGGGTCTACCTGCTGGCCTGGTCCGCAGCGCCCACGCTGCCGGTGCGCGTCAACGGCAGCCAGCAGCAGCAGAGCGGCCTCACACTCTACATCGTCCGCCTCAGCGGGGTGTAGCTCGGCGCAGGCGCCAGCGAAGGGATACACTGGCGGCGGGGAACGGAGGGATGTCAACGGAGCCGGGAGCGGAGGGAGCGGAGGGAGCGGAGGGAGCGGAGGGAGCGGAGGGAGCGGAGGGAGCGGAGGGAGCGGAGGGAGCGGAGGGAGCGGAGGGAGCGGAGGGAGCGGAGGGATGCCAACTATCCAGATCCCTCCGCTCTCTCCGCTCCCCCTCCGTTGCCACCGCTCCATCCCACGTGCCGCCCGCCAAGGAGACGTGACCGCGCATGGGCTCCGTCACCGCTGCCCTCGCCGCCTTCTTCCGCCGCCACGCCCCCGTGCCCCCCGGCGGGCTGCTGGTGGTGGCCGTCTCCGGCGGGCCGGACTCGCTGGCCCTGCTGCACGCCCTCCACGCGCTGCGCGGCGAGCTGCGCCTGCGCCTGCACGCCGCCCACCTGGACCACACGCTGCGCGGCGCGCAGTCGGCCGCCGAGGCCGCCTTCGTGGCCGAGACGGCCCGCGCCTGGGGCATCACCGCCACCGTCGCATCCGCCGATGTGCGGGCGCTGGTCCGCGAGCATCGCCTGAACCTGCACGCGGCGGCCAGGGCGGCCCGCTACGGCCTCCTGGCGCGCGTCGCCGCCGAGATGGGCGCGCACGCCGTGGCCACCGCCCACCATGCCGACGACCAGGCCGAGACGGTGCTGGCCCACCTGCTGCGCGGCGCGGGGCCAGAGGGCCTCGCAGGCATGAGCGCCGTCGTGCCCTATGCAGAGTGGTCGCGCGCGACGTTGGACGTTCGCACATTGAACGTTGAACGTTCCGCGGCTCCAACGTTGAACGTTGCAGGTTCAACCGTTCAACGTTCAACGTTCAACGGTCAACCGCCCCTCATCCGCCCCCTGCTCTCCGTCACGCGTGCCGCGATCGAGGCGTACTGCGCAGCCAATGGGCTCGAGCCGCGCCGCGTCCCGAGCAACGAGGACCGGCGCTACGCGCGCACGCGCATCCGGCGCGACCTGCTGCCGCGGCTGATC
>DATMBA010000653.1:0-6014 GCA_035559635.1 Roseiflexaceae bacterium
GGCTCGGCGAGCGAGGCGCGCAGCGGGGCGGCCAGCAGCCCCGGCAGCATCCCCCCCACCAGGCTGCCGGCGAATCCGGCGAGCGGCCAGAGCGCTGCCTGTACCGAGAACACGTGGTTGCGCCCGTGCGTGGTGGTGATGCCCGTCAGAAACGGGTTGGCGTTCACGATGTACAGGGCGAAGCCGAGATGGCCGACGATGTACGTCGCCAGCAGCCAGCCCGCCCGGAAGGAGGGCGGCACGAACTCGGCCAGCGGGAGCAGGCCGAAGCCGGGGATGGAGAGGCACAGGCCGGCGATCATGGCCCGCCGGCTGCCCCAGCGCCCGCCGAGGGCGCCGGCGGGCAGGCAGAAGAGCGCCATGGCCAGCGGCCCCGCGGCGTTGACCAGACCGACGAAGGCAGGGCCGTAGCCCAGGCGCACCAGGTAGAGGTTCAGCAGGACGGTGTAGATGCCGCCGAAGATGGTGAAGCCGATCAGGGCCGCGGTGATCAGATACAGCCGGACGTCGCGGCTGAACCGCCGGAGCGCGTACAGGTACTCGGCGCCCATACCTGACACCATGACGAGCTCCTTGTCGCTGCGCGAATCCGGCCCACTAGCTCCACACACCGTTCGGTGTGGTGGACGGATGTGAGGGAAGGCCTGGCCCTCCCTGCTCCTCCCCACGGTGTGGTGGGTGGGTGTCAGGGAGGGCCAGGCCCGCCCTGTTCCTCCTCCACCGGAGGACATCGGTGGTCCTTTTTAGAGCGGTGGTCATACTCAACCGGGGTTCGCGGCCCTCTATGGTACGCTCCTCGGGACTGAGTCAGTGTACCAGGGTGGCGGCGCGCTGTCGATAGGGTATTCCTGCCGGATAGAGCTTATGCGTTCTCGCTACGTCCGGCAGCTGTTGCACGTTTGCCACTGAAACGGGTATGTCGTGGTGCCCTCTCCCGCCCGGCCGGGCCCAGCGGGCACCCCGCGGCGGGGGAGACTCTGTACAGCCCGCCGGCGCGGGCTGGAGTGCCGGCCGCGCCGGCGGCCTTCGTGAAGGATAGCCCGCCCATTCACGGGCCGGGCGTGGGACGCCACCAATGGACGTTGACGGAGCCCTACCTGCCGGATGTGCAAAGCGGAGAGGTGCCCCCCTTGATAGCGAGACACGTGATAGTGTACACTCCACGCTGGATCTGTGAGGTGACCGCGCCGATGGTGCGGTGGCTCGAGACGGCCGCAGGCCGCGACAATGTTCAATGCGCTGCAATGGCCGCATTCCCCCGCCACCGTCTTAACCCTACCATACGAGCGAGGCCGGCGGCGGTTTCCGCCGGACGGAGCATTCTATGAAGCAGGCGATCGCAGGGCTAAGTGCGGCGCTGCTGGTGATGGCCATGAGCCTGGGGCTTGGGTACGGCGCCGTGCAGCAGGGCCATGTGCAGCCGCCGATCGGCACACTGCGGCTCGGGCCGCTCACCGTGATGTCGCTGCCGCCATGCCCCACCATCCCCGGCGCGCTCACCGGGGCGGGCCGCCGCTGCGGGAGCGCCAGCCCCTGGATGGTGTGGGTGGTCTGGCGCGGGCCGGATGGTGCGCCGCACGAGTGGAAGGTGATCAGCATGGTGATCGGGCGTGGCTAGCGCGCCTAGACAACCTGCGCACTCCTTGCTACAATAGCGCCGCTCCTGGGATTCACGGCATGTGGGCGGGTCAGGGAGGGAACGCCCTCCCTGATCACCTCATTCCCTGTATTGCAGGGAGGGCCAGGGAGGGCCCGCCCGCCCCTGCACCCCTACTCGTACACGGGAGGGCCAGGGAGGGCTGGCCCTCCCTGCAAAATATCCGGATGGGCGAGAGCCAACGAAGGACAAAGCCATGCGACGGATTCTGATGCTGCTGGCGCTGCTGAGCCTTGCCGCGTGTGGCGCGCGGGGGGCGCCGGCCGCCGGGGGTGGGGCCGAGCAGGTCATCGCCGCGTTCCGGGCGGCCGGCCTGGAGGCCGAGGGCGAGCGGGCGATGACGCAGGCGGACTACGGCGACGCACCGTTCCTCTGCTCGGGCACCCAGTTCTCCCTGCCCAGTCTTGGTGAGGGTAAGGTGGGCCGTGTCTTTATCTGTGACCGGCGCGAGGAGCTGACGTCGCTCAAGACGTACTTCAACGTGCGTGGCCAGGGTAATCCCGAGTTGCGCTCCTGGACGTACTCGAAGGACCTGGTGCTGGTGCAGCTGGATGGGAGTATGCCGCGCGAGACGGCTCAAAAATATGAAGCGGCGCTACCGTAGGGACCATTCAGTGTGGGGTCAAGAACCAGGGTAGGTAGGCCTACCTACCCCTACCGTCGAGGCACAAGACACGAGCCAGGAGCGATCGGGGCACGATCACGCTGTCGTACTCCGACGTCGCGTGTCTCCTGGCTCAGCCCGCGCCCCCTCCCTGCTCCAGCACCGCGTCCCAGAGCTGCTCCAGCGGCCCGAGCGAGCGCTGGTCGGCGAAGATATAGGGCAGGTCCAGCACGTAGGCGGGCGGGCCGGGCGGGCTGTAGAACAGGCTGCGGTGCTGCAAGCGGGAGAGGTCCACCTCCTGCCGGGCCACCGTGATCGCGAACTGGAGCGTCTCGCGCGCCAGCGCAACCCAGTCCTGGAACGCCGTGCCGTGCTGGATGCCGGTGCGGATACGGCGCAGCGCGTCCAGGTCCCCGTCGCCCCCCACCAGGAGCACCTTGCGCGCCAGGCCGTGCGCCGCCAGCACCTCCGCCACTCCACCCGCCATGTCATCGTTGGCCACGATCAGCGCGCCGAGCGTGGCGCCGTGCTCGCGCACGATGGCCTCGGCCAGCTCGCGCGCCCGCTCGCGCGACCAGAACATGCACGGCTGGTCGCTCACCACCCGTAGGCCGGGGTAGTCGCGCAGCTCGTCGTAGATGCCCTGGGCCAGGTTGCGCGCGTTGTCGTTGGATGGGTCGCCGCCGATGATCGCGATGGCGCCCTGGCCGGCGAGCGCCCGCGCGACGAAGGCGGCCGTCATGCGTCCCTGCTCGTAGGTGTTGCCACCCACGAAGAACGGGATGTCCCGGCCGCGTACCGGGCGCTGAAAGTTGATGGCCGGCACACCGGCGCGGGAGGCCTGGGTGAAGAGCTGCTCGGCGAGCAGCGCGTGCTCCGGGTGGATGAGGATCACGTCCGGGCGCAGCTCGAGCATGCGCGCCACGTCCGCCGCCTGTTTGTTCGCGTCGTTGCGCGCGTCGGCCCACAGGACGTCGACGCCGGCCTCGGCGGAGAACCGCTCGACCGTCTGGTACACGATCTGGTACGCCTCCTGCCGCAGCGTCGCCATGCTCCAGGCGGCGCGCAGCCGGCCCGAGCGCCAGACCTCCTCCGGCGCCCGCGCGACGCGGCTGGCTTCGGCGGCCGCCTGGAACACCAGCGCGGCCGTGCGGGTGACCCCGGCCGGCTCCAGGCGCGCGCTGGGGATCGACACCCCGATGCTGGCCACCGCGCGCCCGGCGCCGTCCAGCACCGGGGCGGCCACGCAGTGCAGCCCGGCCACCAGTTCCTCGGCGTCGTAGGCGTAGCCGAGCCGGCGGATGTGCGCCAGCTCGCGCCGCAGCTCCGGCATGGCGGTGATCGTGCGCGGCGTACGCGCCACCAGCGGCTGCTCGAGCAGCCGGGCGATCGTGTCGTCCCGCAGGGATGCGAGCAGACACTTGCCCACCGCGGTGGCGTGGGCCGGGAGGCGCTGGCCGGGGGCGGTGGCCATGCGCATCGAGTGCATGCTCTCCTCGACGGCCACATACACCGCGCTGGCGCCCTCGAGCACCGCGACGTGAGCCGTCTCGCCGGTCTGGCGGGCCAGGCGGCGCATGGCCTGGGTGGCCGCCTCGAGCACGCTACCGTCCGGCTGGATCGCGGCGCTCAACTCGGCGATCTTCGGCCCCAGCCGGAAGCGGCGCCGGTCGGGCGTCTTGGCGACGTAGCCGCGCGCGTCCAGCGTGCGGATCAGGCCGCTCAGACTGCTCTTCGGCAGGCCGAGCGCGCTGCCGATCTGGCTGAAGCTGAGGCCCTCGGCGCTGCCAGCCAGCAGTTCGAGCAGATCGAGCGTCCGCTCGGCCGACCGTACCTTGCGGAATACGTCGCCGCTCATCGGGTGCTATCCTCACTGTTGTTCACCAGGATGAACAACACTATATGCCGACCTGCGCGGTATGTCAAGCTGATCCGCACGTTCTACGCCGAAAGCAGCGGCGTGGGCGTCTGAAAGAGCGGCTGGCGCGCCCAGGGATTGACAACACGTTTGGTTTATGTTAAAGTCTTTGCTGATAGCTACCCACGGTTTGTTCCATATTGTGAACCGGTCTCCAGTGGCGCAGCACGCGCGGCTGATGATCTTTTCTGTTTTCGTCCGGACATCCCGGATGGGGATAGGGTGCGTGGGGCGGGGCAAGCCCGCCCCACGCCCCTCCCGCTTACCTGATGGCAACAGATATCCGGCACGGCACCACGCCCGGCGCGTGCACGCCGCAGGCGTTCCTGCACGAAGGCCGCCGGCGCAACCTAAGACCCAGCCCGCGGAGGCGGGCTTGGCAATGGATAGCCCGCCGCTTGAGCGGCCGGGCGTGGGAGGCCACCGGGTCCCCGTTTCATATGTCAACGTTCATCGGCGGCCGGGCGTGGCACGCTGCCACAGACCCGCTGATGGAGGAAACGTTCATAGTGCCTATCCGGCTACCCCGGATAGGGTGAGGTTTCAGGGGAGGGCACAGCCCTCCCCTGAAACCTCCCCGTGTTATTCGGATAGGCTATAGCGCGCCAGTAGATGACGCGGCAAGGGTTCGCTGCGCGGCATGTATGCGGGGAGGGCGTATGACGGCGGGTGTTCTGGGCGGCGTTCCGCAAGTGGATGCCGGCGCGTATGAGGAGCAGGGGTATGTGCTGGTGCGGCAGCTGTTCGACGCCGACACGGTGGCGCAGATGCGGGCCGAGGCGGACGCCATGCTGCAGCGGGTGGTGGAGGCGGGCACGAACGTCGAGGCCACCTGGAAGGGCCGCTGGCGTGAGCGGCTGATCGGTGGGGCGGAGGCGGGCGCGGCCGGCGGGATGACGGGCATGGGGGACGCCGACCTGACGGCCATGGCCAGCGCCGTCTCGAGCATCCACAACGTCCAGTACCACTCGGCCTTCTTCATGCGGCTGCTGCTGGACGAGCGGCTCACCGGCGCGGTGGCGCAGCTGATCGGCCCGGATGTGCAGTTGCACCACACCAAGTACCACGTCAAGCCCCCGGCGGTGGGCGCGCCGTTCCCGATGCACCAGGACTACCCGTTCTTCCCCCACGAGCGTCACACCATGCTGGCGGCGGCCATCCATATCGACGACGCCAACGTCGAGAACGGCTGCCTGTGCGTCGTGTCCGGCAGCCACAAGCACGGCCCTATTCCACACATCTCTGAGGGCAGCCACTACCTGCCGCTCGACGAGTGGCCGCTCGAGCGCGCCGTGCCGGTGGAGGCGCGCGCGGGGGACGTGCTGCTCTTCAACTACCTGACCGTCCACGGCTCGTACGTGAACCGCAGCGCGCGCCCGCGCCGGCTGCTGCTGGTGCAGATGCGCTCGCCACTGGACCGGCCCACCGCGCAGGTGCACCTCTCGCCTGGCCAGGGCACCATGCTGCGCGGGATCAACCCGACCGGAGTGCTGTAGGGCGCGATCGGTAGAGGTGATAGGTGACAGGCGATAGGTCATAGGAGGTGCGGAACTGGTGCTCCTATCCCCTATCCTCTATCCCCTATGACCAATCACCTATCACCTGACCTGGAAAAGTGTGCGGGGCGAGGGGCTGAGCTACCAACCCCCAACCCCGGGCCACCCAGGCCAACGGTGAAAGGAGGTGCGAGGCGCCAGGGAGCGCGCCAGGGCAACGGGCTCACTCACCGAAGAGATGCGCACTGACGAGGGAGGACATAGTATGTCACCCAGACGACACCCGATTCTCCTGCTGGCGATCGTCGCACTCATCGTCACAGCCTGTGGCGCCCCCCC
>DATMBA010000654.1:0-3827 GCA_035559635.1 Roseiflexaceae bacterium
GGCTCGCCCTCCCCTGCCCCCTCCCCGAGGTATGCGGAGAGGCTTTTAGCCGGCGATCTTGGCCGCCACCTCGGCCAGGCGCGTCGCGTAGCCCATCTCGTTGTCGTACCAGGCCGCCACCGAGACGAACGTGCCCTCCACCACCTGGGTGAGCGGCAGGTCGATGATCGACGAGTGCGGGTCCCCGACGATCCGGCTGGAGGCCCACTCCTCCTCGAGCACGCCCATGATGCCCTTCAGCGGGGCTTCGGCGGCCGCCTTGCGGAAGGCGTTGTTGACCTCCTCCACCGTCGTGGCGCGCTCGGTCACCAGGTTCAGTTCAGCGATCGAGCCGGTGCGCACCGGCACGCGGTAGGCCTTACCGGTGATCTTCAGGTCCTTCCAGATGAACTGCAGCGCGCGCGCCGCGCCGGAGGACGAAGGGATGATATTCTCCGTCGCCGCCCACGAGTCGCGCCGGTCCTTCATCGGCTGGTCGGTGAGGCTCTGGGTGTTGGTGTAGGCGTGGACGGTGGAGAACAGGCCATGCCTGATGCCGAAGTTCTCGATGATCACTTTCACCACTGGCGCAAGCGCGTTGGTGGTGCAGCTCGCCATGCTGACGATCTTGTGCTTCTCCGGGTCGAAGGTGTCCACGTTGATGCCGGCCAGCAGCACGGCGTCGGCGTCCTGCGCGGTCTTGCTCGGTGCGCTCACCAGCACCCGCTTCGCGCCGCGGTCCAGGTGCGCCTGCGCGCCGGCGCGTGTGGTGGCGCGGCCGGTGCAGTCCACTACCAGGTCCACTCCCAGTGCCTTCCAATCCGGCAGTTCCTGCATCGAGTTGAAGTAGGGGATCTCGCGCCCGCCGATGACGAACTTGTTGTCGACCCCCTTGACCTCCTCGTGCCAGCGGCCGTAGTTCGAGTCCACCTCGAACAGCGCGGCGAACGTCGGCACGTCGCGGATGTCGGAGATCGACACCGGCGTGAACAGGTTGTTCTTCAGGGCCGCCTTGGTGATCGAGCGGCCGATACGGCCGAAGCCGTGGATCGCGATCCTCGCCATTCCAAAATCCTCCTTCAGTCCTGGTTGCTGGATAAGGCTCTCGGTCTCCCCGCTCCCGTGCGCGGGAGCGGGGAGACCGGAGCTGGCGCCCGGCGCGCGCATCAGCGCTCGCAGCCGCCTGTGAGCATCGTTTCTGCCCGCCCCTAGACGGCGTCAGGAGCCGGGGCTTCCCTCCTGTGAAGAGCGTCTCCGGTGCTCGGCGTTCCATGCGTCCATGTTCCAGGCGCGCCCCGGCTCCTGGTGGCTGCGCACGAACGCCTCACCGACAACATCGTCAGTATACAGGCCCGCCGCTGCGACCTGTGTTACGAGATCGTCGAACAACCCCCTGAGCGCGGCAACCCTGGCCATGTAGCCTTCCTCGCCCGGTTCAGGGGCTACCTGCGCCGCCAGCACCCGCTCCGCGAAGCGCTCCGGCAGCCAGGGGAGCGCCAGCAGGTGGGTCATCTCGCGGTTGCGCCAGGGGCGCCAGCCCCGATTATACCCGAAGAGCGCCTGCACCAGGTAGCCGTACGCGGCGCTCAACCGGTCGTGAGCAACAAGCGGGCCGAGGTTGCTCCAGCGCGCCTCCGGCACCCCCGCAGCCAGGTGCTGATCCAGCCAGGTAATCGCCTCGTCCAGCCGCGCGACCCGCAGCGACTCGGGGTAGGCGGTGCGCGCGGCGATCAGCTGCGCCGCCTCGCCATCCCGGTCGAACGCCAGCCACCCCCGCGCCAACTCCTGCAGCCGGCCCTCCTCCCAGGGGTGCTGCGGGTCGCGCAGCAGCGCCATGTCGAGCCGCTCCAGGTCCAGCTCCACTCCCGCCACATCACTGAAGATGCTATGGAACGTCCCGTCCTGCGGCCGCCAGATGAACTCGGCCGGCACGATGTAGAGGTCCAGCGGGTCGAAGAACACCAGCGCGTCGATGTCCGAATCCGGCCGGGCCGTGCCGGCGGCGATGCTGCCGATGCCCACCACGGCGCGCACGGCCGGGTAGGGAGCCAGCGCCCGATCGATGAACTCCAGCAGCTCGCGCCGCTTCTGGGCTGTTCCGGCGGTTAGCGCTTCCATCAGAACTCTATGCGCTTCGCGCACACCGCGATACGGAAACGGGTGGGTGTCAGGAAGGGCGAGGCTCTCCCTGACCCTCCGTATGTTTCAGATTCTACCATGGATGCCCGATCGGCGGCCCTACGGCGCTGGCCGCCACACACTCACCGAGCCGTCGCGCATAACCACCGCGAGCACGCGTCCATCCCGGCTCAGCGCCAGCCCGGCCACCTCGCCGCCGGCGGGCACGATCTCGGCCACGCCGCCCCCTTCGAAGACGGCGACCCGCCCCTGCGGGTTGGAGGGCGCGACGGCAGTTACCGGCCCTTGTGCGGCGGCGCCGGAGCTATGGCTGTAGTCGCTCAGGATCACGCCGCGCGCTGCGTCGATCCGCACGGCCCTGCCGGCTGTCACCGCCAGCAGATCGTCCTCCGTCAGCAGCGCCAGGCGCTGAACCGTGCCGCCGCCCGCGTCGGCCACACCGACGATCGTGCCGTCACGCACCCGCCAGACGTAGACGCGGCCGCGGTCTCCCGCCGCGAGGAACTGCCCATCGCGGCTGTAGGAGGGAGAAACCAGCGCGGCCCCGGGCACCGCAAGCTCCTGCTCCAGCCGCCCGCTGTCCGCCCGCCAGATACTGACGGCATCGCCGCCCGTCGCAGCGAGGTACCGTCCGTCCGGGCTGAACGCCAGCGCGCTCGGCGCAGTGCGGCCCGTCAACTCCCGCAGCAGCGAGCCATCGCCCACGCGCCACAGGCGTACGGCGCCGTCCGGGGCCACACTGGCGAGCGTGCGCCCGTCGGGGCTGAACGCCGCATCGAGCGCCAGGCCGGCCTCGGCCGGCAGCGTGCGCAGCAGCTGCGCGCCCATCACACGGTGGATGCGTAGCGGCTGGCCGGCCGACCAGAGCGCCAGCAGCGTCCCATCCGCACTGAGGGCGGCGCGCTCGCCATGGACCTCGCGCGGCAGCGTGGCCACCCGCCAGGCCCGGCCGCGCTCCCATGTAGCCTGATCGTAGGCGATCGCCCGCGTCGCGAGGGCCGGGTACGCCGCCAGCAGCCGGCGCAGCGCCTCGCTTGCCGGGTCGAGCGCCCGCAGCGCGAGCACCGCCTCGGCCGCGGCGTCGAGCTGGCTATGCTCCACCGCTGCCCGCGCCTGGCGCTCGATGGCCTCCACCAGCAGCGCGCCAGCGTCGGCGTAGGTCCCCTGCCTGGCGAGCAGCGCCTCTAGCTCCTCCCGCGCGCCGGCCAGATCCCCCCGCTCCAGCGCGGCCCGCGCCGCACGGTAGTAGGCCTCGCTCAGTAGCGTGTCAGCGCTGCGGTAGCCGGGCGCGACCGCCAGCAACTCAGCGAACGTCCGCCGTGCCACGAGCCACTCGCCGCGCGCCAGCGCATCGTTGCCGAGGTGGTAGAGCACCTCGTTCAGCAGCGCCCGTACCTCCGGCGTCTCACCGTACTGCGCGAGGTGGAGCGCCAGCTGATCTCGCGCCGCCTGGTATGCTCCCCGCTCGTAGTGCGAGCGCGCCTGGCGGTAGGACAGTTCGGCGCCGCCACCCTCCAGCGCCGCGGGTACGTCGGGGATGCGCGCCTCCAGCGGCGATGCGTCGCGCGACTGCGGCAGCGGGAAGCCCGCGCCGGCCCACAGGAGCAGCGCCACCCCCGCCCCGCCGAGCGGCAGGCCATAGCGCCGGCTCAGGATATAGCGGCGCGCCACGAAGGCCCGCAGCAGGATACGCAGTAGCGGCGTGTCCC
>DATMBA010000655.1:0-30836 GCA_035559635.1 Roseiflexaceae bacterium
GCGCGGGTTGAAGACGAAGTTCGCCATCGGAACCACCAACTCGCTCTGGGCCGGCGCGGCGGTGGCCTCGGCACCGGGCTGCGGCGCGGGCACGGGCGCGGCCAGCGGGGCTGGCGCCAGGTACCAGGTGGCGTAGAGCCACACGCCGAGCGCCGTGGCGGCCATATACAGCCCGTAGGCCGTGCGCATGAACAGCTTGTAGTTACGGAACCTGAGCGCCCGCGGCACCAGCCCGTTGCCGCGCAGCATCACGAAGGTGCCGAAGACGAAGGCCACCAGGCCGGCTAGCGCGTGGGTCGCGGCGACGCCAAAGTACGGCTCGCCAACGCGCGCGGGCAGGCCGGGGGCCGCCGAGCGCAGGAACGAGCCGGCCATCACGGTGAGCACCAGGGCAATATTCAGCACGACGGCGCTGGTCTGGACCCAGCGGTGGGCGTCGTAGCGCCTGAGGATGGCCAGGACCATGCCCACCGTGAGCGTAAGGGCCACGCCGATGCTGAGCAGCAGCGTCAGGTCGGCGTAGAGCGGGGCAGTGGTGCCGAGAAAGCCTCGATTATTCATGGCGCTCCGCGGTTGGGCGGCGCGCTGCGCCGCGGCGATAGAACAGTCCTATCGGACTGCTACAGTTGAGGTGAGATGTGTGCGGGGGCTGCGCCCCTACCTGGCGCTGGCGCGCGGCCGCTCACAGCGCCGCGGCGAGCGCGCGCAGGGCGGCGATCAGCGCGTCGGCCGGCGTCGTCTTGAGCAGGTAACTATCGGCGCCGCTCGCCAGCGCCTGCTCGCGCAGCTCGGGGTCCTCCTCGGCCGTGAGCACAACGATGCGCGGTGGCGGGGTGGCGGCCCGCAGCGCCGGGATCAGGTCCAGCCCGCGCCCGTCCGGCAGCCAGAGGTCGATCAGCACGAGCCGCGGGCGCAGGGCGGCGGCGCGCTCCAACGCCTCCGCGCTGTCGGCGGCCGCACCGATCTCGTCCCAAGCGCCGAGCCAGCGCAGGATGCGGGTGAGCGTGGTCCGCACGCGCTCGTCATCGTCGACGACCAACGCCGTGCGGCGGCTGGCGGGCTGTGCGGGGTCCGCCATCGGCGCTCCTGTTCAGGCAGCAGGCCATGCGCGGCGCGGCGAACGCGCCCTAGAGTGAGGGTAACACGAGCGCCACGGCGGAGCGAGGGAGAATCTCCCGAGATCGAGCTAAGGGAAGTGCCTAGTACGCTGACGTGTCGATGTGACGTCATCGCCCACACGATACGGGAGGGTCAGGGAGGGCTTGCCCTCTCTGAAACATCTCCCTCAATATCCGCAGGCTTCGCCGGCGCGCATTTAGCCCTCGGCCGGCACCAGGCCGGTGCGTGCCGCGTAGAGGGCGGCCTGCGTGCGGCTGGTGAGGCCGAGCTTGCTGAGCAGGTTGCTAACGTGGACACTGACGGTCTTCTCGCTGATCGCCAACTCATCCGCGATCTGGCGGTTGGTGAGGCCGCGCGCCACGCGCACAAGCACCTCCTGCTCGCGTTGGGTGAGGCGCGCGGCGGCCGGCTCAGGGCGCGCGGTGGCCTGGATGAGGTGCCGGGTGGCCTCGGGGTGCAGGTAGGGCTGGCCGGCGTACACCGCGCGTATGGCGCGCGTCAGCTCTGGCACGCCCACATCCTTGAGCAGGTAGCCGTCGGCGCCCGCCTGCACCGCACCCAGCACCAGCTCGGCGTCGGCGAAGGTGGTGAGCGCCAGCACACGCGTGGATGGCGCCTGGCGCTTGATGGCCGCGATCGCCTGCACGCCGTCCACACCGGGCATGACCAGGTCCATCAGCACCAGGTCCGGGCACCCGGCCAGCGTCTGCTCCACGGCCTCCGCGCCATCGGCGGCCTCGCCCACCAACTCCAGGCCGGGCGTGACACGGATGATCGCCCGCAGCCCCTGCCGGACGATCGCGTGGTCGTCTACGACCAGGACTCGGATGGTTGCCATAGCTTCGCTCCTCACCGCAGGACTGAGGATTGAGGGCGAGTCGGCGCCCATGCACCTCATCGCCTACCGCCTGTTAAACGATGCTGGAGCGCTATTTGGTCTATCAGCGCTCCCGGATCGCTGACCGCTGAGACGCCTGACGACGCTGACTGGCCTCCCCCACAGCGCGCTCACATCCCGCAGCGCTTCAGCGACCCGGACCGCTGGACCGCCCTCAGCACACCGCACTCGGCTCTCACCCTGGCCACTCCACCGCGATGCTTGTCCCCTGGCCGGGCGCGGAGTTGATCTCCAGGCGGGCGCCGATAGCCGCGGCGCGCTCACGCATCGAGACCAGGCCGAAGCGCTCGGCGCCCCCGACGGAGGCCGTGAAGCCGCGCCCATCGTCGGCGATCTCCAGGCGCGCCGGCGGGCCAGCCCGCAGCTGCACGCGCACCCGCTGCGCATGGGCGTGGCGCGCCACATTCGCCAACGCCTCCTGTGCGATGCGGAACAGCGCCTGCTCCACTGGCCGCGGCACATCGCCACCGCTCTCGACGAGCACCGCGACGCCGATGCCGGTGCGCCGCTCGAACATGGTGGCGTGGTCGCGCAGCGCGCTCGCCAGGTCCTGCTCGCCGAGGGCCGCCGGGCGCAGCTCGAACAGCAGGGCGCGCATCTCGGCCAGCGCACCGCGCGTCAGATCCCGGATCTGCGCCAACGCCGCCTCGGCCTCCGCGCGGTCCACCTCCCACAGCTCCGGCAGCACCTGCGCCAGCAGGCTCATGCTGAACAGCGATTAGGTGACCGAGTCGTGCAGCTCGCGCGCCAGGCGCCGCCGCTCCTCCAGCACCGCCACCTGGCGGCGCTGCTCGGCCACCTGCACGTCCCGCAGCCGGCTAGCGATGGCCGCAGCCATGAGCGCCGCCGCGGCTCGGTACGGCTCCAGCTCGCGCTCCTGCCACTCATGCACTTCGTGGTGGCTCAGCACCACCAGGCCGATGCGCAGCGCGCCCACCATCAGCGGGATGAACGCCAGCGCGGGCCGCTTGTCCCGCCGCTGCAGCTCGCGCAGCCCCTCCGAGGCACGTGGGTCGGCGTGCACGTCCGGCATGGTGATCAGCTCGCCCCGGTCCAGCCACTCGTCCAGCGGGTCGCGCCGGTAGAGCGTGCGATGGTCCGCCAGGCGCATGCCGTCGCGCGCCGAGTACCAGCCGCGCACCACGGTGGCTACCCGCTGGCCGCGCTCGTCCAGCTCGTAGACCAGCACCGTGCAGATGTAGCGCCCGCGGGCGGCCACCTCCTCCAGGTAGGCGGCCACCACCGCCTCGACGCTGTCGGCGGTGCTGATGCGCCGGCTGGTGGCGTACAACAGCTGCGTCGTCTCGAGCGCGCGCTGCGTGCGGTCGAAGAGGCGGGCGTTCTGCATCGCTACGGCGAGCTGATCGGCGATCACCTCGATGTCGGCCACGTCCTCCTCGGGGATCGGCTCGACTGACTCGATATTGAGCAGGCCGAGCAGCTCGCCGTGGGCCAGGATCGGCGCCACCAGCTCGGCGCGCACGCCGCCAGGCAGCAGCGCCAGGTAGCGGCTGTCGGCGGCCACATCGTTCACCAGCAGCGGGCGGCGCTGGTGGGCAGCCGCGCCCAGCAGCCCGAGGTGGATGCTCTGGCGGTAGCCGGTGGGGACGGCGTTGCTGAGCGCGCCGGCCTGGGCGAACAGCACCAACTGCTCGGGATCGTCGGGGTCTACGATGCCGGCGGCGACGTAGGCGTAGCCGAGTTGCTCGCAGATCGCCTCGGTGGCGGTGGCGAAGATTTCGTGCAGGCTAAGGCTGCGCGCGATCAGGCTGCCGATGCGCCCGGTGATGGCGGTGCGCACGGCCCGGCGGCGCTCAGCGGCGAACAGCCGGGCGTTCTCGATCGCCACGCCCAACTGGCCGGCCAGCAGCGCCACGCTCTCGGCGTCCTCGGCGCCGATCGGCCGCTCGGACTCGATGTTCAGCACGCCCAGCAGCCGGTCGCCGCTCAGGATCGGCGTCGCCAACTCGGCCCGTACGTTGTCGGCGTTGGGCACCGGGATGTAGCGCGGGTCGGCGTGCACATCATCCACCAACATCTGGCGGCGCTGGCGGGCGGCCGCGCCGATGATCCCCTGCTCGACGCTCTGGCGGTACTCGCCGACGGTGACGTAGATACCGCCGCGCGCGTGCAACACCAGCGTCTGCGGGTCGTCCGGGTCGGCCAGCAGCAGCGCGATGTGCGGGTAGGAGAGGCGATCGTGGATGGCCGTCACCACCGTGCGCAGCAGGTCATCCAGGCTGAGCCGGCTGTTGATGATGCGGCTGATCTGCAGCACGGCGGCCTGCCGTTCGGCGCGCCGCTGCGCGGCCACCAGCCGCCGCCGCACGGTCAACTCCCGGCGCCGCGGCGCGCCGCGGCGCTGTGCCCCATGTCTGAGCCTCATGCGTCGTCCCTCGCGAGGGCTACGGTGAGGGGTTGGGTCTCGGGGGAGGGCTACAGGCTCCCCTGGCCCCTTCCGCTTCCATTCACGGCATGCGCAGTGGCGCGAGCTGGCGCGCGACCCAGGCCAGCTTGTCCTGGAGTTGCGCCTCGTCGGGGGTCTGCCGCCGCATCACCGGGTGCGGCAGCGCGAAGAACTCGCCGTCCCCGCGCACGGCCCGCCCGCCGCCTAGCTCGAGGTAGCAGAACCCGCGCCCGTCGAACACCTCCTCCGGCGCGCGCCCCAGGATGGCGGCGGCGATCTGGTGCGCGGCGGCGCGGCCGTGGGCCGCGGCGAACACTCCGGCCTTCGGCAGCGACAGCGCCACCTCCGGCTTGAACCGGCCCGGCAGCGGCATGACGGTGATGTCGCCCACGGCGTACACCTGGCCGGGTCCGCTCTGCACACGCAGCGTCTGCGGGTCCACCGGCACCCAGCCGGTCTGGTTCGTCAGCCCGGCGTCGCGCACCAGGGATGGCGCCTCGTGCGGCGGCACCGCGATCAGCAGGTCGTAGGGCGCCTCGGCGCCGTCCGCGAAGACGATGCGCCGCGCCGCGCCCTCCACGCGCGCCGTCTGGCGTTGGGGGTGGTAGGCGATCGCGCGCCGGGCCAACTCCTCGCGCACGAACTGCCCCATCTCCGGCCCGGCGGTGGCCATCGGCGCGCCCTCGGCGGTGTAGATCGCGATGCGCGCCCTGTCCGCCAGGCCGCGGCGCTGGAGCGCGTGGTGTAGCAGCAGCGCCGCCTCGTAGGGCGCCGGCGGGCAGGCGAACGGCACACGCGGCATCAGGAAGGCGATCTCGCCGCCGTCGAAGCGCTCCAGCTCGCCGCGCAGCCGCTGTGCCCCCTCGATGGTGTAGAAGGTATGCGCCGCCTCCGCCAGCCCTGGCACCGCCGCCGGGTTGAGCTCCGCCCCCACGGCGAGCACCAGATGGTCCCAGCGCAGCCTCTCGCCCTCCGTCACCACCGTGCGGCTCGCCAGGTCCAGCCCCAGCACCCGCGCCTGGAGAAAGCGCACTCCGGGCGCGAGCAGCGCCGCACGCGCCTGCGCGATCTGCTCGTAGCTGCGCTCGCCGAGCATCACCCACGTCTTCCCCGCGCCGACGTGGAAGTGCGAGGATCGGTCGATCACGGTGATCGCGTGCTCCTCCGGCACAAGCCGGCGCAGCGTGTTCGCCGCCGCGATCCCGCCGAACCCACCGCCGAGCACCAGCGTCGTTGTAGCCATGCCGCCCTCCTTCGTCTCCACGCAGCGCCTGCGGCGATTCTAGCACAGACACACGGAAACAGGGCGGGGGTAGGACTTCTGGGCCTTCGGGGCTGATGCACGTTGCGCCGGTAAACCTTCATCAGCGAAGTGGTTCGCCCCGGACCGTGCTAGAATGTTCTCCTCTCTGTCCTCTGGGCCCTCAACCGTCCTCCGGTGCGGGGAGGACCAGGGAGCTTCCCTCCCTGTGACCCTCCCGCCAGACTGAAGGGTTTGTGTGGAGCTATCGAGCGCCTGCCCTGAACGCGCACGTAGGAGTCACCGCATGTTCGTCGCCAGATCTGTGGCCGCGCCGCTGAGCGCGCAGGAGGCCACCGCCCTCGCCGCCGGGTTGTACGGCCTGCGCGCCGCCGCCAGCCCGCTCCCCGGCGAGTACGACGCCAACTTCCACCTGCTCGCCGGCGACGGCGCCGGCTATATCCTCAAGGTCATGCACCCCGACGCCGGGCCGGCGATGGTCGAGCTGCAGGTGGCGCTGCTCGACCACCTGGCTGCCGCCGACCCGTCGCTGCTGCTGCCGCGGGTGTGCCCCACACCCGGCGGCGAGCGGGTCGCCACCTGGCGGCCAGCGGGCGGCCCGCCGCGCCTGGTGTGGCTGCTGACCCACGTGCCCGGCCGGGTGCTGGCCGAGGCCCGCCCGCACACGCCCGAGCTGCTCGAAAGCCTCGGTGCCTACCTGGGGCGGCTGGACGCGGCGCTGGCCGGCTTCGCACACCCGGCCGCCAGCCGCGCGCTGAAGTGGGACCTGGCCCGCGCCGGCTGGATCGCGGAGCACCTGCACGCGATCGGCGACACGGGGCGGCGCGCGCTGGTGGAACGGGCGCTGCGCCGCTTCGAGGAGATCGCCCCGCGCCTGCCCGCCCTGCGCCGCAGTGTGATCCATAACGACGCCAACGACTACAATGTGCTGGTGAGCGGCCCGCACGAGTGGCCGCAGCGCGCCGTGAGCGTGATCGACTTCGGCGACGCGCTGCTCACCGCCACGGTATGCGAGGTGGCGATCGCCGCCGCCTACGCGCTGCTCGGCAAGCCGGACCCGCTCGCCGCCGCGGCGCACGTGGTGGCCGGCTACCACCGCGCCTACCCGCTTGAGGAAGCGGAGATCGCCGCGCTCTTCCCGCTGATCTGCGCCCGCCTGGCGGTGAGCGTGACGAACGCCGCCCTGCGCGCGCGCGAGGCCCCCGACGACCCATACGTCACCGTCAGCGAGGCGCCGGCCTGGGAGGCGCTCGCGCGCCTGGACGCCATCCACCCGCGCCTGGCCCACTATACGCTGCGCGCCGCCTGCGCCCTGCCGCCGGTGCCCCACGGCGAGCGCGTGGCGGCCTGGCTGCGCGCAAACGCCGGCAGCTTCGCCCCCGTGCTGGATGTGGACCTGCGCACGGCCCAGGTGGCCCCGCTGGACCTGAGCGTCGGCAGCACGCTCCTGGGCGCGGACCCGCGCAACCTGGAACGCGAGCCGCTCGAAGCGGCGATCTTCGGCCATATCCGCGCGGCGGGGGCGGCCATCGGCGCCGGCGGCTACGGCGAGGCGCGCGCGATCTATACCGCGCCGGCCTTCGGCGCCGGCGGTCACCCCACCGACGAGCGCCGCACGGTGCATCTCGGCCTGGATCTCTGGCTGCAGCCTGGTGCGCCGGTCTACGCCCCCCTCGCGGGCACGGTGCGCCTGCTGGCCTCCAACCCCGCCCGACTGGACTATGGCCACCTGGTGGTACTGGAACATCAGATCGCCACAGCGGGCACACAGCGCACAGAGGGGAAAGAGACAGCCCGGGGCCACAGCAGCGATCGTGCGGCATCGGCCCCCTCCCCCTCTGAGTCCTCTGAGCCCGCTGTGGCAGAACAGCTCACGTTCTACACGCTCTACGGCCACCTGGACGGCTGGGCGCTGGAGCACCTGGCCCTGGGCCAGCCGGTGGTCCCCGGCCAGCGGATCGGCAGCGTCGGCCCCCCCGCGCTCAACGGTGACTGGCCGCCGCACCTCCATGTGCAGATCATCCTCGACTTGCTCGATCTGGAGCAGGACTACCCCGGCGTGGCGCGCGCCAGCCAGCGCGATGTCTGGCTGGCCCTCTCGCCGGACCCCAACCTGATCCTCAGCATCCCGCCCGCGCGCCTGCCCGCGCCGCACCCGAGCGCGGAGGAGACACTGGCCGCCAGGAGGTCCCGCATCGGGCGCAGCCTGAGCCTCTCCTACCGCCGGCCGCTCAAGGTGGTGCGCGGCTGGATGCAGTATCTGTACGACGACACCGGCCGCGCCTTCCTGGATGTGTACAACAACGTGCCGCACGTTGGCCACAGCCACCCGCGCGTGGTGAAGGCCGTCCAGGACCAGATTGCCCTGCTCAACACCAACACCCGCTACCTGCACGACGCCATCGTGCGCTACGCCGGGCGGCTCACCGCGCTCATGCCCGAGCCGCTGCGGGTTTGCTTCTTCGTCAACTCGGCCAGCGAGGCCAATGAATTGGCGCTGCGCCTGGCGCGCGCCGCCACCGGCCACAAGGATATGATCGTGCTGGACGCGGCCTACCACGGCCACACCACCGGCCTGATCGACATCAGCCCCTACAAGTTCAACGGCCCCGGCGGCGCGGGCGCCCCCGAATGGGTGCACGTCGCCCCCATCCCGGACGACTACCGCGGCCCCTATAAGCGCCACGACCCCCAGGCTGGCCCGAAGTACGCCCACCATGTCGCTGACCTGGTGGATAAAATTATGTCAATCAAAGGCGGTCTGGCGGGCTACATCGCCGAGTCGCTGCCGAGCGTGGGCGGGCAGATCGTGCCGCCGCCGGGCTATCTGGCGGAGGTGTACGCGGCGGTGCGTGCGGCGGGGGGCGTGTGCATCGCGGACGAGGTGCAGGTGGGCTTCGGGCGGTTGGGGAGCCACTTCTGGGGCTTCGCCATGCAGGAGGTCGTGCCGGACATCGTGGTGCTCGGCAAGCCGATCGGCAACGGCTTCCCGCTCGGTGCGGTAGTGACCACACCGGCCATCGCGGCGGCCTTCGACAACGGGATGGAGTTCTTCAGCACCTTCGGCGGCAATCCGGTGGCCTGCGCCGCCGGGCTGGCGGTGCTGGACGTAGTGCAAGACGAGGGGTTACAGGAGCGGGCGCGGCGGGTCGGCGGGCGGCTGCTGGCCGGGCTGCGCGAGCTGGCGGCGCGCCACCCGCTGGTCGGCGACGCGCGGGGCGCCGGGCTGTTCCTCGGGCTGGAGCTGGTGCGCGACCGGCAGACGCTGGAGCCGGCGGACGCCGAGGCCAGCTACGTGGTGAACCGGCTGCGCGAGCGCTGCATCCTGGCCGGCACCGACGGCCCCTACCACAACGTGATCAAGATCCGCCCGCCGCTGCCCTTCGGCGAGGAGGACGCCGACTTCCTGCTGCAGGCGCTAGATGAGACCCTGGCGGAGGACTTCGTGCGGCGCCCCTAGAGCATCGGTCACGTATGCTTGGGGCTGCGCCCCAACCCCCGTGGAGAGGCGCGGAGGGGCTACGCCCCGCCGCATCCACCCGGTTTTCGGGGATGTTTCCGGGCCTGCGGCCCCCGCAAAGAACCCTCGCAGGATCTCTTGAGAGGGGCCGGGCCCCTCCACCCCTCCTCTGCAGGGCGCGGGGGCACAACCCTCGCATCAGTCTTGTCGATCAGGCCCTCAGGATCGGCCGGGTGAGGCAGGTGGCACCGCCCTCGGCTTTGAGCGAGATCTCCTGGCCGCGGTAGGTGAGCACCTCGCAGCCGGCCGCCTCCAGCCGGCGCTTTGTCTCCGGGTTGCCCTCCAGCATCAGGCACTGGCCGGGCGCGAGCGCCAGCACATTCGGCCCCATCGTCATGAACTCGGCCTCCGGCACCTCCACCGTGCGGAAGCCGCGCCGCCGCAGCTCCTGCCAGAACGGCACCGACATGAGCGGCGGGTAGACCACCGCCAGGCGTTCGTCCACGATGCTGATCAGCGAGAGCAGGTGCAGGCAGGCGGCCGGACCGAGGAAGTAGGGCAGCTCCACCGGCAGCAGCCGGACGCCGCGGGGCTCGAGCGCGGTGCGCAGCTGGCGCAGCCCCTCGGCGTTGGTGCGGAAGCCCAGCCCCACCGCGAGCGTGTCGTGGTCTAGCCAGAGCAGGTCGCCCCCCTCAGCCAGCGCGTCGCCCTCCAGTTCGGCCAGCAGCGGTATGCCGAGCGCCTCCAGCGCGCGCGCCATAGCTCGCTCCTCGCCGCGCCGCAGCTCCTTCCCCATGCGCAGGATCACCGCGCCCGCGTCCGTGACCAGCGCCGGGTCGAAGACGAAGATCGAGTCGGCCCGGCCAGGCTGTGGTGCATCGTGGTAGAGCACCTCGGCGCCGGCGGCGCGCAGCAACGCCACCAGCGCGTCGTGCTCCTCCTGGGCCCGCCCCAGGTCCGGCCGCGCCGTGTAGTGCCACTCCGCCGGGTCGGCCCCGCCAAAGGCCGCGTCCGGCCGGCGCACGAGCACCCGCCGCAGCGGGGCGATCATGGATTGGGCGCCGTAGAGTCGGTCAGCCGCCATCGAATCTCATCCTTCCCAGGGTGAAAATGGGAGGGTCCGGGAGGGCCGGGCCCTCCCGGAAATCTACCCGTTTCCGCTGGCCGTGTGCGCGCAGCGCCTACCTCACGAACATAAAGTTCGCCCGGTGGACCGTCCCATCGTCCAGCTGGATCACCAACTCCCGGCAGGTGCTCACCCAGCCCTTATTGGTCTTCCAGACGTAGATGTACGTGTCGGTGGCCGCATCATAGGCCAGGCTGCTGCCGCCAGCGGTGACGGTCTCCTCCACCGGGCTGCCTGGCTCACCGTTGGGGCACAGGATTGGCTGCGACTTCGGGTAGCCTGCGGCGAAGATGTCCAGCCCCTGGTCGCCGCTCAGACTGAACTTCACCGGTACGGCGCTGCCGGCCTTGACTGTGTTGAAGATCGGCTGGTTGCCGATCGGCTGGAAGAAGCCGGTGAAGTTGTAGATGACATGCACCGTCGCCGTATCGACCGCCGCGTTGCCGAACGGGTCGGTCGCCCGCACCTTGATGGTGATGGTGTTCGGGGCCGTGTCGGCGCCGGCCGCGAATGTCACGCTCTGGCCCGGCGTCTCGAACGTGCCGTCGTTGTCGAGGTCCCACTCGTACGTCACCACGCCGCCCTCGGGGTCGCTGCCGGTGGCGCTGACGAGGATCGATTCGCCCTCCCCGACCGTGTACGGACCGCCCGCGTCCACCGTGGGCGGCGTGAAATGGAGACCGACGACCACCGGATCGTGATCCGACGAGCGGTACGCGTTCGGCTCGTAGAGCGCGTCCTGCGCCGGCGGCTTGAAGCTGGTGTCGTAGTCCAGCAGATCGGGCTCGTCGGCGTTGATATGCCAGTCCGCGGCGCCCGTCACCTGCGCGGCCAGGCTGATATTGGCCAGCGCGTGGTCCAGGTAGCCGGCCTGGCCGTCGAAGACAAAGGAGTAGGCGAACGTGCCCTGGTACTGGGCGATCAGGTTGGTATAGTCATCTGCGGAGCCGGGGGTATCGTCCGCGCCCACTTTGATCGTGTCGATCGGGTCCTCCTGGGCGTACGAGTTCAGGTCGCCCATAATCAGGAAGTCCGGGTCGCCGCTGCCCGTCGGGTCGGTCGCCAGCCAGTCCACCAGCGCCGCCGCCGCGTTGGTGCGGGTCTGGTTGCAGTTGCCCTGGCCGTCGCCGATGTCCGGGTCGCCCACGTCGTTGCAGTCCGAGCCTTTGGACTTCAGGTGGTTGACCACCACCGTGAAGCGCGCGCCGGTGGCCACCACCTCGAAGGTCTGGGCCAGCGACGGGCGGTTCTTGGTGTCCAGGAAGCGCGGGTCATCGCTGCTGTCCAGGGTCTGGAATGCGCCGACCGGCGTCACCACGGCGGGCCTGTAGATTAGCCCGACGCGGATGGCGTCAGTGCCGATCACGCCGGTGTCGATGTAGCTGTACGTGCTGGCGCCCAGCGCCGCGTTGAGGCCCGGTACGATACCACGTGTGGCGTCACCGAGCGGGTCGACGCCGGGCGTGTTCTCCAGCTCATTCAGGCCGATGATGGCGGCGTCCAGCCCCTGCAGCGCGGCCAGAAGCTTGTCGCGCTGACGCGTGAACTCGTCCGGCTGGTCGGCGTCGGCGCCGCGGCACTCCACGTTCTGCGCCGGGCCGCACTTGTTGTCGAGCGGATTGCCGGGCGGGTAGTCCAGCGTCAGGAAGAAGTTGAGCGTGTTCATGGCCGCCACGCGCAGGGTGCCGCCCACCGGCGCAGGCGCGGCCGGGCGCGGGTTGGTGGCGGTGTAGTCCGCCGTCCCGGTGGGCTGAATGCGGTACAGGCCGAAGTCGAACCCTAGCACGCCGACCGTGTTCTGCACCGTGTCGCCGCCGCGGAAACGGTGGCTCAGGCTGAAGGGGGCGCCGTTGGGGTGGCGCACGAACGACGGGTTCTGCGTGCTCAGCCCGTCGTCGAGCGTGATACGCCGCAGGGTGTTCGCCAGCGCCCGGGCCTGCGCAGGCGCGCCAGGCTCATCGATCGCCGTCGGCGTGAAGGGGCGCTCCTCGCCGTCCAGCGGCAGGGCCAGCACCAGCTCGCCGAAGCGATCATAGTTGAAGTACTCCGAGATCACCAGGGCCTGCGGCAGGCGCACCAGCATGCCCTCGAAGCGCTCCGGGTAGTCGGCGCTACCAAAGGGCAGCGTCACGTCGGTCGGCGCCACACTTCCGCTGCCGCAGCTGGTGATGCTCGTCACCGGCGAGGAGTTGCTGTTCGAGCCGTTCAGCGCGGTCTGATTGAATCGCTCGCGGGCGAAGCCGGTCACGCGCACCAGATCGCCAGCGCTGACAGTGTTGGCGCTGCCGGTGAAGACGAAGATACCATCCGAGGTGGCTTCATCGCCATCGCCCGCCGGGTCCTGCAGATAGAAGCCCTGCAGCCCGCTGCTCCCCTCGAAGTCCCCCACTACCACACCCTGGGTGGTCACCGTGCCGGTGATCGCCGCCGTCGAGCCGCTCCCCTGGATGTCGTAGATGGGCGTGTAGGGGAGCCCGCAGACATCATCATTGATGATGGTCCCCTGCCCCTGGCCATCTCCAACTGCGGCGCCGGTCACGTTGGTGACGTTGACGAAGAACGTCTCGTCGGGCTCTGCCGCCGTATCGCCGTTGACGGTGACGTCGAAGGTGTAGGTCGTGCTGCCCGCGGGGATGGTCTGCGCCGTGAGCGCCCTGGCGACATAGTCGCTCCCGGCGGTGGCTGTACCGTCCGCGGTGGCGATGTCGAAGGTCACGCCGCCCGCGCTCGCCGGCGCAGAGAGGCTGACCGTAAAGGTGAACGTGGTTGTGCCGCTATCCCCCTCGTTGGCGGAGACGTCGGCGATCGACAAGCTGGTTGTGCCACAGCTCACCGTGTGGCTCCCCAAGCCAGTGAACGTATCTACCGCGAAGCCATCCCACTCCACGGACGGGTCGAAGGCATCGCTCCCATTCGGATCGCCGGCACAAACCGTCACCTTGCGCCGCAGTGTGTTGTCCGCCGTGCTGGTCAGCCCGGTCCCCCATTCCGTGCCGGGGTCGAGACCGATCTGGCCGATCACGTCGATGACCGTCGTGCCCCTGCGCAGCACCACCGCATCGTCGCCGTTGAACCAGCCGGCGCCGTTCGTCTGATCTGCTTGGGCCAGGATGGCCGGAGCAGCGCTGCTTTGTGCCACCACAAAGACATCGCCGTCCGCGACTGTCCCAGTCAGGTTGATCGTCAGGCCGGCTGTAGCGCTGCCGTTAAAGTACATCTGGACGTTGTAGCCGGCGGTCCCCAAGTTGATCGCCGCGCCCGTGCCGTTGTAGATCTCCAGTGCTTTGTTATTACTCGAACCTTCGATGTACTCGGAGAAGAACAGTTCAGCCGGCGTAGCCGCACGTGCGCCCTGCGGCACGCCCAACAGCCCGGCCACGGCCGCAAGCAGCAAGGCGCCGATGAGCGCCAGGTGGACATGAAGCGGGCGCCGGTGACGGTCTGGCGTGAGCATACCTCTTCCTTCCGCTGAGCCTCTCCCACGAGGAGACGGAGCGACGGCCTCGCTGTTCAAAGAACGTATCAGGCACACCTGTTTGGGAAGTGCCGGCGATCATACCAGATGACGGCTGAGCTGCAAAGCGGAACCGCATTACGGAATTTTCATCACAGGGGAGGGCCGCCATCGCACATGCGCCGGCAACACCCGCAACCAGCGATCTCCCGCGTCCGCCAACTTAAGGTTGGCGGGCGCGGGGCTGCCGACCGCGTTCTGCTGCCCCGACTGTTCAGCGTTCAGCGTTCAGCGTTTAGCGTTTTGCTCTAGGCCGGCCACACCGCCGTCATCTCCCACATGTCCAGCGCGAGCAGGCGCGCCCCCGCGCCCTCAGCGAAGAGTTGGGCGCCACGCGCGTCCATCCGGGTGGGATAGACGCGACTGGCCAGGCAGGCGCGCCCGTTGGCGAACACCTCGATCGCCGAGCGATCCACGAAGACGCGCAGTCGCAGCGGCTCGCCCGGCGCGAGCGCGAGCGGGCAGGCCCGCACATCGCGCGCGGTCTCGCTGTCCAGGCTGGCGTGCGTACGGTCCACCACCAGTCGCGCGCCCGGCCGGTCGTAGTACACCAGCGTACGCTCCGCACTGTCCGGCGTAGCCCGCAGCGCCAGGCCGGCCGCCGCGGCCGATCCCACATCGATCTCCGCCAGCACCTCCAGCCGGTCGCCGGGGAGATCGGCGGGGAGCGCGGTGAGGCCAGGGGCCAGCGGCATGGCCGCGAGCGCAGTGTGGCGGCCACGCAGCGTCTCCACCTCCGCGGCGGGCGCCTGGCCGAGCGAGCCGTCCGGGAGCAGCGTGAGCACCCGTGGCAGCGACATCACGCCAGACCAGCCGGCCGCCTCCTGGGCGGTGCGCGGGCGCTCCTCGCGCAGCCAGCCGAACAGAATGCGCCGGCCGTGCGCGTCGCGGAAGGTCTGCGGCGCGTAGAGCGAGCCGCCCAGGTCCAGCTCGCTTTGTAGCTCCGGGGTGAAACGGTGATCGGCATAGGCGCCGGTGAAGTAGATCGCGCGGCCGAGCGGGATGGGCGAGACCAGCAACACGTGGCGCCCCCCTAACTCGAAGAGGTCCGGGCACTCCCACGTCTCACCGCTCTCCTCCGACGTGCCCACGCATGCCGGGCCAAGATACTCCCACGCCCGCAGGTCCCGCGAGCGGTACAGCAGGATGGCACCGCCCACGCCGCGGATGCCAGCGCCGATCACCTGGTACCACCACTCCCCCTCGCGCCAGGCCGAGTGGTCGCGGAAGTCGTGGATGTCCGGGTCTGTGGGCGGGCGCAGCACCGGGTTAGCCGGGTCCTTGCGCCAGGTCACCAACGCTTCGTCGCCCACCGCCAGCGCCACGCTCGGCTCGTAGCGCTCGCCGGCGGTGGCGGTGTAAATGATCGTCGGGGCACCCTCGTGGACCACGGTGATGCCGGAGTAGACCCCGGCGGCGTCGTACGGCTCGGGGCCGGGAGCCAGCGCGATCGGCAGATCCCGCCAGCGCACCATGTCCGGGCTTACGGCGTGGCCCCAGTGCATGGTGCCCCAGAAGGCGCCGTTGGGGTTGTACTGGTAGAACAGGTGGTACTGGCCGCGCCAGTGGATCAGCCCGTTCGGGTCGTTCATCCAGTTGGCAGGTGGCAGGAAGTGGTACGCCGGGCGGTGCGGGTCGCCCGCGAAGCGCTCACGCATGGTGGGCCTCCATCAGGAGCAGGGATCACGAGCGCTATGATACCAGATCGATCGGGAGGGGTAGGGGGAGGCACCTCGCTACGGGGGTCGTGGAGGGCTTCGCTCTCCACACCGGGGGACGATGCACCTTTACGAAATCGTTGGGCGTGGGAGGGCGCCAGCTACCCGCTTAAATCCGCACACTTCATCAGCCCCACGTGGCTCGGAGAGAGCACGAAGTGCACAGAGGTAGCGCCGATGGGGAAATGACCTGTTTCAGCAAGCCGCGTGCCGGACTCTCACGCGCAGGCGGGCGCCGGGCCCGAGGTTGGCCCAGAGCCGCGGCACAGCCCTTGATCCTATGGGAGCGAGGGCCGCATATACCGGCCCGCTCGCGAAGAGAGCCACTATGAACTGGGCAGAGATCGCCGCACTCGTCTACCTGGTCTCACTCGTCATCCCCTTCATTATGCTGGTGTTCGTCCCGGTGAACCGCCGGCCGTCCTCGGCCACCGCCTGGCTGCTGCTGATCTTCATGTTCCCCTACATCGGCACCGCGATCTTCCTGCTGCTCGGCAACTCCAAGCTCTCGGTGCGCCGGCGGCTGCAGCAGCGCGCGATGGACGACCTGATCCGCAAGGAGATGGCCGCTATGTGCCAGCGGCCGGACCTGGCGCCGCTCTTGGACCCACGCATCCCGCCGCGCTCCGAGCCGTTCGTGCACCTCAACACCAACCTCAGCGGGCTGCCGGCCTTCGGCGGCAACACGGTCGAGCTGTGCGCAGACTACGCCGGGACCATCCGGGCCATCACGGAGGAGATCGAGCGAGCCCAGCGCTTCATCCACGTCGAGTACTTCATCCTCTGCCGAGACGCGAGCACCGAGCCCTTCTTCCAGGCGCTGGAGCGGGCCGTGCGGCGCGGCGTCACGGTGCGCGTGCTGCTGGACCACCTCGGCTCGCTGTTGTACCCCGGCTACCGCGCCCTCATGCGCTGGATGCGCGAGGCCGGCATCGAAGCCCACGTCATGCTGCCGGTGCGCATCTTCGACAACGAGTGGTCGCGGGCGGACCTGCGCAACCACCGCAAGATCGTGGTGGTGGACGGGGCGGTGGGCTTCACCGGCTCGCAGAACATCATCGACCGCACCTACCACAAGCGCAAGAACCTGCGGCGCGGCCTGGTGTACGACGAGCTGGTAGCGCGGGTGACGGGGCCGGTGGTGATGCAGCTGCAGGCGGTCTTCATCACCGACTGGTACTCCGAGACGGGAGTGCTGCTGGACCGGGCGGCGGCGCCGGAGCTGTGGGACATCCCGCCCACTGCGGGCGGCTCGCTCTGCCAGGTACTGCCGAGCGGCCCGGGGCACGACAATGAGAACAACTTGAAGCTGTTCGCCTCGCTGATCCACGCCGCGCGCCGGCGGATCGTGATCTGCAACCCCTACTTCGTGCCGGATGAGTCGCTCATGACGGCCATCACCAGCGCGGCCCAGCGCGACGTGGAGGTGCACTTGGTGCTGTCCGAGATCAGCGACCAGTTCCTGGTGTACCACGCCCAGCGCTCGTACTACGAGGCGCTGCTCCGCGCGGGGGTGCAGGTCTGGCTCTACCGCGCGCCGGCCATGCTGCACAGCAAGACGATCAGCATCGACGACGACATCGCGGTGCTGGGCTCGAGCAACATGGACATCCGCTCGTTCGAGCTGGACCTGGAGGTGACGCTGGTGGTCTACGACCCGCACGTGGTACGCGCGCTGCGGCAGGTGGAGGCGCTCTACCGCTCGCGCGCGCGCCCGCTCCAGCTGGAGGAGTGGCGCCGCCGCTCGCGGCTGACGCAGTTCGTGGACAACATGGCGCGGCTGACCTCCGCGCTCCAGTAGCTCGGGTTGAACGTTGCACGTTCGCACGGTGAACGTTGGCGCCCTCGGGCACAGCGGCGCTGCATGACGTTCAACGTTCAACTAAAGGGCAGCCCACCCCCCGAGTTGCGCCGAGAGGTCGGCGAGCGCGTCGGCGGGCAGCGGCGCCGCCAGGCGGCCGGCGGCCTCGGCCAGCGCGGCGAGCTTGCCGGGGCTGGGAGGGGCGGGCGTGAGCGCAAGGGCGGCGCGCAGCATGCCGGTGTAGGCCGGCGCCATGTCGCCGGGGGGCGCGGGCAGCGCCGCGATCCGCCCCAGGTCGGCCTCGATCTGCCCGCGGGCCGCGGCCCAGTCCACCACACCGGGCAGCTGAGCCGCCAGCCGCACCAGCTGTACGATGCGCTCGGCCGCCTCGACGCGCTCGGGAGCGAGGGGTTGGAAGCTCGAGGTTGGCGGCTGGAGCCGAGACCCCGCCGACTCCTGTGCCGCGGGTAGAAGCGAAAGGATGCGGGGCAGCGCGGCGGCGATCAGCTGATCGATCTCGCGGGCGTAAGCCAGCCATGCGCCGATCTGCATCTTGAAGGGGTCGGGGATGTCGCGCGGGCGGCCGGCGAGCGCGCCGAGGGTATAGATGCGCCCGGCGGCCTGGGGGAAGCGCGCGGCGGCCACCTTCGCCGCGCCACCGTCCACCGCGATCAGCAGCACGGCCGCATCGGCCAACTCAGCGGTGAGCGAGCGCGCGCGGTGCTGGCCGAGGTCCAGCCCCATCTGCTCCATCGCAGCGATCGCCTCGCCGGTGGCCGGCTCGTCGTCGTGGCCAAGGACCCCGGCCGACCCGACGGGGCCGGTGTGGCCGTGCTCGGCCAGGCGCTGCTGGAGCACCGCCGCCGTCATCGGTGCGCGCCCGGTATCCGCCGCCCCCACTACCAGGATCAGCTCGCTCGCCATCGCCCGCCCTCACTCGTGCCAGCGGCCGGCCGCCGCCGAACCCTGGAGATTATAGCAGAACGGTGCCCTGGCAACGGAGGAGGAGCAGCAGCCGAGCACCTGGTTCTTCCGCTCCCTCCGTTCCCTCAGCACCGGGGGGGCTTCCGGGGTAGGAGGAGGAGCAGCAGCCGAGCACCTGGTTCTTCCGCTCCCTCCGTTCCCTGCTCCGTTGACAAGGATCCGTTCCATCACTTCTCGCCCACCGGCACCAGCGCGCTCTCCGGGATGCTCATCAGCCGCGCCCGCCACGTCTCCGCCGCGCTGGGCGGCGTGGGCATAGGCGGGCTGAAGAGGTAGCCCTGCATCCAGTCGCAGCCGATCTGCTGCAGGACGGCCCGCTGGCCCTCGGTCTCCACCCCTTCGGCCACCACGCCCATGCCGAGCGTGTGCGCCAGCGAGACGATCGCCTGCAGCAGCGCACGGCTGTTGGCCCCCTGGCCGCCGGCGGCGTCCACGCCCTCCAGGAACGTGCGGTCGATCTTGATCGTGTCGATCGGCAGCCGCTGCAGATAGCTGAGCGACGAGTAGCCGGTGCCGAAGTCGTCGATCGCGATGTGGACCCCCAGCGCCTTGAGCTGGCGGATGGTCTCCAGCGCCTGTGGGAAGTCGCTCATCACCATGGACTCGGTCAGCTCGAGCTCGAGGCGCTCCGGGCTGGCCCCGGTGGTCGTCAGGGCGTCGCGCACTCGCCCCACGAACCCCTCGCGCGTGAATTGCAGCGCGGAGACGTTCACCGCCACGCGCAGCGGTGTGTCGCAGCACCCTTGGGTGCGGCTGATCTCGCGGCAGGCCTCGTGGAGCACCCAGTCGCCGATGCGGTGGATGAGGCCAGTCTCCTCCGCCAACGGCACGAAGCGCGCCGGGCTGACCATCCCCAACTCCGGGTGGCGCCAGCGCAGCAGCGCCTCGAACCCCACCGCCGCCCCGCCCGCATCCACCTGCGGCTGGTAGTACAGCAGCAATTCGCCGCGGTCCAGCGCCTGCCGCAGCTGGGTCTCGAGCTGCAGCCGCTCCACCGCCTCGGTATTCATGGCGTGCGTGAACATCACGTAGGTGTTCCGGCCGCGGCTCTTCGCGCGGTACATCGCCATGTCCGCGTTGGACGTCAGCGTACCCACGTCCTGCCCGTCCCAGGGGTACAGGCTGATGCCGATGCTGGCGTGGACGAACAGTTCGTGCTGGTCGATGGCGATCGGGGCCTGCAGCGCGGCCAGCACCGTGCTCGCCAGTTCGGCCGCCTCGTGCGCGCCGCGGATGTCGGACGCCAGCAGCATGAACTCGTCGCCCCCGGTGCGCGCCACGGTGTCCCGCTCGCCCATGCAGCGCGCGATGCGCCCGGCCACCTGGCGGATCACCGCGTCGCCCACGTGATGTCCAAGTGTGTCGTTGATGTGCTTGAAACGGTCCAGGTCCACAAACATCACGGCCACCTGCCGGCCGGCGTGCTCCGCCGCGGTGAGCGCCTGCTGCAGCCGGTCCGCGAACAGGATGCGGTTCGGCAGCCCGGTGAGCGCGTCGTGGCTGGCCTGGTAGGCCAGCTGCTCGGTCAGTTCGCGCTGCTCGAGGGCGATGGTGCAGAGCGAGCAGATCACGTCCGCCAGGTGCAGGTCGGCCGCGGTGGCGTGCGTGGGCGCCGCGCTGTACGCGGCGACCATGCCGAGCACCTCGCCGCCGCGGGTGCGGATGGGCAGCGCCCAGAGCGGGTAGAGCCCGTGGCTGCGCGCCAGCGCGATGTCGTGCCCGTTCGTCCCGGGGCGGCTGCCCTCCACGAAGCCCAGCGTCTGCCAGCGGCCGTCGCGCCCGGCGGCGCCGATCGACATGTCCAGCGGGCGCCCGCCGAGCGCGGCGACGTACTCGCGCGGGATGCGCGCGCCGCCGCCGTAGACCAATCGCCCGCCGCGCAGCAACAGCACCGCGCAGGCGCTCCCCGGCCGCTGCCGCTCGGCCATCTCGGCCACCGCGGCGAACACGCGGTCGAGCGGCGTGCGGCGCGCGATCAGCTCGAGCACGCGGTTGCGGTCCTGCTCCAGCAGCCGCGCCTCCTCCAGCGCGGCCAGCGTCTCGTTGATCGAGCTGGCCAGCTGCGCCAGTTCGTCGTGGCCACTGAGCACCACGCGCACCGGCCGGCCGCCCTGCGCGTCGATCCGCCGCACGGCGCCGCTCAGCACCGCCAGGCGCGCCAGCACCAGCCACTCCAGCAGCACGATGATGACGCCGCTGCCTATCAGCGCCACCGCCACCAACGCGCCGATGAAGTACTCGAACGTGCGCTGGCCGCGGGCATACACCTCGCGCGGCTCCTGGATGCGCAGCACGATCGCCGGCCGGCCGTAGATGTCCGGGTAGGCCATATAGCCCGAGACGGTCCGCTCGTCCAGCGGCTGCACCAGCGGCTTCGCGGCGCTGATCTGATCCTGGACGGCACGCACATCCGGCGGCAGGCGCGGGTCGTCCAGCCGGAAGACCTCGAGGCGCAGGCGCGTCGAGGCCGCCAGGCGCCGGACCAGCGGGCCATCCAGGAAGCGGCCGAACAGCAGCGTGCCGCGCGCCGGCCCTTGCTGGTCCCCCGTCAGGATCGGCTGGGCCGAGACAAGCAGCACCCCCTCGGGCAGCACGAGCACCCCATCGGCCCCGCTGTCGCTCTCCGGCCGCGCCAGCAGTGGGCCGCCCCGGACGAGCGCGTCCATCATGCCCTGGGGCAGCGAGCGCAGCTTGCCAGTGTGGATGTCGGCGGCCCTACCCGCCACGATGCGCCCCTCGAGGTCGACATACAGGATCACGTTGATGCCCGTGTGGACAAAGGTCTCGACGTGCCCGAGATTCGACTCGATATACGCGGGGTTGCGGTCCTCCATGAACCGGTAGGTATCGTCCCAGAACGCCCAGTCGCGCGCCATGACGGAGAGCGAGTGGATCTCGCCGCGCAGGCTATTGGCGGCGCGCTCGATGTCGCGCTGCGTGTCGTGCGCCTCCTGCTGGAGGAAGCTGCCGATCACGATCTGCTGCGAGGTGTGGGAGAGCACGGCGATCACCGCGAGGCAGGTGAGGCTGATGATCAGCAGAACGTTGCGCCGCAGGGTCATCACGGGCTCTCTCGGCTGGATACAGAATCGCCTTGTGGAGTGTACACAACGAGCATTACCACGGTGTTGATCGCGCCGGGCAGATCAGGCGGCAGGCGATGGGCGATGGGCGATAGGGGTGCTGACGTCTGCATGCCCATCGCCTATGATCCATCGCCCGCGCTGAAAGCGCACGAGGTCTGCGAGCGCCGGTAATACGCCGGTATGCACGCCGGCTACACTCCTCCCAGGAACGTCGCTACCGTGCTTTAACCTGGAAGGACCGAACCGATGCGCTTCCTCGTGGACCAGCGTTCGTACGAAGAGATGCTTGCCAAGAAGTCGCACCCGCGCGACTGCTACGTGCGCGGCCAGGAGTACCTGCACCACCTGTACGTGGACGGCGTCAAGTATGTGGTGGCCCGCGCGGTGTACGATTGCATCAAGCGGGCGCAGGAGGCCGGTGACGACGACGCACTGCTGCACCTGCTGTTTCACAAAGACTCGCTGGAGAAGGCGGTGGCCGAGGCGCGCGCGAAGGGGGTGGACCTGCGCACCACGCGCAGCCTTGGCGACCCGCCGCCTACCGACGAGCAGGCGCGGCCGCAGCTCAGCAACTCCTTCGTCCCCGAGGAGCCGATGACCCCCGAGGAGACCGGGCTGAACCGCACCTTCCTCTACGAGCACACCCTGCGCGTGATCTACAACAAGGGCCGCGCCACCGGCGCCGAGCTGTCCCAGGAGATGTGCCTCAACTACCGTATCGTGGACGTGCTGCTCACCGAGCTGCGCAAGCAAGACATGATCGACATCGTCGGCCAGCGCGGCTACGGCGACACCGGCTTCGAGTACGGGCTGACCCCGCGCGGCAGCCAGGCCGCGCTGGATGCCCAGCTCAAGACCATGTACGCCGGCCCGGCGCCGGTGCCACTGGAGGACTGGATCGCGTCCGTCAAGGCCCAGACCGTGAAGGATGTAGTGGTGACGCGCCGCAACATCCGCGAGGCCTTCGAGGGGCTGGTGATGGATGAATCGATCCTCAACGCCGTCGGCCCGGCGGTCAACTCGGCCTCCTCGATGATGCTGTTCGGCTACCCTGGCAACGGCAAGACCACCATCGCCGAGCGCATCACCCACCTCATGGGCGACGATGTGTTCATCCCGGCCACGATCTACGCCGACGGGGCCGTGATAAAAATGTACGACTCCATCGTGCACGAGCCGCCGAAGAAGCCGTGGGACGAGGGGCAGAGCTATGACCGGCGCTGGGTGCGCATCAGCCGCCCGGTGGTGATCGTCGGCGGCGAGCTGACGCTGGCTGGCCTCGACCTGACGTACAACAGAGAGTCACGCATGTACGAGGCCCCCTTCCAGATGAAGGCCAACTGCGGCATCTTCCTGATCGACGACTTCGGGCGCCAGCAGGTGCGTGTGTTCGACCTGCTCAACCGCTGGATCGTGCCGCTGGAGAAGCGCTACGACTTCCTGCAGACCGTGACCGGCAAGAAGATCCAGATCCCGTTCGACCAGATCATCATGTTCTCCACCAACCTGGACCCGAATGACCTGGGCGACGACGCGCTGCTGCGGCGCATCAAGTTCAAGATCGAGATCATCGATCCCACCGAGGAGCAGTGGCGCGAGATCTGGAAGATCATGTGCCGGGTGCGCAAGGTGCCCTACGACGACCGCGGGCTGGACTACCTGGTGGCGAAGTGGTATAAGCCGGACAACCGCCCCTTCCGCATGTGCCAGCCGCGTGACATCCTGCTGCAGATGGAGGCGATCGCCAAGTACAACATGGAGCAGGTGACGCTCAACGCCGACCTGCTGGACGCGGCCTGCGCCACCTACTTCACCAGCAAGGAGAAGAAAAACTTCGGCGCCAAGGTGCGGTTGGATCTGTAACGCTGCGGCGCTGAATGAATGAAGGCGCTGAGGGCCGGGGGCGGCTACTGCCGCCTCCGGCCCTCAGCGCTCGTTCGACAGCCCCGCGCCTTTGCGCTATAATACGCGCAGTTCGTGAAACTTATCGCACTCCGATCGCCGCGCCGCATGCGACGCTAGCACCTGGTCGCGCTATGGTTGCAGGCCGCCCTCCGCCGATGCCGCTCCCCCGCGGCGACCCCGCACCGCACCCGGTAGTCGTTTTCCAAACCCTTGCCGATACCTGCCCGAGGCAGCCCGCCTGGTTGCGAGGGTACGGGGCCTGTGGCCCTGAAAGGAACCCTCGCGGGGATTGTTGGAGGGGCCAGATCCCGCCAGCCTGCCGCGGAGGGGCGCGGGGGGCGAGGCCCCGCGTACATCATCACACGAGAAGGAAGTGCCATGGCAGCAACAACCCTTCCGCTCATCCGTTCCACGATCGGGAAGAAGGCGATCATGGCCGTGACCGGGCTGATCGGCTATGCCTTCGTGATCGTCCACATGGTCGGCAACCTGAAGGCCTTCACGGGCGCGGAGCACTTCGACGCCTACGCTGAGTTCCTGCGCACGGTGGGCGAGCCGGTGTTCCCCGCGCGCACCCTGCTGTGGGTCATGCGCATCGTGCTGCTGGTGGCGGTGGTGCTCCATATCTGGATGGCGGTCTCGCTCTCGAAGCAGGACCTCGAGGCGCGCCCGGTGCGTTACCGCCAGAGCAAGAAGGTGCAGGCCAGCTTCGCCTCGCTGACGTTGCGCTGGGGTGGCATCGCGATCTTCCTGTTCCTGATCTACCACCTGCTGCACTTCACCTTCGGTGTGCCGGCGGTGCACCCCACCTTCGTGCGCGGCGCGGCCTACGCCAACATGGTGGCCGCCTTCCAGAACCCGCTGGTGGTGGCGGTCTACGTGCTGGCGGTGGCGGCGCTTGGCATGCACCTGTACCACGGCGTGTGGAGCATGTTCCAGTCGCTCGGGCTGAACGGCGCGCGCACCAACGGGCTGTGGCGCGGCCTGGCGGTGATCTCCGCGGCCGGCCTGTTCCTCGGCTTCGCGGTGGTGCCTGTCGCCGTGCTCACCGGAATCCTCCGTTAAAGGGGGGGGCCGGGGAGGGAAAGCCTCCCCGAACTCCTCCACCATGATAAGGAGGGCCGGGGAGGGAACCCTCCCCGAACCCCTCCCACAGGGGTGTGGAGATATGACCACGACAGAGACCCGTCCCACGGTGCGGCCGATGACGGAGTTGACCGCCTCGCCGCTGGACGCGAAGATCCCATCCGGCCCGCTCGAGCAGAAGTGGGAGCGGCACAAGTTCGAGATGAAGCTGGTGAACCCGGCCAACAAGCGCCGCTTCACCATCATCGTGGTGGGCTCCGGCCTGGCCGGTAGCGCGGCGGCGGCCACGATGGGCGAGCTGGGCTACAACGTCAAGTGCTTCTGCTACCAGGACAGCCCGCGCCGCGCGCACAGCATCGCGGCCCAGGGCGGCATCAACGCTGCCAAGAACTACCGCAACGACGGCGACTCGGTCTACCGGCTGTTCTACGACACGATCAAAGGCGGGGACTTCCGCGCCCGCGAGGCTAACGTCTACCGGCTGGCCGAGGTGAGCCTGAACATTATCGACCAGTGCGTGGCCCAGGGGGTCCCCTTCGCCCGCGAGTACTCCGGCTACCTGGACAACCGCTCGTTCGGCGGGGCGCAGGTGAGCCGCACCTTCTACGCCCGCGGACAGACAGGCCAGCAACTGCTGCTGGGAGCCTACCAGGCGCTCGAGCGCCAGATCAACCTGGGCACGGTGCAGATGTTCCCGCGCACCGAGATGCTGGACCTGGTGCTGATCGATGGCCGCGCCCGCGGCATCGTCACCCGCGACATGGTCACCGGCAAGGTGGAGCGCCACATCGGCGACGCGGTGGTGCTGGCCACCGGCGGCTACAGCAACGTCTTCTACCTCTCCACCAACGCCAAGGGGTGCAATACCACCGCCATCTGGCGCGCCTACCGCAAGGGGGCCTTCTTCGGCAACCCCTGCTTCACCCAGATCCACCCCACCTGCATCCCCGTCTCCGGCGACCACCAGTCCAAGCTGACGCTGATGAGCGAGTCGCTGCGCAATGACGGCCGCGTCTGGGTGCCGAAGCAGCCGGGGGACCGCCGGCCGCCGTCCCAGATCCCCGAGGACGAGCGCGACTACTTTCTGGAGCGCAAGTACCCCAGCTATGGCAACCTCGCCCCGCGCGACATCGCCTCGCGCGCGGCCAAGGAGGTGTGCGACGAGGGGCGCGGGGTCGGGCCGGGTGGCCTGGGGGTCTACCTGGATTTCGCGGACGCCATCAGGCGCCTGGGGCGCGAGCGGATCGAGGAGCGCTACGGCAACCTGTTCGACATGTACCTGCGCATCACCGGCGAGAACCCCTACGAGGTGCCGATGCGCATCTACCCGGCCGTCCACTACACCATGGGTGGCCTGTGGGTGGACTACAACCTGCAGAGCACCATCCCCGGCCTGTTCGTGATCGGCGAGGCCAACTTCTCGGACCACGGCGCCAATCGCCTGGGGGCCTCGGCGCTGATGCAGGGCCTGGCGGACGGCTACTTCATCCTGCCCTACACGATCGGGGACTACCTGGCGCGCGGCGGGATCGCCAAGGCGGACACGAGCCACGCCGCGTTCGCCGAGGCCGAGGCCGAGGTGCTGGGGCGGGTGCAGCGTCTGCTGTCGATCAACGGCGCGCGCACGGTGGACTCGTTCCACCGCGAGTTGGGCAAGATCATGTGGGACGAGTGCGGCATGGCGCGCAACGAGCAGGGCCTCAAGCGCGCCCTGGAGAAGATCCCCGCCCTGCGCGCCGAGTTCTGGGAGAACGTGCGCGTGCCGGGCGAGGGCGGCGAGCTGAACCAGGAACTGGAGAAGGCCGGCCGCGTGGCGGACTTCCTCGAGCTGGCCGAACTGATGTGCATCGACGCGCTGCACCGCACCGAGTCGTGCGGCGGCCACTTCCGCGAGGAGAGCCAGACGGAGGACGGCGAGGCCAAGCGCGACGACGAGCACTTCGCCTACGTGGCGGCCTGGCAGTTCACCGGCATGGGCAGCACGCCCATCCTCCACAAGGAGCCGCTCAACTACGAGTACGTGCACCTGGCGACGCGGAGCTATAAGTGATTGAAGATTGAAGATTGAAGGTTGAAGGTTGAAGGTTGAAGATTGAGGATGAGATCACTGTAACTGCATCCGCGATTTTCAACGTTCAATTTTCAATCTTCAATTCGGAACGGAGATAGATCGTGAACCTGACACTACACGTCTGGCGCCAGAAGAACAGCCGCACCCCGGGGCGCTTCGTGACGTACCAGGCGCAGAATATCAGCCCCGACATGTCGTTCCTGGAGATGCTGGATGTGGTCAATCAGGAACTGATCCTCAGGGGCGAGGAGCCGATCGCCTTCGACCACGACTGCCGCGAGGGGATCTGCGGCATGTGCGGCATGATGATCAACGGCGTGGCCCACGGCCCCGAGCAGACCACCACCTGCCAGCTGCACATGCGCGTCTTCAAGGACGGCGACGAGATCACCATCGAGCCGTGGCGCGCGCGCTCCTTCCCAGTGATCAAGGACCTGGTAGTGGACCGCGCCGCGTTCGACCGCATCATCGCCGCCGGGGGATATATCTCGGCCTCCACCGGCGCGGCGCCGGACGGCAACACCATCCCGGTGCCGAAGGACGCCGCCGAGCAGGCGATGGACGCGGCGGCCTGTATCGGCTGCGGGGCGTGCGTGGCGGCCTGCCCAAACGCCTCGGCGATGCTGTTCGTGGGCGCCAAGGTGGCGCACCTCGGGCTGCTGCCCCAGGGCCAGCCGGAGCGCTACACCCGCGTGACACGCATGGTGCGCCAGATGGACGCCGAGGGCTTCGGCGGCTGCACCAACATCGGTGAGTGCTCGGCCGTCTGCCCGAAGGAGATCAGCCTGGAGGTGATCGCCCGCCTCAACCGTGATCTGCTGGTGGCGGCTATCAAGGGGGTGAAGTAAGCCCACCGGAGGCTCTCACCGCTGGCCCCTCTCCCGTTGCAACAGGAGAGGGGAGCTTTTTTAACGGCCTGGCAGCAGCGGGGCGGGCTGGAGGGGCACAACCCCGCCCCGGAAACGTCGCCTGGCAGCAGCGGGGGGCTGGAGGGGCACAGCCCCGCCCCGGAAACATCGCCTGGCAGCAGCGGGGCGGGCTGGAGGGGCACAGCCCCTCCAGCGAAATACCTCCTCAGGATCTCTTATTCACCACACCCCCACGGAGTGGAACATTGAATATCATTGAGCGCCGCGTCCTGGACGCGCTGGACATGGATGGGCTGCTGGCCTTCCTGTGCGAGTTGGTGGCGGTGCGGAGTCTGGACGGCACGCCGGAGGAGAACGCCGCGCAGGAGTTGTGCGCCGCGCAGTTGCGCGCGAGCGGGCTGGACGTGGATGTGTGGGAGATCGACTTCGCGACCCTCAGGCGCCACCCGGCCTTCTGCTGGGAGGTGGAGCGCCCGCGCGGCCTGGGGGTGGTGGGTGTGCTCGGCGCCGGGCGCGGCGGCCGCACCCTGATCTACAACGGCCACGTGGACGTAGTGCCGGCCGGCGACCCGGCCCGGTGGACATACGACCCGTGGCGCGGTACGGTGGCGAACGGGCGGGTCTACGGCCGTGGCGCGCTGGACATGAAGGGCGGCCTGGCCTGCGCGATCTTCGCCGCAAAGGCCATCCGCGATGTGGGTGTGACGCTGCACGGGCGGCTGCTGGTGATGCCGGTGATCGGCGAGGAGGACGGCGGCTGCGGCACGCTGGCGGCGGTGGCGCGCGGCTACCGGGCCGACGGCGCGGTGGTGGTGGAGCCGACGGAGCTAAAAGTAGCACCGGCGCAGGCCGGCGCGCTCAACTTCCGTGTCACGGTGCCGGGCGCCGCGGCCCACGGCTGCGTGCGCGAGGAGGGGGTGAGCGCGATCGAGCGCTTCATCCCGCTGCACGCGGCGCTGCTGGACCTGGAGCGGGAGCGCAACGAGCGCGCCAGGGACCCGCTCTACGCCCGCTACCGCCTGCCCTACGCGCTCAGCATCGGCACCCTGCGCGCCGGCACCTGGGCCTCCTCGGTGCCCGAGTCGCTGGTGTTCGAGGGGCGCTTCGGCGTGGCGCCCGGCGAGAGCCTGGCGGCCGCGCGCGGCGAGCTGGAGGCGGCGCTGGCGCGCGCAGCGGAGGCCGACCCCTGGCTGCGGGACCACCCGCCGGCGCTGGAGTGGTGGGGCGGCCAGTTCGCACCCGCCCGTACCCCCGCCGACCACCCGGTGGTGCAGACCGTGGCGGCGGCCTACGCCGAGGTCTCCGGCGCGCCCGCGCTGCTCGAGGGCATGACCTACGGGGCGGACATGCGGTTGCTGGTGAACGAGGGCAGCACGCCGACAGTGCTGTTCGGGCCGGGGGACGTGCGCAACTCCCACCGGCCGGACGAGTTCGTGCCGGTCGCGGACTTAGAGGCGGCGGCGCGGACACTGGCGCTCACCGCGCTGCGCTTCTGCGGGAACGATCAATAGGGAAGTAGGGCGTTGCCGCGCCCCTGGTCTTCGTCCCCTTCGTGCTCTCCGTGGATCAGCTACCTCACTTCGAACGCCACCCCACGCGCCACGCCGCTCTCGGTGCCCTGCAGCGTCATGACGTAGACACCGGGCGGCGCACCGGGCGGTGGCGCCCAGCCGACGCCCACCTCACCCTGGTGGCCGGCCGTGGCGCCCGAGGGGAAGGCGCCGTAGATGCGGTTGTCCGGGCCGGTGATCCAGTAGCTCACATCCTCGCGCTTGTCGAAGCCGATCGCGCTGACGTAGAAGGTGGTGCCGGCCGGCCCCGCCGCCGGCGAGACCACCACTTGTGGTGCGGCGGCCTCCGGCGGGCGCCCGGCCACCTCGAACGTCGTCACCACCGGCGTCTGGCTCTGCCAGCCCCACACCGTGAGCGCCCAGGTGCCGCTCATCGCATCGTTGGGCAGCGTGAACTGGACGCGCACGTTGCCGCGGCTGGAGGCGCCGAAGTGCCCGCCACCGAGCACCGCCTGGTTGGGCGCGGTGGCCCACACCGAGATCCGCTCCTTCGGCACGAAGCCCGCCCCGTGGAACTCCAGCACCTCGCCGGCCTCCACGCGGGGCAGGGCCGGAGCCAGCGTCATCCCGTTGGCGCGCGAGCCGCGCGGCCAGCCCACCACCAGCGCCACCAGCGCGAGCGTGAAGAGCGCCGCTGCGCGCCACCTCCAGCTGCCAGCCATAGAGTCCTCCCTCTTCCGATAGCGGGGTACAGGGCGGCAGGCTCCCGAAACGATCCCTGGAGAGGGAGGGGCTGTGCCCCCTCTGAGCCTCCCCCTGGGGTCTCAGAGCCTGTTTGAGAAGGGGAGCGTGAGGGGTTTCACCCCTCACCCATCCCCCGCCCGCCGCTGCGTGGCGGGCGGGGGATGCGGGGGCCTATGGCCCCCGCGCCCCCAGCCGGGAGGCGTTTCAAACAAGCTCTCAGAGGCTATCCTACGCCGGGGAGAGCGCTACGGGAAGGAATCGCAGATTACGCGAGGGTTACGGACCGCTGAGACGCTGAACAGCGCTGAGCGCGCTGAGCGGCGTCACGCGCCTCAGCGCCTCAGCGCTCCAGCGATCGGTGATAGATCTGGTACTCCGCGGCGACGTACTGCAGGAAGCGCTCCGCATCGCCGCCCTGGGGGATGCCCAGGCGCGCCTGCAGCCCCTGAGCGATCTGGGACGCCAGGCGCGCCCGCACATCCCTGGCCAACTCCTGGCGCCGGCCGAGGAACTCCTGTACCAGCGCGTAGTCCCGTTCGCCCACCAGGTGGACGTTGGCGAGCGTCGGCTGGGCGTCCGGCGGTGGCGGGGGGACGGCGGTGGCAGTGAGGCTCGCCAGCGTGACGCCACGGCGCTCCTTCACCACCAGCGTGCCGGCGGCGAAGTCCCCCAGGCGGCGCGCCCGCCGGTCGATGAACATCACCACCACGCCGATGCCGTACAGCGCCGGCAGGAAATCCACGATCCGCACCAGGTTGCGGATGGCGGCGCTGGTGAAGGTGATCGGGCGGCCGCCCTCACGCACCACCCGCAGCCCGATAGCGCGCTTGCCGGGGCTCTGGCCGCTCCACACCAACTCGAAGACGATGTAGTAGCCCCACAGGATGAGGAACGACAGCAGCGCGCCCACGGCCACCATGACGCTCTCAGCGAAGGGCAGGCTGGTGGTGGCGAGGCCAAGCAGGTAGAGCACCAGCGCCTGCGCCACCACGATGATCAGGCTGTCGATGATCGCGGCCAGGAAGCGCGAGCCGATCCCGGCGATGTCGTAGGCGAACTCGATGTTCTCGGGGGTGTCGACTGTGTAGCGATCGACCATTGTGAGTGGTCCGTCCACCAGGTCTCCAAATGGGAGGGCCAGGGAGGGCGAAGCCCTCCCCGAACCCACCCTCCAGTCTCCGAATGGGAGGGCCAGGGAGGGCGAAGCCCTCCCCGAACCCACCCTCCGGTCTCCGAATGGGAGGGCCAGGGAGGGCGAAGCCCTCCCCGAACCCAC
>DATMBA010000656.1:0-19693 GCA_035559635.1 Roseiflexaceae bacterium
CAACCACCGTCGACGTATGGCGACGGTGGTTGGCCCCTGCTGCGCCCCGGCTCTCCCATCCTACCGTGCACCATCCCACCGCCACCGCCACCGCCACCGCCACCGCCACCGCCACCATCCCCTGCCCCGGCCACGATGCGATCTGTACGTCCACCCCGCCCATGTATATACAGGTCTCTATCGATACGTTATACTATATCGTAGCATCACGGTTCAGGAGTGCCCGATGCCAGACAACCCTACACCCGATCTCCCACCGCAGGGCGCCGCTGGTGCGCTCCGCGACGAGAACCCGCCTGCGCCTCCGGCCCAACTCGCGAGCATCATCGACTCAGCCATGGACGGGATTATCACCATCGACGCCAACCAGCGCGTGGTGCTCTTCAACGCCGCCGCCGAGCGGATGTTCGGCTGCGCGGCGGCCGATGCGATCGGCCGGCCGATCGAGCAGTTCATCCCCGAACGCTTCCGCGCCGATCACGCTGCCCACATCCACAGCTTCGGCCACACCGGTGTCGCCAGCCGCCCCATGGCGAAGCTGCAGCCCATCGCCGGCCGGCGCGCCGACGGCCAGGAGTTCCCGGTCGAGGCGTCGATCTCGCAGGCCGAGGTGGACGGGCGCAAGCTGTACACCGTGATCCTGCGCGATATCACCGAGCGCCACCGCGTCGAGATGGAGATCCGCTCGCTGCTCGATGAGATCTGCGCCAGCCGCGAGCAGCTTCAGGCGCTCTCGCGCCAACTCATGCACGTTCAGGAGGCCGAGCGCCGCCGCCTCGCCAGCGAGTTGCACGATGAAGTGGGCCAGGCGCTCACCGCCATCCAGCTTAACCTCCAGGCGCTGGCAGCCGACTCGGACCGTCCGGCGCACGTGGCCCGTCTGGAGGATAGCATGGCGCTCGTCGAGCAGGTGCTCCAGCGCATCCGCGCGCTCTCGCTCGACCTGCGCCCGTCGCTCCTGGACGATTTCGGGCTGGTCCCGGCGCTGCGCTGGTATGTCGAGCGCCAGGCCGGGCGCGCGGCCCTCGAGGTCTCGTTCGACGCCGCGCCACTCGATGTCCGCCTCGCTCCGGAGTTGGAGACGGCCTGCTTCCGCATCGCCCAGGAGGCGGTGACCAACGCCGTGCGCCACGCGAACGCCCGCCGATTGGACATCGCGCTCCACCGATCCGGCGCAGAGTTGCACCTCACCGTCAGCGATGATGGCCGTGGCTTCGACACAGCCGCCGCCCATGAGCGCGCCAGCCTCGGCGCGAGCCTCGGCCTGCTCGGCATGCACGAGCGCGCCCGCGCGCTCGGCGGTGCGCTCTCCATCGATTCGCAGCTCGGCCGCGGCACCACCGTGCGCGCGCGCCTCCCGCTCATGTTGAGGTGCCCTCCATGAGACTCATCCGTGTCCTGCTCGCCGACGACCACGCGCTCGTGCGCGCCGGCATCCGCGCCCTGCTGCAGCACATCCCCGGCGTCGAGGTCGTGGCCGAGGCCGACGATGCGCGCCAGGCGCTCGCGCAGATCGCCGCCGACCCGCCGGACGTGGTGCTCATGGATATCGCTATGCCGGGGATGAGCGGCCTGGAGGCCACCGCACACATCAGCCGCGAGTTCCCCGGGGTGCACATTATCATCCTCTCGATGCATGCCAGCGAAGAGTATGTGCGTCAGGCGCTGCGCGCCGGGGCCGCCGGCTACCTGCTCAAGGAGTCCCGCACACCCGAGCTGCAGCTGGCCGTCGAGGCGGTCGCCCGCGGCGAGACCTACCTTAGCCCGGCGGTGTCGGCGCATGCAGCTACGCGCTCTACCAGGACCTGGTGCGCAAGTACTTGCAGCGCTCGTTCCGCTTCCGCCCCGGCCTGCGTGAGAAGGCCGAGCGCGCGATCTTCACGATCTTCATCTTCGACATCCAGGCGGTCTGCGACGCGTTCTTCTACGATTACCTGCAGTCGATCGGCCTGAACCTGGACGCCGTCGATGTCCCCTCGGCCGACTTGGATCTGTCGGACGCCTACGAGGCGCTGAAGGCCACCGTGCGCGACCCGCTGGCCCGCACGGCGCGCGCCGGCCAGCACCTGGCCGAGGCCAGCGCCCAGCTGACCATCGCCGCCGAGCAGGCCAACCTGGCCACCCAGCAGATCGCACAGACTATCCAGCAGATGGCGCAGGGCGCGGCCCAGCAGGCGCGCTCGGTCACCGCGGCCACCGCCAACGCCGAGCAGATGGCGCGCGCCTCCGAAGGCATCGCCCGCGGCGCCCAGGAGCAGGCCGAGGCGGTGCAGCGCACCTCGCGCCTGATCGCCGAGATGGCCGACCTGGTGATGCAGATGGGCCAGGTAGCGCGCGCCGTGGCGGACACCAGCGAGCGGGTGAACCAGGCCGCCCGCAGCGGCGCCGCTGCCGTCGGCCAGACCGGCCAGGGCATGGAGCGCATCCAAGCCCGCACCGCCGAGGCCGCCGGCCGCGTCAAGGAGATGGGCGAGCGCTCGGCCGAGATCGGCCAGATCGTCGAGACGATCGACGACATCGCCGATAAGACCGATATGCTGGCGCTCAACGCGGCCGTCGAGGCCGCCCGCGCCGGCGAGCACGGCCGCGGCTTCGCGGTGGTAGCCGACCAGGTGCGCAAACTCTCGGAGGACGCCAAGGCCGCCACGCGCGATATCGCGCAGCTCATCCGCCGCGTGCAGGAGTCGGTGCGCGAGGTGGTGGGCGCGATCGATGCCACCGCCACCGAGGTGGTGGCCGGCACGCGCCTGGCCGGCGAGACGGCGCAGTCGCTGGAGGTGATCCAGCGCACGGCCGAGGAGGCGAGCAGCCTGGCCAGCCGCATTACCGCCGCCGTCGCGGAAGTCCAGGCCCGCACGCGCGGCGTGGTGGAGGCGATGGAGTCGGTCAGCGCCGTGGCCGAGGAGAGCACCGCCGCCGCCGAGCAGATGGCCGGCAACAGCCGCGAGGTCACCGAGGCGATGGAGGGCGTGGCCGGGGTGGCCGAGGAGAACAGCGCTTCGGCCGAGGAGGTCAGCGCCGCCGCCGAGGAGATGACCGCCCAGGTCTCCGAGGTGGTCACCTCGGCGCAGGAGCTTGCCGCGCTCGCCGAGGAGTTGCGCCAGTCGGTCTCCCAGTTCCGCGTCGGCCAGGCCGCCCCGCGCGAGGCGCCGCCCCACCCAGTGCGCCCTGCGCCCGCGCTGGCTCGCAACGGCGCACACCCCACCAGCGGCGCGCAGTGCCCTGTCACCGGCATGACCGTGCCCACTAACGGCCACCGCCCGCACGAGCGGTAACGCGCTTTCAGCGCAGGTGGGCTGCATCTGAACGCGCTGATGAACTTTGCGTACTAAATTGGTAAAAATTCTGAAGCGCATTTCGGGTGGCAGGAATGGGTTCCGCCCCGAACGGCCCGGCGAACCCCGACGATGTTCAGGCATCCAGGTTCATTCTGCAAGACCATACGCTGGCGGTCCCCTGCGGAGGCATTTATGGACATCCCACAGACCGAGGCGCACCTGGTGATCTTCAGCCTCGCCGGCGAGTTCTACGGCGTCGACATTGTGCGCGTCCAGAGCATCATCCCCTACCCGCAGATCACTGTCGTCCCCGGCACGCCACACTTCGTCGAGGGGATCATCAACCTTCGCGGCGAGATCGTGCCGGTGGTGGACATGCGGGCGCGCTTCGAGCTCGCCCCGCCCGAGGCCAGCCACAAGCGCGTGATTGTGATCGTCGAGCTGCACGGCCAGCAGGTCGGCATGGTCGTCGATAAGGTCACCGAGGTACGCAAGATCCCCGCCGGCCAGATCGAGCCGCCCGCGCCGTTGCTGGTGGGCGTGGATAGCGCCTACCTGGCCGGGATCGCGCGCCTCGAGGACCGGGTGGTGATCCTGCTGGATCTGGACCGTATCTTCTCGCCGGGCGAGCAACAGGCGCTCAGGCAGGCCGCGTGATATGAACACCACCCTCGCGCTGGACATTGCCCCTGACGAGATTGAGCTCTTCCTGACCGACGTGGACGAGCACCTGCGGGCGCTCGAGCGCTGTATTCTGAGCCTCGAGCGCGCCGCCGACCGCGCCACGCTTGACGAGGCATTCCGCGCGGCGCACACGCTCAAGGCGCTGGCAGCTACCATCCGCCACACCCGCATGGCCGAACTGGCCCACGCTGTCGAAGCGCTGCTCGAACTGCCGCGCGAGCAGGGCGCCGGGCTGGATAGCCTGGCCGCCGACACGCTGCTGGCCGCGCTCGACGCGCTGCGTGCGCTGCGCCAGGAGGTCATCACCGGCCAGCTAGGCGACACGGATGTGGCGTCGCTGGTGGAGCGCCTGCGCCTCCAGGCGAACACGCAGGCCACCGGCGAGCCAACCGCGCCGCGCACCAGACTGCTGGCCGCCGGAAGTGCCGCGCCGGTTCTCGCCCGCGACCCGGACACCCTTGTGCGCATTAGCGTCGAGCGGCTCGACACGCTTATGAACCTCACCGGCGAGCTAGTGACCGACCGCACACGCCTGTTCCAGATCGAGGGCGCCCTGGCCGAGCAGTACGGCAAGCGCGGGCCAGTGGGCGAGTTGAGCGAGTTGGTGGCGCACCTCAGCCGCGTCGTTGGCCAGCTGCAGGACGAGGTGATGCGGGCGCGCATGCTGCCGCTCACCCGGCTCTTCGCCACCTTCCCCCGGCTGGTGCGCGATGCAGCCCGCGCCGTCGGCAAGCAGGTGGAGCTAGTGCTCGCTGGCGAGGCCACCGAGCTTGACCGCTCGATCATCGAGGGCATGGGCGAGCCGCTGGTGCATCTGCTGCGCAACGCGGTAGACCACGGCATCGAGCCGCCTGCGGAGCGCCTGACGGCTGGCAAGCCCGCGGTCGGGCGTATCCGGGTGGAGGCCGCCGCGGTGGAAGGCCAGATCCGTATCACCGTGGCCGACGACGGACGTGGGATCGACCCGGAGCGCGTGCGACGTACGGCCGTGCGTCGCGGGCTGATCACCGCTGAGGAGGCCGCCCAACTCACCGAACGCGACGCGATCGACCTGATCTTCCGCCCGCAGCTCTCCACTGCCGCGGCCGTCTCCGCCATCTCCGGCCGCGGCGTCGGCATGGACGCCGTGCGCGCCGGCGTGGAGCGGCTCAGCGGCTCGGTGGTGGTGGAGAGCTGCGTCGGCGCCGGCACCACCGTACACGTGATGCTGCCGCTCACCCTCACGATCATCCCGACCATGCTGGTGGCCGTTGGCGAGTTGGTCCTCGCCCTGCCGCTGGCCGGCATCAACGAGATGTTTTCACTGCGCGAGGTGTCCGTCAGCAGCGTGCGCGGCCGCCCGGCCTTGCAGTGGGCAGACGGCACGTTGCCGCTGATCCATCTGCGGCGCTGGTTCACCCACCCGCGCCTGCGCGAGACGCCGTCCGCCGGCCGCGCCGCCGCCTTGGTAGTGAGCTGGGGCACGCTGCGCGCCGCCCTGCTGGTGGACCGAATCCTGGGCCAGCAGGAGGTGGTGGTGAAGCCGTTTGGGGCGCTGCTCGGTGCCGTGCCGGGACTGTCCGGCTGCGCCACCCTCGGCGACGGGCGTATCGCACTGATCGCGGATCTCCCCGGTATCCTGAAAGCCGCGCTCCACGAGCGGAGGGACTCATGACCACGAACGCACTTGCCCCCGCTTGGGGCGCCGTTGTCTCCGGCGAATGGCTCACCATCGCGCTGCGGCAGGCGCTGGCCGCGGCCTCCCAACGGCTGGGCATGCAGCTCGAGCGCCCGCTGCTCGTCCGACGCGCGGCGGTCGAGCGCTGGCCTCTGGCGCATATCGCCGACGGGATAGCCGCGCTGGACGCCGAGACCGTCGGCGTCTACCTGCTGCTCGGCGATGGGCTGCCCGGCCAGGCGGTGCTGCTGGCCAGCATCGAGGACGCCCGCCGCGTCGCCGGGTGGATGCTCGGCGAGGAACCTGCCGCGGCCGGCGAGTTGACCGAGATCGAGCGCTCGGCGCTCGCCGAGTTGGGCAACGTGGCCCTCTCCTCCGTGCTCAACAGCCTGGCGGCCCGGCTGGCCGCACCGCTGCTGCTCTCCCCGCCAGCGGTGATCGTGGACATGATCGGCGTGATCTTCGACGCGATCGCCACTGCGAGCGCCCACACTGGCGACGAGTTAACGGGGGTCGTCGCCACCTTGTCCGACGCCGCGCAGACCGTCGAGCTGCAGTTGTGGCTCATTCCGGACCTGGCGGGCGCGCGCTAGTTCGCGCATATAGGAGGGCCGTACCCTCCCTGAAATCCACCCCCTTCTAGTTTCTCCGCTCCCGTGCGCGGGAGCGGGGCCGAGGGTGAGGGACTTCGAGCATAGCAGGACGTCAACTCCGCACCGGCGCTGCACATCCATGCTGTCCACCCCTAAGAGAGGAACGCGAGGGGACGCCCCTTGCAACCACCATACTCATCTGGCGCAATGCGCGCAGCGCTTGGAATAGAGAGCACATGCCAGACAACATACGAATGGTGTTGATCGGCGAGCTAGTGGTGAGCAGCGACCGCTCCGAGACGCTGGCGGTCCACGGCCTCGGCTCGTGCGTCGTGGTGGCTATGTACGACCCGCGCCTGCGCATCGGCGGCATGCTACACTGCCTGCTGCCCGCCGACCCGTGGGGAAGTGGCGGCGCCAAGCCGACGCGCTTCGTGGAGAGCGGCGTGCCGCTGCTCGTCGCGGCGCTGGCCAGGAGCGGCGCTGCGCCGGACCGCCTCCACGCATACCTGTGCGGCGGCGCGCAGGTGGTGGCCGTGCCGGGCCGCCACGACGAGGCCAACGTCGGCAGACGCAACGTCGAGGCCGCTGAGGCGGCGCTGCGCGCAGCGCGGGTGCCGCTGCGGGCCCGCTCCACCGGCGGCACCCGGGGCCTGAGCGTCAAGCTGGAGATCGCCTCCGGCCGCCTCACCATCAAGACCATCGGGCAGGCCGAGCAGTTGCTCGCGCCTGTGTGAGATGCGGCGCGGGAGGGCCAGGGAGTCACAGTCCTCCCTCAAGAATCTCCCCCTTGGCCCACAGGCAATCCCTGTATTGTGAGGGCTGATTATGAAACGTGTCTTGATCGTCGACGACACCCTGTTCATCCGCCGCCGCCTCGCCCGGCTCCTTGCCGACCACGGCTACGACACCGTGGAGGCCGAGGATGGCGACCAGGCGCTGGATATGTACCGCCGCGCCACGCCCGACCTCGTCCTGATGGACTTGACCATGCCGAACCGCGATGGCCTCGAGGCGCTCGACGCCATCCGCCGCGAGGACCCCCGCGCGCGGGTGATCATGCTCACCGCCCTCGGCCAGGAGCCGATCGTCCAGCGCGCGCTCGAGGCCGGCGCCAGCGACTTCCTCATCAAGCCCGCCGAGCCGGAGCGCCTGTTGCGCGCCCTCGAGCGCGCGCTGGAGACCGCATGATGAACCGCCCGATCCGTGTGCTGGTGGTGGACGACTCGGCGTTCATGCGCTACTCGCTCACCCGCTTCCTTGAAGCCGACCCGGCCGTCACGGTCGTCGGCGCGGCACGCGATGGCTTCGACGCGCTGGAGAAGTTGCTCTCCCTACGGCCGGACGTCGTGACGCTCGACGTCGAGATGCCGCGGCTGGACGGTCTCGCGACGTTGCAGCACATCATGGACGAGCATCCGCGGCCAGTGATTATGTTCAGCTCGCTCACCCAGCAGGGCGCGCGCACCACGATCCAGGCCCTGATGCGCGGAGCGGTGGACTTCGTCCCCAAGCCGTCCGGCGGCGGCGAGATCCGCGCCGTCATGGCGGAGCTGCTGGCGAAGATCAAGATCGCTGCCGGCGCGTGCCTGGCACCCGGCACCCCCGCGCTGCGGCGAGAGGCCCCCGTGCGCTCCCGCCCGGCCACCGCCCTCTCTCTTGGCGATGCTGTGGTCATCATCGGCGCGTCCACTGGCGGGCCGCGCGCACTACAGGCCGTGCTCGCCGCGCTGCCCGCCGACTTGCCCGCCGCCCTCGCGATCGTCCAGCACATGGCGCCCGGCTTCACCCACTCGCTGGCGCAGCGGCTGAACGAGGTCGGACCCTTCGTGGTCAAAGAGGCTGCGCCGGGCGACCGGCTGGAGCGCGGGGTGGCGCTGATCGCCCCCGGCGGGCTGCACATGCGCTTCGGCGAGGGGCACCGGGTGGAACTGGACGACGGGCCACGCTGCAACCACGTGCGTCCCGCCGCCGACGTGACGATGCGCTCCGCGGCGGAGCGCTACGGCGCGCGCACGATCGGCGTGGTGCTCACCGGCATGGGGCAGGACGGAACCGCCGGCGCGCAGGCCGTCCGGCAGGCCGGCGGGCGCGTGATCGCCGAGCACCCTGAGAGCTGCGTGGTCTACGGCATGCCGCGCAGCGTGGTCGAGGCCGGCCTGGCCGACGCCGTCGTGCCTGTCACCGAGGTGGCCGCTACACTTGCATCCCTGGTGGACAGCCATGGAGCCCTTCGAGTATAGCTACGTCACCCGCGAGATCCTCGGTCTGACCGGCATCGACCTCTCGCACTATAAGCAGATCCAAGTGCAGCGCCGGCTCACCTCCTACCTGCTGCGCTCCGGCCACCCCACCTGGCCCAGCCTGTTCCGCGCCGTCCGCGGCGACTCACAGCTCGCCGCCCAACTCAGGGACTACCTGACGATCAACGTCTCCGCCTTCTTCCGCGACCCGGCGAAGTACGCCGAGCTGCGGCGGCACATCCTGCCCGAGCTGCTTGGGCGCCGCGAGACCCTGCGGGTCTGGAGCGCCGGCTGCTCCTACGGCCAGGAGCCGTACTCGCTCGCCATCATGCTGGCCGAGCTTGGCGCCGGCCAGCGGCACCGCATCCTCGCCACGGACATCGACCGGGTGGCGGTGGAGCGTACCCGCGCCGGCGGGCCCTACACCCCAGACGACGTGGCCGCCGTACCTCAGGAGCTGCTGCAGCGTCACTTCACGCCCACGCCCAACGGCTACTGGGTGAGCGAGTCGCTGCGCCATGTCGTCGTCGCGCGCCAGCATAACCTGCTGGCCGACTCGATCGATGGCGGCTTCGACCTGATCGTCTGCCGCAACGTCGTGATCTACTTCACCGAAGCCGCCAAAGAGCGACTCTACCGGCGCTTCGCCCAGGCGCTACGGCCCGGCGGGATGCTCTTCGTCGGCGGCACTGAGGTGATCGCCCGCGCTGCCTCCCTCGGCCTCGAGCTCGCACGCCTCTCGTTCTATCGCCGCGTGCGCTAAAAAGCTCTTCTCATGACTTTCGGGGTGTCGGGAGGCGCGGAGGAGCTTAGCTCCGATTACAGTGGCTTTGGCGCGAAAGCCCACATCGTCGGTCCAGACGAGCGTATGCGCTCCGACTCCTATCTCGACCTCCAAGGTCGCTCGGTGGCCGCCTCCTTCGCCGGCACCCTCGCGCACAACGGCATCGACACGTCGCCTCGCGCAGCACGCTGAAGGGGCAGACCGCCCCCCGCACCGCGCCGGACTACACTCGGCCCACAGTGCTGACCTCCGCGCCCATCCAGTGCGGTGACATGCGTTGGGCGATCATCGCCAAGCGGCATCAGGACGAGGCCTTCGCCGCCGCGAACGACCTGCTGCGGATCGTGGCGCTGTTCATCGCCGTTTCCGCCGCGCCCTACGCCGCGCGGGCATCTATTGATCTTATGCTGGCCCGGTGCTATAATGTGCAAAGTTAAGCAATCTACTTCAGAATAGTGCTATGCGCATCTCAAGCAAGGGCGAGTACGGGCTGCGGGCGCTGTTGGACCTGGCGCAGCGCGCCGGTGAGGGGCCGATCCAGAGCCGGGACATCCACCAGCGGCAGGGGGTGGACGAGAACTATCTCAACCAGATCTTGATCCTACTACGGCGCGCCGGCCTGATCGAGAGCCTGCGCGGGCCGCAGGGCGGCCATCGGCTCGCGCGCCCTGCGGCGCAGATCACCGTGCTGGACGCGCTCGTGGCGCTGGAGGGGCCGCTGCTGCCCACAGACGCCGGGCGGGACAGCGTGGCGCCAGGGGAGCCGCTGGATCGCGAGTTGGTGCGGGAGGTGTGGGATAGCACCCGCGGGCTGATCGAGGAGCACCTGGGGAGCATCACGCTCGAGGACCTGTGCCAGCGCAAGCGCCAGCGCACCGGCGAGGTGATGTATTACATTTGAGCGGGGCCGCCGCCCGCACCCAGCGAGACCCTTTTTCGGAGGCCTGCGGCCCCGGTACCTCCGCCGAGTGGGGGCGCCGCCCCTCCAGCGGACTGAGTGGCTGACTCGCAGCACGCAGCACGGAGCACTAAAGGACGAGGCCCTGCCCCTCGAGCCAGAAGCGCGCCCAGGACATGGCGCCGAGCAACGCCAGCGTCACCAGCAGCGCCACCGTCGCCGGGCGGGCCAGCTGCGTCACCCGCGTCACCGTGCCCTCATAGCGCATCGTCAGCGCCACCACCAGCAGGTTCACGCAGAACAGGATGCCGACGATCCCCAGCCAGGCGACGATGGCGATCGGCCAGTACAGCAGCCCCACGTTGCCATAGATGGCCGCCAGCACCAGCAAGTTGATCAGCAGCGCCCCGCCCAACTCCCGCCAGCCCTCCAAGATCCGTCGATCGGCCTCAGCGTCCTTGCGCAGCGAGAGGTTGAGGATCACCAGCATCGCCACCGCCAGCGCCACGCCCAACCCAATGCCGGTCAGCGTACGCAGCTCATTGCGCGGCGTGTACAGGTGCGGCAGGAACAAGTCACGCAGCAGCGAGTTGAAGCCGTCCACCGCCATCACCACCACCAGCAGCGCCAGCGTAGCGGTGACCGGCCAAGGGGGCAGCTTCGCCGCCCGGCCACGCCCGAGCGCCAGCAGGTAGAGGGTGGTGAGGAGGTAGCTGCTGTAGATCCCAGTGTTGCGCGCGCAGAGCGGCAACTGAACCCCGCCGAGGTCCACATTGTGCACCTGGGCGCACACCCCGTGCACCACCGCGTACAGCTTCCAGTTCAGCGGCGCGCCCGGCCAGGCCAGCAGGCCCAGCGTCAGCGTCCCCATCAGGCCGAGAAACAGGTAGAGCCAGGGCTCCTCGCGCCTGGCCCGCTCGCCCTGCGCCTGCGCCTTGCGCGCCGCGATCTCCCGCCGCGCCTGCTCGATGATGTCGTCGCTCGTGCGTTCGCTCATAGTACGTGTTGATCCCCTGCGCTGCGCGCACAGATCCGGGGCATGGGTCTAGCGGAGGCGCTCGATCTGCGCCTTGGCCTCATCGTAGGTCAGCACGCCGATGTGGACGTAGCCGATCGTGCCGTCGCTGTTGATGAAGTAGGTCAGCGGGAGGTTCTTCGCGCCGTAGCGCTCGGCGATGTCCCCCTCGGGGTTCGGCACCAGTGTGAAGGTGATGTCCAGGTCGGAGGCGAACGGCCCGATCGCCTCGAGCGTCTCGAGCTTGTTGACGCCCAGCACCGCCAGCCGCTCGCCGTATTCGTCCGCCAGCCGCTGCAGGTCGGGCATCTCCTCCTTGCACGGCGCGCACCAGGTGGCCCAGAAGTTCACGAGCACCTTGCGCCCGCGCAGCTCGCTCAGACTGTGCGCGCCACCGTCCACCATGCGGTAGCGGAAGTCCGGCGCAGGCTCGCCTGGCCGCGGCACGCCTCCCTCGAGCGCCACCAACTCCGCGCTCACCGCCACCGTGGGCGGCAATCCGGCCGGCACGGTGGTGGCCGGCGTGGCGGCCTGGCCACAGCTCGCCAACAGTAGCGCGGCGAGCACCAGCATCGAATAAATCTGGCGACTCATTGCCTTCCCCAGTGCCGGTCACCAGTTCTCGGCCCAGCGCAGGTCGTGCTGCAGGCGCGGGTAGACCGTGACCAGCATCGCCACCGCGAACAGCACGCCGGTGATCATCCGCAGCCAGAAGTTCAACGTCCCGATCGCGTCTCCACCGCCGCGCAGCGCCGTGCCCAGCAGGTCGTCGATCAGGTGCGTGCCGCCGTCCAGCAGCATCGGCAGCAGCAGCACGCCGCCCACCCACAGCGGGGCCGGCGGTATGTAGCGCCGCAGCAGCGCGAACAGCATGCCCACCACCACCAACCCCGAGTACATCGCGGTGCAGCGGTGGCAGAACGCCACCTGGTGGCCGCAGACGAAGAACGAGCGCTCCGGCTTCTGGTGGCAGAGCGGCGTGTAGATGCGGAACAGCAACTCACCCAGTAGCGGATGGCCGCTCGCCTTCGCCAGCGGCGCCAGCCAGGGCACGCCGGCGTAGACCAGCGCCAGCGTGTTCACACACAGCAGCCAGTGCCGCAGGCACCAGCGCGCCGCGCGGTCCACGCCCGCGGCCCAAGCGGGCTGTGCGGTCGCGCGCTCCATCCGATACCCCCCAGGGGGACCGCCGCCACTCGGCGTGCGGCCATGTTGCGGGCATTATAGCACCGCGGGCGGCTCCATGCAGCCCACGCCAGGGCGTGCCTCCAAACCCTGTGTGCGGTGGATCTGGGGCCTGCGGCTGGGCCGTGGGGCGGGCCAGGCCCGCCCCGCATTCCCCTCCACGGGGGAAGGACGAAGGACGTTCCCACGGGCTAGATGCAATACCTTTCAAATACGGGAGGTAGGCCTTCCACATCCTCCCCCGGTGGGGGCCTGCGGCCCCCGCACCCCCACGCTGCGGGCAGCGCCCGCTTATTTGAAAAGTATTGGGGCTAGATGAAGAGTCTGCAACTTGATCGCGGCTGCGTAACTTTTCGATCATGTCAGCTGTTCATATTCTATAGAAGGATGCGTGCGGAGAAGTCGGGCGAGGCCCACGAGCGGCTCCGGCGCTCAGGTGCCACGGCCCACCTCTGCCGTGATCATAAGGGAGCCCGCCATGCATATCCTTGTCGCCGACGATGATCTGCCAAGCGTCAAGCTCACGTCGTATCTCCTCGAGGAGGCAGGCTACCAGGTTGTCAAGGCCTATGACGGGCCGAGCATCCTCCAGTCGATCGAGCAGCACAACCCGGACCTGGTGTTGCTCGATGTGATGATGCCCAAGGCCAGCGGCTTCGACATCTGCCGGCAGATCCGGCGCACCTCGGACGTGCCGATCATCTTCCTCTCGGCACGTTCGCAGCTGCAGGACCGGGTGATGGGGCTGCAGATCGGCGGTGACGACTACCTGATCAAACCGTTTGAGCCTTCGGAGTTGCTGGCGCGAGTGGAGGCGGTGCTGCGGCGCCGCAACTCGGACATGCTCAACCCGTCGGTGCGCCTCAGCCAGGGGGACATCACGCTGGACCCGGTGGAGCACAAGGTGCTGTTCGCCAGCGGCCGTACGGTCGAGCTGACGCCGCTCGAGTTCCGCCTGCTGTACTACCTGATGAAGAACTCCGGCCGGGTGCTCAACAGCAGCCAGATCCTCAGCAAGGTCTGGGGCTACGACTACGAGGGCGAGAGCAACCTGGTGGCGGTGTACATCCGCCGCCTGCGCACCAAGGTCGAAGTGGACCCCGAGCGGCCGCGCCATATCCTCACCGTCCGCAACCTCGGCTATAAGTTCGAAGTCTAGGCGCTCGCATGGCGGCCGCGCCTCACCACGGCACGTGAGAGAGGGATGGCGCTTCTGCGAGGGGCCACCCCGCGCGCTCCTTTTTCAGGGTGGGGGTCAAGAGGCTGCGCCTTCCCTGGCCCCTCTCGCAATTGTCCGTAGAGGCGCTCAGCAGGTTTCACGGTTCCAAGCACGCCCGTCCGAACGCTGACGCTCCAGATGCCCTGCGCGGATAGGATACGGCCATGACTGCTGGTGATCTGCTAGTGGCTCGAGCGCGGCCCTGGGTGACCGGCCATCGCGCGGAGTTGATGCGCGCCATCGCTCCGCTGCCGGGTATCGGCATGGCCTGGTGGCTCTCGGTCTCCGCGCTGCCGCCGGTGGTGTGGTCCGGCCTGCTGGCGTACAGCCTGGTGCAGCTCGCGCTGATCGCCCTCGATCGGCGCGGGCAGGCGCGCACCACGGCCATCGGCCAGCTGGCAATCGGCTGGTCCAGCATCCTGGCGGACGTGCTGCTGAGCCTGCTGCTGATCAGCCAGGCGCAGGCGCTGGGCGCGGCGATCTTCCCGCTCTACATTCTGGTGGCGCTGCGGGTGCTGGCCGGCTACGCACAGGCCCCGATCGGCACGATCACCCCCTTCATGCTCGGGCCGACCTACCTGTTCTCCCTCCACGTCAGCCACTACCAGCCGCTCGCCGAGGTGGGCCAGGTAGGCGGGTGGGGGCTGCTGCTGGGGAGCCTGAGCTTCGGCGCGGCGGCAATCTGGGCTGGCGCATCCGAGCAGCGCCAGAACGACGCGCTGCGCCAGCAGCTGCGCGCCGAACGCCAGAGCCGCGAGGCGCGGGTGGAGGAGTTGGAGCGCATCACCAACGAGCTGCGGGCGCGCATGCGCGAGCGCCACGCCCTGGAGGAGGGCCTGCGGGTCATCACCAGCACCCTCAGCCTGGACGAGGTGCTGACGCAGATCGTGGACAGCACGGTGCACACGTTTGGCCAGGAGCGCATCCACGGCATGGCGCTCTCGCTCAGGCTGGACGGTGTGATGAAGCATCACACCTTCGCCGCCACCATTGGCGACATCGGCTGGGCCGAGGCGCTCGCCCGGCGGGTGATCCAGCAGCAGGTGCCGGTGATCGCCGCCGACGCCGCACTGGACGCCGAGATGGCCGACCTAGCGCGGCACGGCATGCGCTCGGTGCTGAGCGTGCCGCTGTTCGTGGGGGGCGGCCCGCCGCGCGGGGCGCTCACGGTGGTCAGCGCCACCTTCGCGGCATTCTCGAGCAGCGATGCGCGCCACCTGGCGGCCTTCGCGGCGCAGGCCGGTATCGCCATAGCCAACGCCGAGCTGCACAGCCGCCTGCACCGCCAGCAGCGCCTGCTGGAGGCCGTGATGCGGGACATCAACGATGGCCTGGTGGTGATGGACGGCGGGGGTCGCGTGGTGCTGGCCAACCCGATCGGGCAACGGCTGCTGGAGGCCACCGCCGCCGGTAGCCCGGTGCGCGAGCGCCTGGCACAGCTGGCCGCCGCCATCCGGGCCGAGAGCAGCAACAGCTCCGCGGCCTCCGAGTTGACGATCGACTCGCCCGATGGCGATGAGGAGACCGGGCGCTTCTTCCAGGCCTTCGTCTCTGCCGTCCATCGGGACGACGGCTCCGAGCCGCTAGCGGCGATCGTCCTGCACGACATCACCAGCCAGAAGGCCGAGGAGCAGGCGCGCGTCGAGTTCATCTCCATGGTCTCGCACGAGCTGCGCAACCCGCTCCACTCGCTCAACGGCTTCGTAAAGGTGGTGCTGCAGGGACGCGCCGGCGCGCTCACTCCCCTGCAGCAGGACTTCCTCCAGATGGCGGACGGCCAGATCGAGCAACTCAAGGGCCGGATCGCGGAGTTGCTGGAGTTCAACCGCCTCAGGGCCGGGCGGCTCTCGCTCAACCCGCAGTGGAGCGACCTGGGGCTGCTCGTCACGGGCACGCTCAACCGCCTGCGGCTCCAGGCCGAGGAGCGCGGCCTGACGCTGGCCGGCCAGGTGCAGGAGCCGCTGCCCGAGTGCTGGTGCGATAGCGCGCGCATCGGCCAGGTGCTCACCAACCTGGTGGAGAATGCGATCAAGGCTACCCCCCCCGGCGGCACGATCACGGTCAACTCGGAGACCCACGAGGCCGAGGTGTGGATCCGCGTACGCGACACGGGCGTGGGTATCCCGGCCAGCGAGCTGGGCAAGATCTTCCAGCGCTTCTACCGCGTGGCGAAGCACACGAGCGGGCCGGACAACCACCTCGGCTTGGGGCTTGCGATCTGCCAGCAGATCGTGGAAGGTCACGGTGGGCGCATGTGGGTGGAGAGCGAGGAGGGTGTTGGCACCTGCTTCACCTTCGCCCTGCCGCTGCAGCCGGCGGCCGCGCCGGTGGGCCTTGCGCTGATGGAGGAGCGATGACCGAGGAGCGGCTTAGCGTTCCCAAGCACGCGCAGGAGAGGTGTGGGAAGCGCAGGTTCCTCCACCTTTCGTTTTCGGAACGGCCCGGTCCCCCCCAACCCCCGGCCTGTGTGGGGCCGTGATGGCAGGCGCTCCCTGCCCCTCCCATGCCGCGCCATCCGGCGCAGCTCTGCGACCCTCCTGCCTACCTCCTCGATTATGGCAGTTCTGTCATAAATGCCACATGGTGGTTCATCTCTGGCTCAAGGGGGGCTGGTACACTCTCGGGTACAATGTGGTCAGAAGCCAGCGGTTGTGCCAGGGAGGGTCTACCCGTGAAGATTGCGCTCGTTGCGCCGCCGCAGCCCGGCGACGCGGCTGCGACCCCGCCGCTCCCCCTGGCGTACACCGCCGCGCTGCTTGAGCAGCGCCATATCGTCCGCATCTACGACCTGGCCGTGCGCGGCAGTAGCCCGCACGGCGACCCGTTCGCCTCGCTGCGCGCCTTCCGCCCCCATGTGGCCGTCATCGCCACCACCGACGCTGCGCTGGCCGCCGAGACTGGCCAGCGCCTGGCGACCTGCTCCGGCGCTGTGCTGCATCTGGGCCTGGCCATGCGCGAGTGGGCCGACGTGGAGACGGTGGTCCGCACGCTGCGCACGGTGAGCGGCTGCCCTTCACCGGGCGAAAATGAGCAAAATGTCATCATCGACGCCCTGCTGGCGCTGGATGCGGACTTGGACGCGCTGCCGGCGCCGGCGCGCCACCTGCTCTCGCTGGAGCAGTACCCGGCCTACACTCCCGCCGGGGACCTGCGGACGCCGATCCTGGTGGGGCGCCCGGCGGGCGGCGGGTACCGCATGCGCAGCCCGGCGCTGCTGATCTCCGAGCTACGCAGCGTGACGCACGAGCACGGCGTGTTGCACTTCGTCTTCGGCGGCGCGCCCGTCACGCACGACGCCAGGTGGCTGCGCGAGTTGCTGCGCCAGCTGGCCGCGGCCAGGCTGGGGATCGGATGGGAGGGCGGCGCGGCCTACGGCCAACTGACCCGCGACCTGCTGGAGGAGTGCCGGCAGGCGGGCTGCGAGGGGCTGGAGTTGACTTTCGACGCCATGGCGGTGATTGATGCCAAGCGGGAGCGCACGGCGCTGACGCAGGTGGTCCAGCAGGCCCACGAGTTGGGTATCACGGTGCGCGCGCGCATCGGCCTGGAGTCGCGCTTCAGTTCGGTGCCGGTGCTGGTGGATATGGCGGCCACCTTCGGGCTGGATGATGTGCGCTTCAGCGTGCTGCCGCAGGCACACGAGCGCGGCCCCGAGGCGCAGCCGGCGATGGAGGAGCTCGCCGAGTTGGTGCGCGCCCGCTACCAATCTAGCCGCAGCCGGCAGTACTTCGTCGAGCGCTTCGGCGAGCGGCTAGGGCCGGTGCTCTGGCGGGTGGGGCGCACGGGGCTGCTGGGGGCCACGTTCCGCCGCCGCGCGGTGGGCGGCGAGGCCACGAGCGAGGTGGTGGCGGAGGGGTAAGGGCGGACGGACCACGAAGGCACAAAGGCACGAAGACTCGAAGGCTGAAATGAGAGAGGCACCCGCACCATGGTGTGCGGATGCCTCTTCTATTTTCTTTTCTTCGCGTCTTGGTGTCCTCGTGTCCTCGTGTTAGCCATGGGTTCGCTGCGCGGCCTCCAGCTTTACCATCTGGGGAGGCGCGGAGGGGCTTCGCCCCCCCGAAAAAGAATTACGGTGGGGGCCTGCGGCCCCCACCCCCCATGCGCGTACCCTTCGGGAACGCCTGCGGCGTGTGCGCGGACGTGACCGTCCGCGCGCACCTTGTCTTAGCGCGCAGCGGCGGGGGCCCGCTCGAAGCGGCCAGCGCGGGCGCCCGGCACCGGCACGGCGGTGAGCACATCGTGCATGACCGTGGCGGCGGTGACGTTGCGGATGCGGGCCGAGGGGCTGACGATCAGGCGGTGGGCCAGCACCGGCTCGGCCAGCGCCTTGATGTCGTCCGGGATCACGTAGTCCCGCCCTGCGAGCGCGGCGTGGGCCTGGGCGGCGCGATAGAGTGCGAGCGAGCCGCGGGCGCTGGCGCCGAGGTAGACGTCCTCGTGGTTGCGCGTGGCGGTGACGAGCGAGACGATATAGTCCTCCACCAACTCGTCCAGGTAGACGTCCTTGATGCGCTCCTGCAGCTCGGTGAGCTGCTCGGCGGAGATCACCTGCTGGACGGCCTCGATCGGGTGGGACTGGCGCTGGCGGCGCAGGATGGTGATCTCGTCGAACTTCTCGGCGTAGCCGAGGTGCACGCGCAGTAGGAAGCGATCCAGCTGGGCTTCGGGCAGCGGGAAGGTACCCTCGTACTCGATCGGGTTCTGCGTGGCGAGCACGATGAACGGCTGGGGCAGCGGGTAGGTGGTGCCGTCCACTGTGATCTGGTGCTCCTCCATGGCCTCCAGCAGCGCACTCTGGGTCTTGGGCGTGGCGCGGTTGATCTCGTCGCCGAGGACGATCTGGGCCATGATCGGGCCGGGGCGGAACTCGAACTGGCGGGTCTGCTGGTTGAAGATCGAGATCCCGGTCACGTCCGAGGGCAGCAGGTCCGGGGTGAACTGGATGCGCTTGAAGGAGCACCCGAGCGACCGCGCGATGGCCTTGGCGAGCATGGTCTTGCCGGTGCCGGGGACGTCCTCAAGGAGCACGTGGCCCTTGCAGAGCAGGGCGATGATCACGAGGTCGATCGCCTTACGTTTGCCGACGATGACGCCCTCGACGCTGGCGGCGACGCGCTCGACGACCTGTCTGATGCTGTCCATGAGTCCTCTTATTTCAGGGCTTACGCAGCCGGCGCTGCTCCGCGGGTGCGGGGCGCGAGGCCCGCACAGATTTCCTCGAAAGATCTTCTGGAGGGGCTGTGCCCCTCCAGGCCTCCCCACGGGGTGCGGGGCGTAGGCCGCCACAGAATCCTCGAAAGATCTTCTGGAGGGGCTGTGCCCCTCCAGGCCTCCCCACGGGGGTGCGGGGCGTAGGCCGCCGCGTACCTCCTGCTGCTGTTGGCTGCAACGGCGTAGCAGTATACCATAGGACGCCCGGCCGCGCCCTCCTGGTGGGGCGGGTGTCAGGGAGGGCCAGCCCTCCGAAAACGTATTTTCGTGGGGGCCTTCGGCCCTCCACCCCATGCGCGAACCGTATCTTAGAGCGCGAGGCGCAGGACGGTCTGTCGCTCGCCGGTGCGGCGGAAGCCGAACCACTCGTAGAGGCGGCGGGCGGGGGCGTTGTCCACCTGGGTGTTGAGGGTGAGGGCATCCGCGCGGGAGGCGCGGGCGAAGGCCACCACCTCGGCCAGGAGGCGCGCGCCAAGGCCCTGGCTACGGTGGGCGGGCAGGACGGCGATGCGCACCAGATGGACGAGGCGGCCTTCGTAGTGGCTGGTGACGAAGGCGTAGCCCACCAGGGCGCCGCCCTGCTCGGCAACCAGAAAGCAGGGGGAGTTGACGAGCGCCGGGGCGATGGCGCGCCGGTCCTTGTGCCACTCGGGGTCGAAGCAGGTGTGGTCGAGCGCCAGGATGGCGGCAAGGTCCGCCGGGCGGGCGGGGCGCACCTGGACCGCGGCGCTGCCGGCGGTGGGCGTGTCCATGCGGAGCTTCTCGTACACCACCACCTCGGTGTGGCGGGCGTAGCCGCGGGCGGCGAGCGCGGCGCGCAGCCAGGCGTCGCCGGTGTCGCTGCCGGAGTAGTAGGAGTGGCGGACGCCGGCGGCGCGCAGGCGGGCGTGGTAGGCGGCGAGCAGCGCGTCCACCCCGGCCTC
>DATMBA010000657.1:0-7991 GCA_035559635.1 Roseiflexaceae bacterium
GCGCGGCCTGGCCGGGCTGCTGCGCGACCGCGGCGAGCGCGCTGGGGCCTGCTCGTCCGCCGCCGGCGACCGGCTGCTGCGCTCGTTCGATAGCCGGCCCTGGCTCGGCAGGCTGAACGTGCCGGCGCTGGTGGTGGCCGGCGGCAGCGATACGCAGACGCCGCCGCAGCAGGCTCAGGAGCTCGCCGCGCGCCTGCCGCGCGCCCACCTGGCGGTGATCCCCGGCGCCGGCCACGAGCTGATCCAGACCCACGCCGGCCAGTTGCTCGATCTGGCTCTGCCGTGGCTCCGTGAGCAGGAGCGCGCGGCATGACCTCCCTGATCGACATCGACCGGCTCGAGGCCGAGGTGCGCAGCGCCCTCGAGCGTGACGACACCGACACGCTGCGGGCGCTGCTCGCCGCCGCCTACCCTCCCGATGTCGCCGACGTCATCGACCGGCTGGACGACGAGGATCAGGTGCGCGTCTTCCGGCTGCTCGAGCTCGAGCAGGCTGCCGACGTGCTGGACGAGACCAGCGTCGACGCCACCCGCGAGCTGATCAGCGAGCTCTCGCCGGCCGAGGCGGCCGACATCCTGGAGGAACTGGACAGCGACGACGCGGCGGCGATCCTCACCGAGGATGTGCCGGAGCGCCAGCAGGCCCTGCTGGCCGCGATGGACCCCGAGGAGGCCGCCGACATCCGCGAGCTGCTGCGCTACCCGCCCCAGAGCGCCGGCCGCCTGATGAACGACCTCTTCGTGGCCGTCCGGCCGGAGCAAACGGCCGCGCAGGCGCTGGATGAGCTGCGCGCGGTGGTGCACGACGCGGCGGTGATCGCCTACCTGTACGTGCTGGAGAACGGCGGCCGGCTGAGCGGCACGCTCAGCCTGCGCAAGCTGCTGGTGGCCCCGCCCACGCAGCTGGTGGGCGAGTTGATGCGCCCGAGACCGATCACCGTCGCGCCCGAGACCGACCAGGAGGAGGTGGCGCGCATCGTCTCGCGCTACGACCTGGCCGCTGTGCCGGTGGTAGCTCCGGACGGCCGCATGCTCGGCGTGGTCACCGCCGACGACGTGATCGACATCCTGGTGGAGGAGGGCACCGAGGACGTGCTGCGCTTCGGTGGCGTGGAGCGCGGCAAGCCGGACGAGACCTACTTCACGGTACCGATCCTGCGGTCGGTGCGGCGGCGCATCCCCTGGCTGCTGCTGCTGTTCGTCGGTGGGTCGATCACCGCCAACGTCCTCGGCCTCTTCGAGAGCGAGCTGGAGCAGATGGTGGCGCTGACCTTCTACGTGCCGCTGCTGATCGGTACCGGCGGCAACACCGGTGCGCAGACGGTCTCGACCCTCATCCGGGCGCTGGCGCTGGGGGAAGTGCGCCTGCGGGACATCTGGCGCGTGCTGTGGCGCGAGCTGGCGGCCGGGGTGGTGCTGGGCCTGATGCTCGGCACGGTGGCGCTCGGCCGGGTGCTGGTGGACGGCCAGGTGGACGCGCTGGCCGCCACGGTGGCGCTCTCGGTGGTGGCGATCTGCACCTGGGCCAACATCATCGGCGCGCTGGTGCCGATGGCCGCCCGGCGCCTGGGGGTGGACCCGGCGCTCGTCTCCGCGCCGATGATCACGACCCTGGTGGACGCCTCGGGCCTGGCGATCTACCTGCTGATCGCCGGCGCGCTGCTCAGACTGTGAGGCGGAAATCCTGCCGTCGTACGCGCACGCGCAGCGCGGGAGGGTGGCGGCGCAGCCCCCGCGAGAACAGTGTCTCCCTATGCAGCTATCCGGCAGGATCGCGCTATGCTCTTCCTCGCCAATCTGATCGGCCGGCCGGTGCTCGGGGTGGCCGGCGAGACCATCGGCGTCCTGGACGATGTGATCGTGCGCATGGGCAGCGGCGAGTACCCGCCGCTCTCCGGCCTGGTGGTGCGCGACGGCCGGCGGCGCTTCTTCGTGCCGGTGAGCCAGCTGGCGCAGCTCGACGGCGTTGTGCAGCTCAGCTCCTCGCTGGTGGACCTGCAGCCCTTCCGCCGGCGTGATGGTGAGGTGCTGCTCGGCAGGGACGTGCTCGACCACCAGATCATCGACGTCGCGGGCCGCCGGATCGTGCGCGTCAACGACGTGCAACTCGCGCTGGCCGACGGCGTCTACCGCGTCGTCGGCGTGGACATCAGCCCGCAGGCGCTCCTCCGCCGCCTCGGCCCGCGGGCCCTCGCCGGGCGGATCGTCGGCCACCAGGTGATCGACTGGGCCGCGGTGCAATACCTGGCCTCGGCCGCACCTGTGCAGCTGCGCGTCTCGTACGATAAGCTCACCAGGATGCACCCGGCGGACCTGGCGCGCATTGTGGACGCCCTCTCCTACCGTGAGAGCGCCGAGATCGTGGCCGCGCTGGACGACGAGACCGCCGCCGAGACGCTGGAGGAGGTCAGCGACGAGCGCCTGGCGGATCTGCTGGAGGGCATGGACCGCGAGCGCGCCGCCGACATCCTGGAGGAGATGACGCCAAGCGCCGCCGCCGATATCCTGGAGGAGATGGACCACGAGGTGGCGGACGAACTGCTGGCCAGGATGGAGGCCGAGGAGGCCGCCGACGTCCAGGCGCTGCTGGCCTACCCCGAGGACCGCGTCGGCCGCGTGATGACCACCGACTTCGTCACGGCCGCCGCGAGCGCGACCGTCGGCGAGACGATCGCCGCCATCCGCGCGCTCGAGGAGCCGCCCGACCCGCTGCTGGCGGTCTACGTGGTGTCGCCGGTGGAGCGCGACGCCGAGGAGCAGGCGGAGGAGGAGGACGCCGCGGCGGAGGCGCCGCCCGACGCGGGGGTGCCGGACGAGGGCGACCGGGCCGGGCCGGACACGGCCGCACCGCACGTGTACCTGCGCGGCATCGTCCGGCTGCGCAGCCTGATCCTGGCGGACCCCGGCACGCCGTTGGGAGCGCTGATGGAGACCGGCGTGCCGTCCGTCCACCCCGACGACCCGGCCGAGCGGGCGGCGCGCGTGCTGGCGGAGTACAACCTGCTGGCGGTCCCGGTGGTGGACGACGACCGCCACCTGATCGGCATCGTGACCGTGGACGACGCGCTGGCGGTGCTGCTGCCGGAGATCTGGCAGCGGCGCGGGGCGCGCGCCTTCGGCTAGATGCGCGCCAAGCGCGTGCAGGCCGAAGCTGCGGAACAGGAATGAGGTTTCTCGGGGAGGGCTGGGCCTCCCTGGCCCTGCCCAAGTCGCATAACGTGGAATGTGGTGGGGCTACGCCCCAGGGACGCCTGGACGATGGCAGGTGAGCGGCGGGAGATCGGGCGGCGCGCTACCGCCGGCGAGGCGAGCGCGGCGCGGGAGCAGATCGGCCATGCGCGGCCAGCCCTGCGGCGCATCTGGCCCTACCTGCTCGCGCTCGGCCCCGGGCTGCTGGCCGCCAGCGCCGGCAACGACGCCGGGGGGATCGCCACCTACGCCTCCGCCGGCGCCGACTACGGCTACGACCTGCTCTGGGCGATGGTCATCATCACGCTCTGCGTCGGCGTGGTGCAGGAGATGAGCGCCCGGTTGGGCGCCGTCACCGGCAAGGGGTTCTCCGACCTGGTGCGCGAGAACTTCTCGCTGCGCGTCACGGCGCTGATCCTGCTCACGCTGTTTCTGGCTAACTTCGGTATCATCGTCTCCGAGTTCGTCGGCATAGCCGCCGCGGCCGAACTGTTCGGCGTCAGCCGCTACCTGGCCGTGCCGGCCGCCGCGATGTTGATCTGGCTGCTGATCACCCGCGGCTCCTACGAGCGGGTGGAGCGGATCTTCCTGACGCTGACGCTCGCCTTCCTCGCCTACGTTGGCGCGGCGTTCCTGGCCCGGCCGGACTGGGGCCAGGTGCTGGAGCGCACGCTCCGGCCGCAGCTGTACGCTGACCCCGGCTACCTGCACCTGCTGATCGCGCTGATCGGCACGACGATCTCGCCCTACATGCAGCTGTATGTCCAGTCCTCGGTGGTGGAGAAGGGGGTGACCCCGGCCAACTACCGCTACACGCGCTTTGACGTGGTGGTGGGCACCATCGCCGCCGGGCTGGTTTCGGCGTTCATCATCATCGCCACCGCCGCGACGCTGCACCCGCGCGGCGTGCGGATCGAGACGGCCGCCGACGCCGCACTGGCGTTGGAGCCGGTGGCCGGCGCACTGGCCCAGGAGTTGTTCGGCCTCGGGCTGCTTGGCGCATCGCTGCTGGCCGCCGGCGTGCTCCCGCTGACCACCACCTATATGTTGAGCGAGGCGCTCGGGTTCGAGCGCGGGGTCTCGCGCTCCTGGCGGGAGGCGCCGGCGTTCATGGGGCTGTTCACCGCGCTGCTGGCGCTCGGCGCGCTGCTGGCGCTTATCCCCGGCCTGCCGCTCATCCGCGTGCTGGTTGGCGTCTACGTGCTCAACGGCGCGCTGCTGCCGGTGGAGCTGTTCGCCATCCTGCGGCTGGCCGGCGACCGCGAACTGATGGGGCCACACGCCAACCGCGGCTGGTACAACCTCCTCGCCTGGGCGATCGCCCTCGCCGTCAGCCTGCTCTCGCTGGCGCTGATCGCTAACACCGTGCTCGGGTGGCTGTAGGACGGCGCGCCGCTCCCCTTCGTTGTGCACGCGCTCTTCGGCGGAGCGGCGCTGATCGCCCGCTCGGCGGGGGTAGGTGGGGCCGGCGCTACTCCGGGCCGAAGGGGTAGTGGGCGACGTCGCCCGCGATGGCCTCGAGCAGGGTCGAGATCTCGCGTCTGTCGTCGTCATCAAGCACGTCCGCTCCGGCCGGCGCCCGCTCGACGGTGGAGGTGAAGACGCCGCGCCGCTTGAGGATGTAGCGCATGAACGGGTGCGTCTCGCGTATCAGCAGCGGCAGCAGCCGGCGGTGCAGCTCGCGCGCGCCCGCTTCGTCGCCGGCCCACCAGCGCTCCACCACCTGCGCAAGCAGGTCGGCGAACTCGCAGGCCGGCATGCAGCCGTCTGCGCCGCGCCGCAGTTCGTCCGGCAGGAACTTACCGGCCGCGCCGCCGAAGATCGTAGTGATCCGGTCTCCTGCTAGCCGGCGCACCTCGGCAATATGGCGCGGGCCGGGTGGACGCTCCTCTTTGATGTAGGCGATCTGCGGCACCTCCTCGACCAACTCCGCGATCTGCTCGCTACTCAGCGGCGCATACATCGCTGCGTTCTGCAAGATGATCGGCCCGTCGTAGGCGTTGGCTAGGCGCCGGAACATATCCATCGCCATCGCCTGGTCGGTGCGGGCCGGTGCCATGGCGATGATCGCGTCGGCTCCGGCCTGCTGGGCGGCGCGGGCGAAGAGCAGCACCTGCGGTACCGAGACGCCCGCGCACCCGAAGACTACCGGCAGCCGGCCGTTCACCTGCTCGAGAACCGCGTGCAGATTGCGGATGCGCTCCTCCTCGCCGAGGAAGTAGAACTCGCCGACCATCACCGGCCAGACGATGCCGTGCTGCCCGCTACGGCAGCAGAACTCCGCCGCCGCGCGCAGGTCGGCGGAGTGGATCTCGTAGTCGGCGGTATAGGGGGTCGGCAGCAGACCGAAGACCCCGCGAAACTTTGTGAAGCGGCTCACCGGTCCCACCTCCGATCGGGCTGCCAGAAGCCCAACTTGGGCGTGTTCCACTCCTCCGTCGGCTCGAACAAGCCACCCGCGCGCAGGTTGGCCGCGATCCCCTCCAGGTTCAGGTCGACACCGAGGCCGGGGGTCTCGGGCACCGCCACGTAGCCGTCCTGCAGGTAATCCTCAGGCAGCCCACGCACGATGTCGCGCCAGAACGGCAGGTCCAGCCCGTGATGCTCGAGCGCTACCAGGCTAGGGATGGCGGCCGCACAATGCAGGTTCGCCATGAAGGCGATCGGCGAGCCGGCGAAGTGCAGAGCGGTGGGCAGCCCGTAGCGCTCGGCGTAGTCCGCGATCTTCTTGGTCTCGACTAGCCCGCCAGCGGTCAGCAAGTCTGGGTGGATGATGTCGACCGCGCGCTGCTCGATCAACTCGCGGAAGCCGTCCCACAGGTAGAGCTCCTCGCCCGCGGCCGTCGGCACGCTGAGCGCGGCGGTGACCTGCTTGTGGGCCGCGATGTCCCACCATGGGACGGGGTCCTCGATCCACGCCAGGCCGAAGGGCTCGAGCGCGCGCCCGAGCCGGATGACGTCCTTGGCCGCCAGGTGCCCGTGGCCGAAGTGGTCGATGCAGAGCGCGACATCCCAGCCGACGGCGGCACGCACCGCGGCCACCACCTCGACGGCGCGGGCGATGCCGGCGTCGGAGAGTGCCACGCTCGCGCCGCCGCCCGGCGCGCGCCAGTGCCGGCCCAGATCATACTCGAAGCGCGCCGGGCTGCCGATGGTCCCGCCGGGCACGTCCTCGAACAGCTGCGGGCGGATGTCGAACTTGATGAACGTCAGGCCGAGCGCCCGGCGCTCGCGCACCCGACGCGCGTAGCCGTCCGGCGTCGGCTCCTCCGGCGCGGGGGTGTCGGCGTAGATCCGCACCCGGTCGCGGTACTTGCCACCAAGCAACTGGTAGCACGGCACACCGTAGACCTTGCCCACCAGATCCCACAGCGCGATCTCGATGCCGGAGACCCCGCCGCCCTCGCGGCCCCAGCTGCCAAAGCGCTTGACAGCGCGGAAGATCATGTCCACGTTGCAGGGGTTCTGCCCGAGAAGCACGCTCTTGAACTGCAGCGCGTTCTCCTTATGGCCGGCGTCGCGCACCTCGCCGATCCCATAGACCCCCTGGTTGGTGTCGATGCGGATGATCGGGTAGTCGTAGTTACTGGCCACCACCGCCACGCGCATGTCGGTGATCCGGAGCTGGCTGGGGCGGGAGTGGGTGCGGACGGCATCCTCGACCTGGCCGAGGCGGGCCTGGTCGTCGGGCGAGAGCTGAGCCATGGGTCTCCTCCTATGCTGTTCCGGGAGAATCCACGGAGGATACGAAGGGCACGCGGCTCAATGGCCATCGGCCCCACGTGGCCCGGCGCCGCTCCGTCGGGCGTCGCCGGCGCGCACGGGCAGGCGCTGCAGGTGCTCGATCGCATCAGCCACGTGGGTCACCGCCAGGATCGTGATGCGCCGCGCGGCCCAGCGGGCATCGACGGCGTTCTCCTGCGGCACCAGAAAGTAGTCCGCCCCGGCGCGCTCCGCCGCCGCCACCTTCTGCGCCACCCCGCCGATCGGCCCGACCCGCCCATCCCGGGCCACCGTCCCAGTGCCGGCCACCCGCCACCCGCGGGTCAGGTCCCCCGGCGTCAGCCGGTCGTAGATCGCCAGGGTGAACATCAGCCCGGCCGAGGGACCCCCGGCGATCGAGCGCGGCGTGATTCGCACCGGGATGGGCGTATCTGCGGCCAGGTCGGCCGTGGCGACGGTGATGCCGATACGTGGCGGGCCGCCCGGCTCGGCCGGCGGCAGCAGCGGCAGGCGCAGCTCCACCCGCTGCCCGTCGCGCGCCAGCGTGACCGTGGCGGGGGCCGCGGCGTCGTGCTCGCTGAGCGCCACGAGCAGGTCGGGCGCCGTCCGCACGGCCACCGCGTTGAGCGCGACGATCCGGTCGCCGGGGCGCAGCAGCCCGCGGGACGGGCTCTCGGGCAGCACCCTGAGCACCTGCACCCCGCTGCCGGTGATCGACGCCTCGTAGCCGGCCATGCGCAGCGCGACCACCGTGGCGACGGCCTGGCTCTCGGCGAGCAGCCGGGCGTTTTCGGCCATCAACTCCTGGGGCGAGATGTGCTCGGGCACCACCCGCTCCGGCGGCACGATCGCCACCGCCGGGTCCAGCTGGCCGGCCGCCCACTGCGCGGCGAGGATGGGTGTCTGGCCGACGACCGTGGTCAGGAGCAGCTCGCCGCCAGTGTCCGGCGGCTCCACCCCCGCCACCTCGATCATTGGCGCAACCGGCACAACGCCTCCTGGCGCGTACAGCCCGGCGGGTGTAGGGGTCAGCGCCAGCGGCGGCACGAGCAGGGTGCCCGTGAGCAGCACGGCAGCCG
>DATMBA010000658.1:0-1936 GCA_035559635.1 Roseiflexaceae bacterium
GCACCCCTTCAGCGCGCTCACCCGCGCCTCCAGCGCCCTCCCCCCCCTCAGCGCCGCAGCGGTCCAGCGATTGACACACCCCCCGCCCGCTGCTATACTCTAGGCCGGAAGGAGCCTATCTCTATGCGGTACACACGCAGCGCGCAACAAGCGGGGCAGCCCGGCAGGCCGGACCAGAGGTCCAGGTAGGCTCCGCTCGCTTCGCGCCGCGCCAGGCCGCCTCACCGGGTCCGGTGGGGCGGCCGTTTCATTTACCCCCAGGCGGGGCGCACAGCGCACTCGCGGGCTATAATGGCGCGCCGCGCGCTGCGGGAGTACGAGGGATGGCCCTTCGCACAGCACTCTTGACCGGTCCGAATGGCCGCGCGCCGCGCGTGGAAAGGAAGTGAGCGTATGATCGAGATCAAAGGCCCGGTGCGGGTGCGCTTCGCCCCCAGCCCCACCGGCTACCTGCACATCGGCGGGGTGCGCACCGCCCTCTTCAACTGGCTGTTCGCCAGGCACTACGGCGGCCAGTTCATCCTGCGCATCGAGGATACCGACGAGAAGCGCTTCGTCCCCGGCGCCGCCGACGACCTGATGCAGTCCATGCGCTGGGTCGGCCTGTCCTGGGACGAGGGGCCGGACGTGGGGGGGCCCCACGCGCCCTACGTCCAGTCGCTGCGCCACGAGGCCGGCATCTACGCGCCGTTCGTCGAGCAGTTGCTCGAGAGCGGCCGCGCCTACATGTCCTTCACCAGTGAGGAGGAGTTGGCGCGCCTGAAGGCCGAGGCCGAGGCGCGCGGTATCAAGGCCTTCCGCTTCCGCGGCCCCGAGCGCGACTGGCCGCTCGAGCGTCAGCGCGAGCTAGCCGCCAGCGGCCGCCCCTACACCGTGCGCCTCAAGACGCCGCTCGAGGGCACCACCAGCTTCCGCGACCTGGTGCGCGGCGGCGACCAGATCAGCGTCAACAATGCCGACCTGTACGACATCGTCCTGATCAAGTCCAGCGGCATGCCGGTCTACCACCTGGCGCACCTGGTGGATGACTACCTGATGGGGATCACGCACGTGCTGCGCAGCGACGAGTGGGTGCCGAGCACACCCTACCACGTGCTGCTCTATGAGGCGTTCGGCTGGCAGGCGCCGGTCTTCGCGCACCTGCCGCCCATCCTGCGTCACGACGGGCGCGGCAAGCTCTCCAAGCGCAAGGACGACGTAGCCGCTAACCGCTTCTGGGAGCGCGGCTACCTGCCCGAGGCCATGTTCAACTACCTGGCGCTGCAGGGCTGGAGCTACGACGACCGGACGGAGATCATGACGCGCGAGGAGCTGATCGCGCGCTTCACGATCGACCGGGTGCAGCCCTCGCCGGCGCGCTGGAACCCGGAGAAGCTGCTGGACATGAACGGTATCTACATCCGGGCGCTGCCCACCGCCGAGGTGGCGCGGCGCATCACGCCGTTCCTGGCGCAGGCCGGGCTGGTTGGCGATCCGCCCACGCCCGCGGAGGCGCGCTACATCGAGATGCTCACGCCGCTGATCCACGAGCGCCTGAAGGAGTTGGGCGAGGCGCCGGAGCTGCTGGAGTTCTTTTTCCGCGACGTGACGTACCCTGACCCGTCGCTGCTGATCCCGAAGAAGATGGACGCGGCCGGCGCGGCGGCGGCGCTGCGAGCGGCCCACGCGCGCCTGGCGCCGCTGGAGCCGTGGAGCCAGGGGCAGCTGGAGGAGGAGCTGCGCGCGCTGTGCGAGGAACTAGACGTCAAGCCCGGCCAGCTGTTCGGTGCGATCCGCGTGGCCGTGAGCGGCCGCACGGTGGCGCCGCCGCTGTTCGACATGCTCGTGGCACTCGGCAAGGAGCGCTCGCTGGCGCGCATCGCCGCGGCCGCCGCGGCGCTCAGCTAGTGGCTTGTCACCTTGATGGAGCAGGGAGGGGCCAGGGGAGGGCCACATG
>DATMBA010000659.1:0-14015 GCA_035559635.1 Roseiflexaceae bacterium
CCGCCTGCGCGGGCTCCCGCTGAGGCCGCGCAGGCGGCCTTCGTGCAGGAGAGCCCGCCCGTTCACGGGCCGGGCGTGGTGCGGCGCCGCTACTCGTAGTCGGCCACACTGATGGTGACGGATGCAGGGGAGGGTCCACGGAAGGGCGAAACCCTCCCGTGAAAACCCATCCATCACCATCACTGTGGTAGATCACTAGGAGGACCGTATGAGCCACGTCAAGGTCTGGCGGCTGCTGCTCGTGGCGCTCGCCGCGCTGCTGATCACCCCGGCCGCGCGCGCCGCCGGCGGCAATGCCGGCGCGCGCCTGAACATGGTCGTCGTCGGCCACCACGACATCGGCGGGCGCGGCTACAACGCCGACGTCTGGGTCCACCGCGGCTTCGCCTACGTCGGCCAGTGGGGCTTCGGCGACTGGGCGGCCGGCAGCAAGGACCGCTTCTGCCCCACGGGGACGAACAGCAGCATCGCGGTGATCGACGTGCGGAACCCGGCGCGGCCTCGGCAGGTGGGCCGGCTGCAGAACCCGCCCAACACCTCGGCCGAGGATGTGGTGGTGTACACCGCCCGCTACGGCTCGTTCAGAGGCCGTGACATCGCGGTGTCCGGCATCCAGTACTGCGGCGACTCGCGCTACGACGCGGGTGCTAAGCGTGGCCTGATGCTGTGGGACGTCACTAACCCGGCCGCGCCGGCCGAGATCGGCTTCCTCGACACCGGCTGCTGCACTCGCGGCATCCACGAGTTCGAGGTCCAGCACCGCGCCGACCTGCGCCGCACCTTCGCCTACGCCACCGTGCCCGCCAGCCGCTACTCGGACTCCAACACGCCCAGTGGCTACCGCGACGCGGCCGGCGACGGCGACTTCCGCCTGATCGACATCACCGACCCCGTGCGCCCGGTCCAGGTGGCCGACTGGGGCATCCAGGACATCGGCGGGCCGTTCGACGCCGGCCAGGGCTGCGACGCCGATCCGAACTACGGCCACGGCGCCGAGCCGTCCGATGACGGCAGGCTGGTCTTCATCTCGTACTGGGACAGCGGCTTCGTGGCGCTGGACGTGACCGACCCGGCGCGGCCGGTGTTCAAGGGCCGCACCGTCTACCCGGCCAACGCCGACGGCGACGCCCACTCCAGCTCGTACGATGACGCCCGCGTGTTGCTGTTCACCGCCGACGAGGACTTCTGCAAGACATCCGGCCCGGCCACCGAGAAGGGCTTCGGCTACCTGCGGGTCTACGACTACACCAACGCCGCGGCACCGGTGCAGGTGGGCGAGTACCGCACACCCAACTCGCTCGGCGCCGACGCACAGGCCGCCGGGGACTACTCCATCCACAACGCGTTGGTGGTGGGCACGGACGTCTACATCTCCTGGTACTCGGACGGCATCCGGGTGTTGGACGCGAGCGACCCGCGGGCGCCGCGCGAGGTGGCCTTCTTTGTGCCGCCCGCCGCCAACAACCCGGTGAAGCCCTCGCAGCGCGGCGTGCTCTCGAACGCGCCACAGGTGTGGGGCGTGGCCTACGACGCGGCGACCGGCCTGGTTTACGCCAGCGATATGAACTCGGGGCTGTGGATCCTGCGCCGCACCGACCGCTGAGCGAGACGAGACCCTCGAACAGAGGACACCGCCATGCCCGAGTTCATCCCCGGCCTGGAGCTGAGCCTCCGCTTCTACCACGAGGCGGTGCGCCCGATCCTGGAGGCGCGCTTTCCCGGCCTGCGTTACGCCGCCGCGCGCATCGGCCCCGGCAGCGAGGTGCTCGGCTTCGACACGCCCATGTCTACCGACCACGACTGGGGGCCGGCGGTGTCGATCTTCCTGCGCGACGAGGATGCCGACCTCGCGCCGGCGATCGACGCGGCGCTGGCGCAGGGCCTGCCACAGACCTTCGCCGGCTACCCGGTGCTGGTAGAGCCCGGCACCGACGCGCCGGGCGCGGAGCCGGCTCCGCGCCACCGGGCCGTGCCGGAGACGCTGCGCGCCTTCGTCCGGCGCCACCTCGCGCACGAGCTAGGCGCGCCGCTGACGCCCGCCGACTGGCTGACGATCCCCTCGCAGAAGCTGCGCGAACTGACCGCCGGTGCGGTGCATCACGACGATGTGGGCGAGCTCACGGCGCTGCGCGAGCGGCTCGCCTTCTACCCGCACGACATCTGGCTCTACCTGTTGGCCGGAGGCTGGAACCGCATCGGGCAGGAGGAGCACCTGATGGGGCGCGCCGGATACGTAGGCGACGAGTTGGGGTCGGCGCTGATCGGGGCCCGGCTCGCGCGCGACGTGATGAGCCTCTGCTTCCTGATGGAGCGCCAGTACGCGCCCTACCCGAAGTGGTTCGGCGCCGCGTTCCAGCGCCTGTGCTGCGCCGTGGACATGGCGCCTGCACTGTGGCAGGCCCAGCGCGCAGCCACCTGGCGGGAGCGCGAGGCCGCGCTGTGCGCCGCCTACGAGCGCCTGGCTGCCATGCACAACGCGCTCGGCATCACCCCGCCGGTCCCGGCAACCGCGTCGCCCTTCTTCAACCGCCCGTTCCAGGTGATCTGGGGCGGCCAGGTGGCCGGGGCGATCCGCAAGGAGATCGCCGACCCCGAGGTGCGCCGGATCGCGGCGCGCCCCCTGATCGGCGGCATCGACCAGTGGAGCGACAGCACCGACCTGCGCTCGGACCCGGCCTGGCGCGCGGCACTGAGACGGCTCTACGAGTGACCTCCGTCCAGCTGGTGGGCCAGCAGGTGGCTGACGGTCTACTGCGTGTTGCCGATGTCCAGGAAAGCACCCTCGAACAGGGAGGGTCAGGGAGGGCGAAGCTCTCCCTGACCCCCGCCAAGCGGTTTGCAAGTGACTACGCCGTGTTGCGGCTTATTCTCGCGCAATCAGGTCCGCAGCCCCTATACTGGTAGCCCACCGCCGCCATATCGGGGCTCCCATGCCAGCTTCGCTCTACCACATCATCGTCGCCGACGCGCAGCCCCAGGTGCGTGGCCTCCTGGCGCGCATCGTCGCCAACACCTACCCGGCCGCCACTATCTCCATCGCCGGCGGCCACCAGGAGGCGCTCGGCGTGTTCGACCGGCGCGGCGCGGACCTCATCCTCACCAACCACGACCTGCCGCAGCTTGACGGGCTGCTGCTGATCCAGACCCTGCGCGCGCGGGGGGCGACGCTGCCGATCGTGATGCTCTCCGCCGACCCGAGTGTGGCGCCGGCCGCGCTCGCCGCCGGCGCCACGCGCTTTGTCGCCAAGCCGTTCCACGTCGCGGAGTTGGTTAGCCTGCTCCTGACCCTGCTGCCCGCGTAGTGCGCTCCAGCGCAGGCGATAGACCACAGGCGAGGGGCGTTGGGCTTCCACAACCCCTACCGCCTATCGCCTGTCACCTCGGCTGGAAAGGCACCAGGAGCCGTAGCCGTGCACGGCTGGCACACCGGGCAGAAGTGCGTACCGCGCTGGCCCACCACCGCCCGCACGATCGGCGTGCCACAGCGCGAGCAGGGCTGCCCGGCGCGGTCGTAGACCTCGAAGTGCTGCTGATTCTCCCCGGCGGCCCCGTAGGCGTCGCGGTAGTCGCGCAGCGTGCTCCCCCCGCGCTCCAGCCCGTCGCGCAGCGCGGCGCGGATCGCCTCGTGCAGCCGCGCCACCTCCGCATCGCCCAGAGTGTCGGCTGGGCGCAGCGGGTGGATGCGCGCCCGCCACAGCGCCTCATCGGCGTAGATATTGCCGACCCCGGCGAGCACCGCCTGGTCCAGCAGGAGCGGCTTGATGGCGCGCCGGCGGCCGCGCAGCAGGCGCGCCAACTCGTTTGCGGTGAACGCCTCATCCAGCGGCTCGGGGCCGTGGGTGGCATCCAGCGCTGCCACCCCGGCCGCGTCCAGCAGGCGCGCCCGCCCAAACTTGCGCGCGTCGTGGAAGAACACCTGCCGCCCGTCCGCGAGCCGCAGCGCCAGGCGCGTGTGGCGATCCGGCTCAGCCTCCGGGCCGTACACTGCCACGTAGCCGCTCATACGCAGGTGCAGCGCCAGCGTCCAGCCGCCGTCCAGCTCGAGCAGCAGCCACTTCGCCCGCCGCGCCGCGCCGCACACCGTGCGGCCCGCCAGCAGCGCCGCGAACGTCTCCGGCGCATGGGTCTCCACCATCCGCGGCCAGTCCAGCCGCGTCACCGCCGCGATACGGCAGCCGGCGATCTGCGCCGCCAGCGTGTCCGCGGCGCGCTGTACCTCTGGGAGTTCGGGCATATCTCTTGGAGCCTATCCGAATACCTCGGAGAGAGATCAGGGGAGGCTTCGCCCTCCCCTGAAACCCCACCCTATCCAGGTTATCCGATTTATGGTCTACGGCTCGGCGCGGGCCAGGCGCTGGCGCAGCAGGTGATCGGCCAGCACCAGCGCCAGCATCGCCTCGGCGATCGGCACCAGCCGCGGCAGCACCGTCGGGTCATGGCGGCCATGGACGGCGATCGTGCGCTCCTCGCCAGCCCGGTCCACCGTCTGCTGCGGGCGGGCGATCGAGGCCGGCGGCTTGGCGGCGATGCGCAGCACGATCTCCTCGCCGGTGGAAATGCCGCCCAGGATGCCGCCGTGGTGGTTGCCCGCTGTGCCGATACTGCCGTCCTCCCGCCGCACGAACGGGTCGTTGTGCTCGCTCCCGCGCATGTGCGCCACGCCGAAGCCCTCGCCGAACTCCACCCCTTTGATGGCCGGGATGCTGAACATCGCCTTGCCGATGTCGGCCTGCAGTTTGTCGAACACCGGCTCGCCCAGACCCGGCGGCACGCCGCGCGCGCGCACCTCCACTACGCCGCCGAGCGAGTCCAGGCTGCGCCGCGCCTCCTCCACCCGTGCCACCATCAGCTCGGCCACCCGCGCGTCCGGGCAGCGCATCACGTTGCGCTCGATCTCCGCCTCGTCCACCACCTCAGCCCGCAGGTCGCCGAGCTGCGACGTCCAGGCCACGACGCGGATCCCGTGGCGCGCCAGCAGCAGCTTCGCCACCGCGCCGCCCGCCACCCGCCCGATCGTCTCGCGCGCGCTGCTCCGCCCGCCGCCGCGCCAGTCGCGGAAGCCGTACTTCGCATCCCACGTGTAGTCGGCATGCCCCGGCCGGTACATGTCCTTGATGCTCTCGTAGTGGCCGGATTTGGCGTCGGTGTTCCACACCAGCATGCTGATCGGCGTCCCGGTGGTGCGCCCCTCGAACACCCCCGAGAGGATCTGCACCCGGTCCGCCTCCTGGCGCGCCGATGTCACCCGGCTCTGCCCCACCCGACGCCGGTCCAGCTCGCGCTGCACCGCAGCTTCGTCCAGCTCCAACCCAGCCGGGCAGCCGTCCACCGTGCAGCCCACCGCCGGCCCATGCGACTCGCCCCATGTTGTCAGCCGGAAGGCCTGTCCGAAAGAATTCCCTGGCATCTGCTCGCACCTGCGCAAGGTAAAAGGGAAAAGGAAAAGGTTGGGTTTCAGGGAGGGCTTTGCCTTCCCTGACCCTCCCTGTTCAACGCGCCGCCAGCCGCTCGACGAGCGCCCGGTCCTCGGTGAGCTGCGCGTGATTCGGCGCGAGCGCGAGCGCCCGGTCCAGCATCTCGCGCGCCGGCTCGTAGCGCCCGATCTGCGCGTAGGCCAGCCCGAGCGCCCGCAGGTAGTTGATGTCGCGCGGCGCGCGGGCCACCGCCTCCTCCCACTCGCGGGTGGCCATGTACCACATGCCGCGGTTCTTGTAGGCCACCCCGTTATTATAGTGGGTCGTCGGATCGGCCTTGCGCACCACCGCGTGGAAGCGCTCCAGCGGCCCGAAGAAGTCGCGGTAGGCCAGCGCGGCCAGGGCACCTGCCGCCAGCAACAGCAGCGCCAGCAGGCCGAGCAGCCCACCCAGGGCCACATTGAGCGCCCCGGCGGTCGCCTCATCCACCGGCGAGGCGGCGATCATCGCCGCGTGGGGCGCGCGCAGCAGCGCGAAGCCGGCCAGCACCAGCCCGAGCGGCACGATCCCCACCAGCGCATAATAGGCCGGCAGCGCCCGCTGCCGCAGCGCGCGGGCCAGGCTGAGCGCGCCGCCACCAAGGGCCAGCAGCACGGCCGCCGCGGTCACCATACCCAGCGGGAAGGGGGCATCCACCTGCTCCTGCCCGGCCGGCCCGCCGAAGCGCGCCGCCTGATACGCGAGCAGCGCCGCCGCCAGGAAGGTCACCCCGCACAGCAGCAGCGTCATCCCGGCCGCCGTCGCCGTCCCCGCCAGCGCGCCAAGCCAGCGCGAGGGGCGCTCCGGCGGGGGCGTCTGCACCAGCAGGCTGCGCCGGCACTGCGTGCACGACCGCTGCCGCTCGGCCGTCGGCGCGCCGCAGTAGGGGCATGGGTTCTCCGCGTTGGCGGAGTTTTGAATGCTGCGTTGTGAGCTTTGATCCCGGGGCGCTTCGTGTGGCGCCGCCGGCGGGGAGGTGGGCACGGCCGGGGTCGCCGCCTGTGGGGCGCGGGCGGCAGCGCGCTCCGTGATAGTGGCCGAGCGCGGGCCTGCCAGCGTCGGTGGTCGTTGGTCGGTGGTCGTTGGCCGGTCGCCGGTCGCCCGGGGCGGGCCATACCGTGCGACCAGCCACTCCAGCCCCTGGCGGGCGCGCTCGTTGCGCGGGTTCAGCTCCAGCACGTTCTCCAGGCAGGTGCGCACCTCCTCCGGGTCGTCCATCACGCCGGAGAGCCACAGCCATGCCTGCTCGTTGCGCTCGTCGCGTTCGACCACCCGCAGCAGGATGGCGCGCGCCTCCGCGCGCCTGCCCCCACGCGCCGCCGCGATGCCCCGCAGCAGCTGGTCGTCCATCTCGAACTGGCGTTCTAGCCCTTGCGCTCCCACACCACATCCCCCTCGATCATCGTCAGCTCCGCGCACACGGTGTGCAGCTCGGAGGGGCTCAGCTTGAACGGATCGGCCGAGAGGACCGTCAGATCGGCGAGCTTGCCCGGCACCAGCGCGCCTAGCTCGCGCTCCATGCCAGCCGCGCAGGCCGCGCCGGCGGTGAAGCCGAGCAGCGCCTCCTCGACGGTCAGGCGCTGCTCGGGGTGCCAGCCCCCTGCGGGGACACCCCCGGGTCGCTGACGCGTCACCGCGGCGTGGACGCCGAGCCACGGATTGAGCGGCTCCACCGGCGCGTCGCTGCCGAACGCCAGCACCGCGCCGGCGTCGCGCAGCGCACGCCAGGCATAGGCGTAGGTGCAGCGCTCGCCCCACAGCCGGTCGGCGGTCTCCATGTCCGAGGTGCAGTGGATCGGCTGCATGGAGGCCACCACCCCCAGCCGCGCGAAGCGCGGGATGTCGCGCGGGTGCAGCACCTGGCAGTGCTCGATGCGGTTGGGAATGATTGATGATTGAAGCTTGAAGCTTGAAGCTGGGGCTCTGCCAGCCGCTGCCGAATCTTCAAGCTTCAATCTGGAATCTTCAATCTGAAGCGCAGCTTCAATCGCGTCGAGCACCTTGCGGTTGGCCGCGTCGCCGATCGCGTGGACGCAGACGCTCAGGCCGCCGTGGATGGCCCTGCGCACGCAGTCGTTCAGCTCCTCCACCGGCATCACCGGCAGGCCGAAGTGGCGGCGGCCCTCGTAGTGCTCCAGCATCTCGGCCGTCTCGGAGCCGAGCGAGCCGTCGGCGAACAGCTTCACCCCGCCGATGCGCAGCCAGGCGTCGCCCAGGCCGCTCTTCACCCCCAGGGCGAGCGCCTGGTCCAGCGCGTCCAGCCCCAGGTAGGCCAGGCAGCGCAGCCGCAGCCGCCCGCGCGCGCGCAGCGTCTGCAGATCCGCCAGGTGCAGCGCGCCGTCACCGGGGCGCATGCTGGTGGGCAGGTGCATGCCGGCCATGCCGTAGGAGTGCGCCTCGGCGATCGCCTCCTCCACCGCCGCAAGCCGCTCCGCCTCGGAAGGATCTGGGACGTGGCGGCGGGCGAGGTCGATCGCCGTCTCCTGCAGGATGCCGGTGGCGCGCCCCTTCTCGCGCCGGATCGCGCCCCCCGGCGGGTCGGGCGTGTCGTCGCCGATGCCCGCGATCTCAAGGGCGCGGCTGTTGACCCAGGCCGAGTGGCCATCCTTGCGCGAGAGCAGTGCCGGCCGGTCGGGCGCCACCCGGTCCAGGTCCTCGGCGGTGGGCCAGCGCCCGCCCCAGCGCGTATGGTCCCAGCCGCCGCCTTGCAGCCAGGCGCCGGGGGGCAGGCCGCGTGCCGCCGCCTCGATCCGCCGCAGCGCCTCGTCGAAGTCGGCCACGTCGTCCAGGCGCACCGTGCGCCGCGCCAGCGCGTGCCAGATCAGGTGGACGTGCGCGTCGGTGAGGGCCGGGATCACCGCGCGCCCCTGGAGGTTGATCGTCTCGCCGCGGCCGCCCACCGCGCCATAGACCTTGCCCTCGCTGCCCACCGCCACCACCCGCCCGTCGCGGACGGCGATGGCCTGCGCGCGCGGCTGGGCCGGGTCCAGTGTGTAGATCGGGCCGTTGTAGAGGACCGTGACAGGCATGGCTTCGCTCTCTCCTCAGGCTGGATATTCCCATGGTACGGGGGGTGGCTTCGGTTGTCAATTGCACTTCCTTCATAAAGGTGGGGCGAACGTTCGTGCGCCGCCGACCACGCCCGCACGACGGTTCGTCACACCCCCGTGCGCCTTTGGCGTTGACGCCACCAACCCCGGCCGCTCAGAGGAGCAAGAGCCATGTCGATCGCATCGCCTGAAACCCAACCGACGCAGGCAGCACCCGCCGAGTCGTTCCCCTACGGCTGGCGCCGGATGAGCGCGGGCGGCTGGGAAGGAGGGAGGACTGAGGACTGAGGACTGACGATCGGGAGTGTACCAGCTACGGCCCTACGCGCACGATAGCGCGCACCTCCACCGGCACGCCGTCCACCGTGGTGACGCGCAGACGCAGGGTGTATTCGCCGTGTGGGAGGGCCGCCTCCCACACCCCCAGGATGCCGTCCAGCACATCGCCGCCCTGCGCGATCGGGCGCCACTCGGTGGGCTCGCGCCCCGCGCCGTAGTCCAGCACATAGGCCCCGCGCGAGGTGCCGCGCACCAGCACCTGCGTCGCGGTGATCGTCGCGCCCGCCTGTGGCAATGTGATCTGCGCCACCGCGCCGCTCGTATTCGGCGCCCCGGGCAGGCCGGGGGCGGGCGGTGGGCAGTAGGTGGTGGGTGGCTGGGGTGCGCCTGCCGCCCATGCCCACTCGCGGAACTCCGGCGGGTAGACCACGAACGTCACCTCGCGCACCTGGTCCGGCGGCGTATAGGAGGCCGCCAAGCAGGTGCCGTCGCCGCCAACGCGCACCCTGGCCAGCGTGATGTCGCCCTGCTTCGGCTCGGTGCCGGCCAGGAAGCGCTCGGGGATGGGGTTCGGGCAGCCTTCCACCGCCGGCCCGCCCGTCAGCCCGCAGATCGTCGCCTCGCTGATGCCGGGCGGCCGCTCGAAGGCCCGCACGGGCCGCCCGGCGTGGTAGGCCGTCATGATCGCCCGCCAGATCGTGCCGGCGCCGTTCGAGCCGGCCACCTCCTGCATCGGCGCGTTGTCGCTGTTGCCCACCCACACCCCCACCGTGATGTCCGGCGTGAACCCCACCGCCCACGAGTCGCGCCACTCGTTGCTGGTGCCGGTCTTCACCGCCGCCGGCCGGCCGTCAGGCAACTCCATCACATTGTCCGGCCCGAACATATACTCGCGCGCCACGTTATCACTCAAGATGTCGGTCAGCAGGTAGGCGATCTGCTCGCCGTGCTCGCCCAGTACCTGGTGCCCTGGGTCATCGCCCGCCTGCTCCAGCACCTCGCCGCGCGCATTCGTCACCCGCAGCACCGCCACCGGCTGGCGGAAGCGCCCGCCGTTGCGGATGGTGGTGTAGACGTTCGCCAGGTCCAGCAGGCGCACCTCGCCCGCGCCGAGCGCCAGCGGCAGCCCGTAGCGCGCCGGATCGTCCAGCGTGGTGATGCCCATGCGGTGTGCCAACTCCACGAACGGCTCCACCCCCACGAACTCCAGCGTCCGCACCGCCGGGATGTTGAGCGAGTTGGCCAGCGCCATGCGCAGCCGCTGCGGGCCGTGGAACTGCCCGTCGTAGTTGCGCGGCGCGTAGGTCTGGCCGCCGCCCGCCGGGTAGGACACCGGCGTGTCCCAGATCACCGTCGCCGGGGTCCAACCGCGCTGCAGGGCTGCGGCGTACACCACCGGCTTGAGCGCCGAGCCGGGCTGGCGCGGCGCGAGCGTCACGTTCACCTGCCCGTCGATACTCCCGTCGTGGTAGTCCACGCTGCCCACCATCGCCAGGATCTGGCCGTTGGGCGCCAGCATCACGGCGCCAGCGTTGGTGGCGTTGCGCTCACGCAGTGGGCCATATCCCTCCTCGGGTGCGCCTTCGCGGATACGCTGGCGCACGATGTCCTCGGCCACCCGCTGCCAGTACAGGTCGATCGAGGTTACGATCCGCAGCCCGCCGCGGTAGAGCACCTCGGGGCCGTAGCGCTCCTCCAGCAACTGCCGCACGTAGAAGGTGAAGTGCGGCGCCAGCACGCTCGTCTCCTGCGGCACGAACGCCAGCGGGGTGTGCAGCATAGCCTCCGCCTGCCCCGGCGCGAGGTAGCCGTGGCGCACCATCTGGTCCAGCGTCACCCGTTGGCGCTCCCTGGCCCCCTCCAGGTTGGTGAGCGGGTTCAGGCGCGTGGGGGACTGCGGCAGCCCGGCGATCAGGGTGGCCTCGGCGGGTGTCAGCTCCCAGACGTGCTTGCCGAAGTAGGACTGCGCGGCGGCCTCCACACCGTAGGCCCGGTTGCCGTAGTACACCTCGTTCAGGTAGAGCGCCAGGATCTGGTCCTTGCTGTACTCGCGCGAGACGCGGAAGGCCAGGATGGCCTCGCGCAGCTTACGCTCGATGGTGATGCGGGTGCGCTCCTCGGGCGGCAGCAGCACGTTGCGCACCAGCTGCTGGGTGATCGTCGAGCCGCCGCTCACCACCTCGCCAGCCTCGTAGTTCTGCAGCAGCGCCCGCACGATGCCGCGCACATCTACGCCGGGGTTGCGGTAGAAGTCGGCGTCCTCCACCGCCACCGTCGCGTCCTTGAGTGCCTGCGGGATCTTGTCGAAGGGCACCACCGTGCGCCGGCCGCCGCGCGGGTCCACCAGCTCGAGCAGCAGCGTCCGCCCGTCCCGCGCGTAGATGCGCGAGGTCTCGGCCGGCCGGTAGCGCCCGATCTGCTGCGGGTCCGGCAGGTCGCGCCCGTAGTAGTGGTAGACACCGAGGGCCATAAGCAGCGCGAGGCCGGCGAGCAGCAGGGTGAGCTTGACGAACGCCAGGACGAGCCGCCAGGCAAATCGCACCAGCGAGAGACGTGGCCGCGCACGGGTGGGAGCGGCGCCGGGTTGTGTCCTCTCCATCATCCGCGCATCACCAGGAGAAAGGATCGTGTCAGCCGATGCCGGGAACAAACATGCCCTGCACGCACGTTCTTTCTATACACGTCTCAGTATAGCATTTTCGCTCGCAGGCCGGGGCCGGGGCGGCGGAAAGGAGGAGGGCATGGAGGCGATCATCGTCATCCTGGTGACAACCGCGTTCGGGTATGGGATCCACTGGCTGCTGGCGCGCGAGCCGCTCACCACGGTGGACCTGGCGGTTGGCGCTCTAGCGGGCTTCGCCGGCGCGGCGCTGGCGCGGGCCCTCATGGCCGGCAGCGTCGGCGGCGCGCTGCTGGTGGGGTGCGCCCTGGCACTCGGCCTGCAGGCGCTCCGTCAGCGCCCGGCCCTGGAGGAGCGCTGAGATCGCTGAGCGGGTGCGGGCGCTGAGGATCATGTGGACTACCCGATAGAGCATCTCTGGCGCGATGTGAAGCGGGCGCAAACCCATAACCGGTACTTTCCCACCTTTGAGGCGCTGAGCCAGGCAGTGGAATGGGATGTGAGAAGGCTTCGCCTCGCCTGGCGTGGGACCAGCGGCATCGTGTACGGCTTGTGCTATAATGCACTGTGTCATACGCGGCCCAGGTGAGCAGATCTTCCCGCGCTATGGGCATTTCATCTCCCGGGGATGAAGATTGTGACGGTACGATCGCAGTTGGCTGTTCCAACGGTAGCAAGGAGTTGCTATGCACATCGTCGTCTGCATGAAGCAGGTCCCGCGCGACAACTCGGTCAAGATCAATCCCGACCTCAGCATCGATGCGTCGGGCATCGAGCAGATCATGAACCTCTTCGACGAGTACGCCGTCGAGGAGGCGCTGCAGTGGAATGAGAAGCTCGGCGGCAAGGTCACCGTGCTCTCGATCGGCCCCGAGGAGTGGAAAGACCAGATCCGGCGCGCCCTGGCGATGGGCGCCACCGACGCGCTCCTCCTGAACGACCCGCAGTTCGCGAAGCTGGACGCTCTCGGCGCCGCCAGGGTGGCTGCCGCGGCCATCAAGAAGCTCGGCGACGTAGACCTGGTGTTCTGCGGCCGGAACTCGACCGACGACGAGACCGGCGCCTTCGGCCCGGCGCTCGCCCGCCTGCTCGGCTGGCCCCAGCTCACCTACGTCGGCAAGGTCGCCGAGCTGAGCGGCGCGAAGATCGTCGCCGAGCGCCACCTCGAGGAGGTGATCGAGACGGTCGAGTCCAGCCTGCCGGCGGTGGTGACGGTGGTGAAGGGCGTCAACGAGCCGCGCTACCCCTCACTGCTGCGTATCCGCAAGGTGGCCAAGGCCGAGGTGCCCACCTGGTCCGCCGCGGATTTGGGGTTGGGCGCCGAGGCCCTCACGCCGGGTGTCACGATCGCCGCGCGCGTGCCGCCACCGCCACGCCCCAGGGGTGAGCTGATCGAGGGCGCGAGCGCCGCGGAGAAGGTGCGCAAGCTGGTGGATAAGCTGGTGGAAGCCCAGGTGATCTAAACGCTGAGGGATGAACGCTGAAGTGATGAAGCAGCCGGGGCCTGATCGCATCCGTCCCGCAGTGATCTGGCTCAGCCGTTCAACGTTCAGCCGTTCACCGTTCAGCGTTCAGGGTTCGATAGGAGACCAGGCATGTCCAACGAGATCTGGGTTCTGATCGAGAAGTCTCCCGCCGGGGAGGGCCTGGCGCCCAGCACGCGCGAGTTGCTCGGCAAGGGCCGCGAGCTGGCCGCCGCCGCCGGCGGCCCGCTGTGTGCGCTCGCCCTCGGCAGCGGCGTGTCTGCCCTCGCCCAGCGCGCCTTCGCCTACGGCGCGGATAAGGCCTATGTCGTGGACGACGTGGCGCTGGCCCAGTACACCTCAGACGCCTACGTGGGCACGGTGGCGGCCCTGGCGCGCAAGCACCAGCCGGCGCTTATCCTCACCAGCGGCAGCTTCCAGATGCGGGACTTCGGCGCCGCGCTGGCCGCCGAGCTTGGCGTGGGCTACGCGGCGGACGCCAACAGCGTCACGGTGGATGGCGGGACGATCAGCGCCACGCGCCCCTCCCACGGTGGCAACGTCATCAACACGCTGGTCTTCAGCCAGGCGCGCCCGGCGATCGTCGCGGTGCGCAAGCAGAGCTTCCCCGAGGCCCAGGAGCAGCCCGGCCGCTCCGGCGAGGTCGTGGCCGAGGCCATGCCGGCGCTGGAGGTGCGCCAGAAGGTGCTGGGTGTGGCCCCCAAGCAGGGCGCCGTCAACCTGGCCGATGCGGCCGTGATCGTCTCGGGCGGGCGCGGCCTCGGCAGCCCGGAGAACTACTTCAAGCTCATCCCGCCGCTCGCCGAGGCAGTGGGTGGGGCCTATGGCGCCTCGCGCGCGGTGGTGGACGCCGGCTGGGTGCCCTACGAGCATCAGGTCGGCCAGACGGGCAAGACGGTCAGCCCCAAGCTGTATATGGCGGTCGGCATCTCGGGCGCCATCCAGCACCTGGCCGGCATGCGCACCTCGCGCACGATCGTGGCGATCAACAAGGACCCCGAGGCGCCGATCTTCCGTGTGGCCACCTATGGGATCGTCGGCGACGCCAACGAGATCGTGCCGCTGCTCACCGAGGAGATCAAACGGCGCGCCCGCTGACCCGCTGGCACGGGCCTTGAACCGAACGGCG
>DATMBA010000660.1:0-10266 GCA_035559635.1 Roseiflexaceae bacterium
TCACGCGCCGCATGACCCGGCGACGGCGCGGCGGCGCGTCTGCGGCCTGTGATATGGATGGTGTATCAGTGCTCATACCATATCTCCACTGCTCTATCGGCGGCGCCGCTCCAGCCGTCGGGGATCAGGACCGAGGCTGGCGCTGACGCCACGATGATACGCGTTGTCAGGGTTGTGCCGTGCTAGGGTCTATCCGCAACCGGCGTTTGCGGGGGCGTGGGGGCTGCGTCCCCAAAAACATCTGCTCAACGGTTCTTTTGGATGGGCTGCGCCTCGCCAAACCTCCCGCGTTGCGGATACGCCCTAGCCGGCCCGCTCACGAGGCCAGGGCAGCGGTCACCGCCTGCTCCACCGTCATCGCGCGCCCCTCGGCCCACGCCGCCGCGAAGGCCGCCTCGCCCATAGCGGCGCGAACGGCGGCGGCGTTGCGCTCGTGCAGCGCCTGACACCCTGCGATCGGCGGAAAGCCGGTCGTGGCCCGGAGCGCCGCCGCTGCCCCCAGCAGCCGGGCTGCACGGACGAGGGTGGCATGCGTGTCCGGCGTAGTCTGGTGGGGCATCTGATCCCACTGAGCGCCGGCCACCCATGCATCTATTTCGAGGCATTCCACGATCCCCCAGAGATCATCGGTATCCCGGTAGCGGGTCAGACCGTCGGCGAGCAGATCCGTCGCCTGGGCGAGTTCACCCCGCAAACACGCCACCGTTCCCAGCTGGCGGAGCGACCAGGCGATGAACGTCTGGTTTCCCGACTCGCGGGCGAGCGCCAGGCTTTCCGCCAGCAGGGCCGCTGCCCGCGCATAGTCGCCCGCGTGCCACGCCACCTCTCCCAAGTTGATGAGCATCCAGGGGAGCTCTGCGGTCAGCGCTACCGCCCGCGCCAGCGCCACGCCCTCGGCGAGCAGGTCCGCCGCCCGCGCGTCATCGCCTTGCCACAGCGCCTGACAGCCCATGGTGGCGCGTGTGATGGCGATCCCCACAGGGTTCTCCAGCTCCTCCTCCAGCGCCAGGCGCTCCCTGGTGTACTGTGCAACCTGCGTGAAGTCGCCCCGCCTGAATGCCATCAGCGCTGCGCCTCCGAGCACCTGTGCTCGCAGGGTGGCCCACGCGTGGGCCGCTTCGGGCGTGTGCGGACGCACAGCGGAGAGCCGCAGGAGCGCGTCGAAGCACGCGCGCGCCTCGCTCTGCGCGCCGTGCGCCCACCAGAAGTCGCTCAGCGCCAGGCCGAGCCGCAACGCCATGGTGGCATCCTCCTGCTCGATCGCCTGCTGCAGCGCGGCGCGCAGATTGCCGTACTCGGCCCCCAACCAGCCGCGCCACGCCCCCAAAGCCCCACGCCGGTCATGGGGGTCCATCCGCTCCACCAGCGAGAGGTAGCAGGCAGCGTGTCGCTGGCGCAGCGCCTTCTCCTCGCCGCGCTCCGCCAGCCGCTCCCACGCGTACTCGCGGACCGTCTCGAGCATGATGAAGCGTGGCTCGCCGCCAGCTCCGTCCTCCCGGCGTACCAGACTCTGGTCCATCAACGCCACCATCGCGCGCACGACATCGATCGGGTGGTCGTCGTTCGCGCCGCAGACGGCCTCGGCTGCCTCCAGGGTGCAGCCGCCGACGAACACGCTCAGCTGCCGGAACAGGGTCTTCTCAGACTCGTCGAGCAGTTGGTAACTCCAGTCAATCGTGTTGCGGATGGTCTGCTGGCGCGCGGGGAGGTCACGCGCGCCGCCGACCAAGAATGTCAGCCGCTGCTCCAGGCGCGCCAGCAGTGCCTGCGGCGGAAACAGCTTGACCCGGGCCGCCGCCAGCTCGATCGCCAGCGGGAGGCCCTCCACGCACGCGCAGATCGCCGCGATCGCCGCCGCGTCCCCAGCCGAGGGCTGGAAGTCTGCCCTGGCCGCCTGCGCGCGCATGTGGAAGAGCGCGATCGCGTCAGGCAGGGCCAGTGGTGGGACCGCAAACGTGTGCTCGCCCGAGAGGTGCAGCACAGCCCGGCTGGTGACCAGCGCCTTCAGCCGCGGCGCCTCCGCCAGCAGGCTGGCGAGCGCGGGCGCGGCGGCGGCCACGTGCTCGAAATTGTCGAGCACCAGCAACATGTGCCGCTGGCGCAGGTATTCCTGCAGATGCTCGATGAGCGGTTGGCTGCCCGCCTCCTTGACGCCGAGCGCCTGGGCGATGGTGGCGACGAGTCGCGCCGGATCGCGCAGTGATTCCAGTGCGACGAACGCGACCCCGTCGGCGAACTGATCGCGCACCTCCGTCGCCACCTGGAGGGCAACACGGGTCTTCCCGGCCCCGCCTGCGCCGGTGAGAGTCAGCAGGCGCAGATCAGCGCGACGTAGCAGCGCGCACACCGTCTCCACCGCGTGGGCGCGCCCGATCAGCGGTGTTAGCGGCGCCGGCAGGCTGGAGGCGCGCACCCGGGATGCCGTCGCGGTGACGGCGCCAGCCGCGTGCGTGCGCGTGGGCGGGGACGGCGCGTCGGCCTGCCCGCGCGCATAGGCCACAAACGCCGCGCGCTCTGCCTCCGGCACGCCGAAGTGCATGGCTAGGCGCAAGGCCAGCTCTCTGGACGGGCGCAGCTCGTCGGCCTCGAGCTTCCGAACGGTGCCGAGCGCGCAGCCGACGTGCCTGGCCAGCTGGATCTGCGTCAGGTCTCTGGCCTTGCGGCTGCGCCGCAGCCACTGCCCGAATGTAAGTTCCTCGTCCACGGCGCCATCCCTCGGGCCGGTATCCCAGGGCGTCCGCGGGGATCAGACGCTAGGGCGTATCTGCAACCTGCGTTTGCGGGGCTTGGGGGCGCAGCCCCCCAAAACATCTTCTCAACGGTTCTTTTGGATGGGCTGCGCCCCGCCAAACCTCCCGCTTGGCGGATACGCCCTAGACACAGTGTCGCTGCTTGGTACTATAGCACTTTTCGTAGCGCTGATGGTAGCGCAAAACGCCCTCTGTGAGCGACCTGCGTGTGGTATACGAGATCAGGGAGGCGTGGAGGGCGAAGCCCTCCGCATCCTCCTCCGGTTGGGGTATGGGGCCTGGCCCCACACCGATGGAGCAGGCACGAAGGGAGCAGACGATGAGCACACACGCCATCAGACCGCACAATCTCAGGGCTGCGGCGACGTGGAACGCGGGCGGGGCGGCCTACGACCGGATCAGCGCCACGATCGCGGACAGCATCGAGCACTGCATCCTGCGGCTCGATCCGCAACCGGGCCAGCGCGTGCTCGATGTGGCGACTGGCACGGGGTGGGGCGCGCGGCGGGTGGCCGCCCGCGGCGCCACCGTCGTCGGCATCGACTTCGGGGCGGACCTGATCGACGCCGCCAAGGCCCTGGCCGCGGAGTCTGGGCTGGAGATCGACTTCCGCGTGGCGGACGCGGAGCTGCTGCCGTTCGAGGACCACAGCTTCGATGCGATCATCTCGACCTATGGGGTCATGTTCGTCCGTGACCCCGAGGCCGCGGCGGCTGAGCTTGCTCGCGTGTGCCGGCCGGGCGGGCGCATCGGCCTGGTGACCTGGCCGGCCGATGGGACAGTTGCCGGGGTGTTCACCGTCATGAAGCCGTATCTGCCGGAGCCGCCGTCGCCGCCACCGCCATCGCCGTTCGCGTGGGGGAGCCGGGAGCGCCTGCGCCAGCTCCTCGGCCCGGCCTTTGACCTGCGCTTTGAGACGGGCACGACGGTGCTGCGCGCGCCCGATGGCGCGGCGGTGTGGGAGTTGCTTGTCACCGGGTATGGCCCGACCAAAGTGCTGGCGGCCAGCCTCGACCCGGAGCGGCGGGAGGGTCTGAAAGGCGACCTCATCGCCTACCACGAGCGCTTCGCAACGGAACTCGGGGTGGCGATGCCGCGTGACTACCTGCTCACGATCGGCGTCCGCAGATAGCGCGTCGTTGCGACGTGGACGCTGCGCAGCATAGGCGCCTTGCGAGCGCCCCATGAGAGGCGCGGGGGGAGCGTGTGTGGATCGGCCGGAAAAGCTACACACTCTCCCCACGGCTTCTTAACAATTTCTGAACAGGCGTCCGCTACGATGCCTCCATCACCTGCCGCGCCCGGTGTCCGGATGGCGCGGCCGACATGAGGAGGCTCACTCTATGCGGATATCGCTCCCGCTCCCCGGCGCCCGCCGTCGTGGGGGCGCCGCGCGGCCCGCCCGCCGCCGCTGGCTGCTGCTGCCGCTCATCCTGATTCTCATCGGTGGGCTCGTCGCCTGGCGGCTCCAGCGCAGCTCCACGGCCGCCCCCGCCACCACCAGCGCCCGCGTCACCCAGGGCACGCTCACTGTCACCGTCAGCGGCAGCGGCACGGTGGCTGCCGCCCGTACCGTCGAGCTGCCCTTCCGGCAGGCCGGCGCCGTCGCCGCCGTGCACGTGCAGGTCGGTGACCAGGTCACCGCCGGCCAGGTGTTGGCGGCCCTCGATCCCGGCGACCTTCAGCTCCAGCTCCAGCAGGCCCAGGCCAACCTGAAGGCCGCCGAGGCCCAGCTGGCCCAGGTGCGCGGCGGTGGCGCGAGCGAGCAGGATCTCGCCAGCGCCCAGGCCCAGCTGGCCGCCGCCCAGGCTCAGCTCGAAGAGACCAGGAGCGGCGGCGCCACTGCCACCGACCTCCGCAGCGCCCAAGCCCAGCTGGCCGCCGCCCAGGCCCAACTCGCGGCGCTCACGAACCCCACCCCGGCCGACATCGCCGCCGCCGAGCGGAAGGTCGCCCAGGCCCAACTTGCGCTCCAGAGCACCCGTGACAGCGCCTCGCAGCAGAAGACCAACGCCGAGCTGTCGCTCCAGAACGCGGTCAACAGCCTGACCCAGGCCCAGGTGGCCTACGCCACCGCCAGGGGCAACTGGCAGTTCGTGCAGCAGACCGGCCAGGACCCGACCAACCCCGAGACCACCGACGCCAGCGGCCGGACGGTCAAGAACAAGCTGAACGAGACTCAGCGCCAGCAGTACTATGACACCTTCGCGCGCGCCGAGGCGGCCCTCAAGAGCGCCGAGAACGCTGTGACCCAGGCCCAGGTGGCCTACGACGCCGCGCGCCAGAGCGAGGTGACGCAGATCGCCCAGGCCGAGGCGGCCGTGGCCGAGGCGCAGGCCGCCCTCGACGCGCTCCGCAACCCCAGCCCCGCGGCGCTGGCGCAGGCTGAGGCGGCCGTGACGCAGGCCCAGGCCAATTTGGAGCAGCTGCGCCAGGGTGCGACGGCGGCCGAGTTGGCGCAGGCTGAGGCGGCCGTGACGCAGGCCCAGGCCAATCTGGAGCAACTGACCGCGCCAGGCACCGAGGCCGAGTTGGCCGCGGCCGAGGCCAGTGTCATCCAGGCCCAGGTGGCCGTGGCCGCCGCCGAGCAGGCCCTGGCCGAGGCGACGCTGACGGCGCCCTTCGACGGCGTGGTGGCGGCCGTGAGTGTGACACCCGGCAGCATCGTCAGCGCTGGCGTCGCTGCCGTGACGATCCTCGACTGCGAGCCGCTGCACGTCGCCGTCAGCCTGAGCGAGAGCGACGCGGCGCAGGTGGCGGTGGGCCAGCCGGTCACGCTGACCTTCGACGCGCTGCCGGACGTGACCCTCACCGGCACGGTGGCGACCGTCGCGCCGGCAGCGACCGTGGCGCAGAACGTCGTCACCTACCCGGTGACGGTCGCATTCGACGCGGGCGCGGTCCCGGTGAAGGTGGGCATGAGCGCCTCGGCTGACATCCAAGTGCAGGAGGTGCGCGACGCGCTGCTGGTGCCGAGCCGCGCGGTCCAGACGGTGGACGGGGTGGCGACGGTGACTGTGCTGCGTGGGCCGGGGCAGCCCACCAGGCTGCAGGTCCGCACAGGTGTGACGAGCGACGGGCAGACGGTGATCGCTGGCTGTGTGGACGCCGGCGCGCTGTGCCTCAAGGCCGGCGACGTGCTCCAGGTGCCAGGCACCACCACGGGCGGCGCGCAGAGCGCCAATCGCACCGGCTCCAGTGGCTTCGGCTTCGGTGTGCCCGGTGGCCCGCCCCCTGGGCGATAGGATCACGGAAGCTCTGAGAGCCTGTTTGAACAGCCTCCCGGCTAGGGGCGCGGGGGCCTAAGGTCCCCGCATCAGCCCTCTATTTCTCCGCTGTGGTAGGGCTTCGCCTTGCCACAGCGGAAAAGGAAAATGAATGGATGCAATCATCCAGGTGCGCGACCTGCGCAAGACCTATCACATGGGCGAGATCGAGGTGCCCGCGCTGCGCGGCGTCAGCTTTGACATCGCCCGCGGCGAATTCGTGGCCATCATGGGCCCCTCCGGCTCGGGCAAGTCCACCCTGATGAACCTGCTCGGCTGCCTCGACACCCCGACCGCCGGCCAGTACCTGCTCGACGGGCTGCCGGTGGACCAGCTCGACCGCGACCTGCTGGCCGCGGTGCGCAACCGCATGATCGGCTTCGTCTTCCAGCAGTTCAACCTGCTGCCGCGCCAGACCGCGCTGGAGAACGTGGCGCTGCCGCTTGTCTACCTGGGCGGAGTACCGGCTGACGAGCGGCGGGCGCGCGCCCAGGCGATGCTCGAGCTGGTGGGCCTGGGCGACCGGCTCCACCACCGGCCGCGCGAGCTCTCCGGCGGCCAGCAGCAGCGGGTGGCGATCGCCCGCGCGCTGATCACCCGCCCGGCGCTGCTGCTGGCCGATGAGCCGACCGGCAACCTCGACACGCGCTCGGGGGTGGAGATCATGGCGCTGTTCGCGGAGCTGAACCGGCAGGGGATCACGGTGGTGCTGGTGACGCACGAGCACGACATCGCCGCCCACGCGCGGCGGGTACTGAGTGTGCGCGACGGCCTGCTCGCCAGCGACGAGGCCCGCGGTGGTGCGCGGCCGGGCGGCGGGAAGCTGCGCCTGCGAGCGCGGCCGCCGCTCTCCACACGATGGAGGGACCCATGAGCACGACACTCCCGGTGGCGCGTGAGGACGCTGACGCGTGCGCCGCAGCTGAGCTGGAGCGCGCGGACCCGCGCCTCGCCGAGCTTGCGGCCGGCGGTATCAGCCTGGCCGAGACGCTCCAGATCGCGCTAGGGAGCCTGGCGGCCAACACGCTGCGCACGTTGCTGACCGCGCTGGGCATCATCATCGGCGTGGCGGCCGTGGTGGCGCTGATGGCGATCGGCCAGGGCTCCCAACAGGCGATCACCCAGACGATCACCGCCAACGGCGCCAACCTGCTCACCGTGCGAGGCGGGGCCAGCAGCACCGGCGGCGTGCGCGGGCAGGTCGGCAGCAGCCTGACGCTCACGGCCGAGGATGCCGCAGCGCTCGCGGACCCGGAGACCGTGCCGAGCGCCAGCCTGGTCTCGCCCGAGTACGACGGCTTCGGCCAGTTGGTGGCCGGCAGCAACAACCTCAACGCCCGCATCACCGGCGCTACGCCGGCCTACCAGGCGGTGCACAACGTCACGGTTGAGGCGGGCGAGTTCGTCACCGACGAGAATGTCCGCAGCGTGGCCAGTGTGGTGGTGCTGGGCGCGAACGTCGCCACCGCGCTGTTCCCGGAGGGCGACGCGCTCGGGCAATCGCTGCGCATCAGCGGCCAGCGCTTCAGGGTGGTGGGGGTGCTGGCGGCCAAGGGCGGCGGCGGCTTCGGCTCGACCGACGACGGCGTCTTCGTGCCGCTTTCCACGGCGCAGCGCAAGCTGTTCGGCGGGCGGGCGCTCCAGGGCGGCGCGGCGTTGCTCTCGAGCATCGCGGTACAGGCGCGCGACGAGGGGAGCGTGGCGGCGGCGCTGGAGGAGATCCGCGCGGCGCTGCGGGCTGCGCACGACCTGCCGGCGGACGGCAGCGCGGACGACTTCAGTGTGATCAACCAGCAGGACATCCTGGCGAGCGTGCAGCAGACCACGCAGACGCTGACCCTGTTCCTGGCGGCGATCGCGGCGATCTCGCTGGTGGTGGGGGGGATCGGGATCATGAACATCATGCTGGTGTCGGTGCGGGAGCGCACGCGCGAGATCGGGCTGCGCAAGGCGCTTGGGGCGCGCGAGGGGGACATCCTGACGCAGTTCCTGATCGAGGCGCTGACCATCAGCCTGCTAGGGGCGCTGCTGGGGCTGGCGCTGGGGGTGGGGATCGCGCTGGCGGTGAACCTGAGCGGGCTGATCACCGCGGTGCCGAGCGTGGGCGCCGCGGCCCTGGCGATGGGATTCGCGCTGGTGGTCGGGCTGTTCTTCGGCATCGCGCCGGCCCGGAGTGCGGCGCGCCTGGACCCGATCGAGGCCCTGCGCTATGAGTAGTCCAACGGTACACTACCTCTGCGGGCGCAGCCCGCCGATTCGCGTGGCCGGCGCGGAGGCTGAGGGCCGGGGCGTGGTATGATGCGAACGGGCCGTGTGCGAACCGCGTGCCGCCGCCAGCGGAAGGTGCGATGTGGAGGAGGTGGACCATGGGAAGCGATGAACCGCGCAAGCTGACGCAGGCCGCCCTGCCGGCGTTCGCCGGGCGGGCCGCTATACCCACCTATGACCGCAGCCGCCTGGCTCAGGCGATCGTCCACATCGGCGTCGGCGGCTTCCACCGGGCGCATCAGGCCGTCTACCTGGACGACCTTGCTACCCGCGGTATCACGCTCGACTGGGGTGAGCGCGGTGTCGGGATTCTCCCCGCCGACAGGCGCATGGCGGAGGCTCTCATCCCGCAGGACTGCCTCTACACTGTGGTCACACGCGACGCCACGGGCGACACCGCCCGCGTGATCGGCTCCATGACCGGCTATCTGTTCGCGCCCGACGACCGGGCGCGAGCGCTGGACCTGCTCGCGGACCCGGCGACGCGCATCGTCAGCCTCACGATCACCGAGGGCGGCTACAACGTCGATAGTCTCACCGGCCGCTTCGACGCCGATCATCCGGTCATCCAGGAGGATGTGCGCCACCCCGACACGCCCGGCAGCGTGTTCGGCTATCTCTGTGCGGCGCTCGACCGCCGCCGCCGGGCCGGCACACCGCCGTTCACCGTGCTCTCGTGCGACAACCTGCAGGGCAACGGCACGATCGCGCGCATCGCTGTCACCTCCTTCGCGCGCCTGCGCGACGACCGCCTGGCCAACTGGATCGAGGCCAATGTGTCCTTCCCGAACGGCATGGTGGACCGCATCACGCCGCAGACCACCGACGCCGACCGCACACTTGTGGCCGAGACCTTCGGCATCGCGGATGCCTGGCCGGTGATGTGCGAGCCGTTCAGACAGTGGGTGATCGAGGACGCCTTCTGCAACGGGCGGCCGCCGCTGGAGGAGGTGGGCGTGCAGATCGTGCCGGATGTCCACCCCTACGAGACGATGAAGCTGCGCCTGCTGAACGCCAGCCACCAGGCGATGGGCTACCTGGGCTATCTTGCCGGCTACCGCTACATCCACGACGTGATGGCGGACCGTGACTTCCAGGCGTTCATCGCGCGCCTGATGGCCGAGGAGGTGGCGCCGCTGCTGCCGCCGGTGCCCGGGATCGACCTGGCCGGCTACCAGCGGACCCTGCTCGCGCGCTTCGCTAACCCCAAGATCCGCGACCAGGTGGCGCGCATCTGCACCGACGGCTCCGACCGGATGCCGAAGTTCCTCCTGCCGTCGCTGGCCGAAGCGCTGGAGCAGGGGCGCCCGCACCGGCTGCTCACGCTGGCCGTCGCCGGCTGGATCCGCTACCTGCGCGGCGTGGACGAGGCGGGCCAGGCGATCGACATCGCGGACCGCCTGGCCGGCGAGCTGCGCGCGCGTGCCGCCGAGGGCATGGACGACCCGCGCCCGCTGCTGAATCTGCGCGGCGTCTTCGGGGATCTCGGCCGCGACGAGGGGTTCGTCGCCAAGTTGGCCGCCGCCCTGCGCGCACTGGACGCGCGCGGCGCGAAGGCGACGCTGTCCGCCTATCTGTCCGCTCCTCCTGCCTGAGCCGGACGCCACAGCTCAAGGACAGTATCAGGCGCCCCAGATGTTCACCTTGACCGGGCTGAGCCGCACGGCGCGGCACCACGCCCGGCCCGTGAACGGGCGGGCTAGCCATTCCGAAGGCTGCCTGCGCGGCCTGCACCTCAGCCGGCCTCGGAGTGCCCGCTGGGCCCGGCCGCGCGTGGGATGGCGCCACGGCCCCATTTCAGAGGGTACGCTCATCAGTCGCCGGGCGTGGTCAGCGCCCGCACGGCTCGTCGCCCCCGGCACGTTGCAGCCGCTTGACAAGCGGACAATCGTCCGGTATACTCGGCTTGAGCGGACAGCTGTCCGTTTTATAGTGCGCTGCATTGATTTCTAAAGGGGGAGGGGCTAGGGGAGGGCTTCGTC
>DATMBA010000661.1:0-13323 GCA_035559635.1 Roseiflexaceae bacterium
CGGCGGAGAGGTCACGATCGAATGGTTCAACCGCTACACCACCCCCACCACCCAGGAGGTCATCCCCCTGATGGTCGGCAAGTTCGAGGAGGAGAACCCCGGTATCAAGGTCAGCTACCAGAACCCCGGCAATGGCGAGGGCTACATCGAGGCCATGCTGGCGCGTATCGCCGGCGGCAACCCGCCGGACGTGGCCACCCTCTACGAGCCGCCAGTGGAGTTCGCGGCCCGCGGCTCGCTGATCGAGATCGACGAGTTCATGAAGGGCGCCAAGACCGCCACACCGGACGCCTTCTACCCCAACGTCCTCAAGTCCACCCAGTGGCAGGGCAAGACCTACGGCCTGGCCTCCTCCGCCGGCGCCGGCGCGATCTATATGAATGTCGCCATGTTCAAGGAGAAGGGCATCTCCACCGACCGTGGCGCCTTCCCCAAGACCTGGGACGAACTGAAGGCACTGGACAAGCAGTTCATCGTCATGGAGAACGGCGAGGTCAAACAGGCCGGCTTCGTGCCCTTCGTGGGCAACCAGTGGCTCTACCCGGCCTGGAGTGCTCTGAACGGCGGCCAACTCTTCGACACCGCCAGTATGACCTACAAGCTGGACAGCGACCAGAACGTGGAATGGCTGGACTACTGGGTGCGCTGGCTGGACGAGCAGTACGGCGGCGACCTGGAGAAGCTGAACGCGGCTGGGAACTGGGCCGGCACCTACCCGGACACCGCCTTCAACCTGGGCAAGGCCGCCATGGCGGCCGAAGGGAGTTGGTCCTCCACCGACGCCGAGATCCCCTTCGAGTGGGAGGTGGCCAAGTTCCCGGTGGGGCCGAGCGGCACCAAGACCGCCACCGCCTTCTGGCCGAACTGGTGGGTCATCCCGAAGGGCACCAAGCAGCCCGAGGCGGCCTTCAAGTTCATCGAGTTTGTGGCCACCACCGGCTGGCAGATCTGGTATGAGTACATCATGGACACCCCGTCCTGGAAGAACTTCCCACCTACTGTGCTCACCACCAAGTTGGTGAACGCCACCAGCCGGGAGCGCGCGGAGAATGTCAACCAGTTCTTCGCCGACTACCTGAACGACGCGGTGGAGATGTGGACCTCGCCGGTGGAGAGCTTCGCCAACGAGACGATCAGCGCCGCGGTGGACCAGGTGCTCAACAAGGTGGCCTCGCCCCGAGACGCGCTGGCCGAGGCGCAGAAGCTCTGCCAGGACAAGCTGAACGAGACACTGAAAGGATGATCCTCGGCGGAGAAACGTGGAGGGGCAAAAGCCCCTCCACAGGATCTATCTCTTTCTTCGCACGGGCCGCAGGCCCCCACACCCCCGCCGGGGGAGGTGTGGAGGGGCAAAAGCCCCTCCACAGGATCTATCTCTTTCTTCGCACGGGCCGCAGGCCCCACACCCCCACTGGAGGGGAGCGAAGCGATGGCGAGTGCAACCGCAACTGAGCGCGCGCGAGCGCGCCCAAGGATCAGTAAGCAACTCCGAAACGACCTGCGGGCGTACCTGTTTGTGTCGCCGTGGATCGTCTCGCTGCTGGTGTTCACCGCCTACCCCATGCTGGCGTCGTTCTACTTCGCCATGACGAAGTACAACATCGTCGAGCCGCCGGAGTGGGTGGGGCTGGCGAACTTCCAGCGCATGTTGTTCGAGGACCCGCTGTTCTGGACGGCGGTGTGGAACACCACCTACTACGCGCTGATCTCGGTGCCGCTCAGCCTGCTGGTGGCGCTCGGCCTAGCGCTGCTGCTCAGCCAGAACCTGCGCGGCATGGCCGTGTACCGCACGGTGTTCTACCTGCCAAGCCTGGTGCCGGTGGTGGCCAGCACGATGCTCTGGATCGTGCTGCTCAACCCGCAGTCCGGCCTGCTCAACGCCGGCCTGGAGGCGGTGGGGTTGCCGCGGCTAGCCTGGCTGCGCAGCGCCGAGTGGTCCAAGCCTTCGGTCATCCTGATGTCGCTGTGGACTGGCACCGGCGGCGCGATGCTGATCTTCCTGGCTGGCATCAAGGACGTGCCGCAGAGCCTGCTGGACGCGGCGAAGATCGACGGCGCGAACGGCTGGCAGCAGTTGCGCTATGTGACGCTGCCGCTGCTCACACCGACGATCTTCTTCAACCTGATCATGGGCATCATCGGCTCGTTCCAGGTGTTCGGCCAGGTGCTGGTGGTGACCACCGGCTCCGGGGCCGGCGGGCCGCTCAACTCGCTGCTGATGTACATGCTGCTGCTGTACCGCAACGCCTTCCGCTCGTTCGAGATGGGCTATGCCTCGGCCATGGCGCTGGCGCTGTTCGTGGTACTGGTGCTGTTGACGCTGCTAGTGGTGCGCTCGTCCGACTATTGGGTACACTACGAGGCCGGGGCGCAGCGCTAGGGGAGGGTTTCAGCGCTACGCCCTCCCTGGCCCTCTCCTAAGGGGAAGCCTATGAACCACCCGATAGCTGAGCGCGTGGCCGCACCGGCGGAGCCACGCACCCTCCGGCGCCCGCGCACGATCGTGCGGCGCGTCCTCTCACACGCGCTGCTGATCGCCATCGCGGCGCTGTTCGCGGTGCCGTTCCTGTGGCTGGTGATCACCTCGCTCAAGCAGAAGAGCCAGGTGTTCACCGACCCGCTGGTGTGGGTGCCAGACCCGGTGATGTGGAGCAACTACCCGCAGGCGCTCACCACGCCCGGCTTCCCCTACCTGCGCCTGCTGGCCAACACGGTGCTCTACGCCGTGGCCTCCACCCTCGGCATGGTGGTCTCCTCTGCGGTGGTGGCCTACGCCTTCGCCCGCATGACCTTCCGCGGCCGCGAGGTGCTGTTCGGCATCACGCTGGCCACCATGATGCTGCCCGGGATCGTCACCCTCATCCCCACCTACGTGCTGTTCCGCATCTTCGGCTGGGTGGGCAGCTACGCGCCGCTGATCGTGCCGATGTGGTTCGGCGGGGCGTTCAACATCTTCCTGCTGCGCCAGTTCATGCTGACCATCCCGCTCGACCTCACCGACGCGGCGCGGGTGGACGGTGCGGGGGACTTCACCATCCTCTGGCGGGTGATGGCGCCGCTGGTGCGGCCAGCGCTGATCGTGGTGGCGCTGTTCCACTTCCTCTACACCTGGAATGACTTCATGGGGCCGCTGATCTACCTCGACGAGGTGACGGAGGCGCCGCTGGTACTCGGCCTCTATACCTTCCGCGGCCGCTTCGGCGGCTCAGTGGAGTGGCAGCTCATGATGGCGGCTACCATGGCGGTGATCGCCCCGATCGTGGCGCTGTTCTTCCTGGCGCAGCGCTACTTCATCGAGGGTGTGACGCTTACTGGACTTAAGGGAGCCTGAATGCAGCATGCAAAGCGACAGGAGTTCCGCGGTGACGCGGCCCCCGCACCCCTGTGGGGAGGTTTGCAGGGCAACCCCTCCAACGATCCCTCGAGGGTTCGTTGTGGAGCCTGCGGCCCCCTACCCTCCGCTTCACACTAAGTGCCTATCCGGAGCAGGTGGGGTGTCAGGGGAGGGCAAGGCCCTCCCCACGGTATTCAGATGGCTGTAACAACATCGAATAGCAGGAGAACTTCGAATGTCCACAGACGGCGTCAGAATCGGAATAGTTGGCTGCGGCAGCGTGATGCGCGGCCCCTACACAAACCAGATCCGGCGCATGCAGGCGCGTGGCATGAACGTGCAGGTCACCCGCGCGTGTGACGTGGTGGCCGATCGCGAGGGGACGGTGCGTGAGCGCTTCGGCGAGATCCCGTTCAGCACCGACTACCGCGCCGTGGTGGAGGCCGACGACGTGGACCTGGTGCTGGTGCTCACCGCCATGCAGGCCCACGGCCAGATCGCGAAGGCCGCGCTCCAGGCCGGCAAGCACTGCCTGGTGGAGAAGCCGATGGCGCCGACGCTCGAGGAAGGCGCCGAGTTGCTCGCGCTGGCGCAGAGAAGCGAGGCCATCCTGCACCCCGCGCCGCACGTGCTGCTCAGCCCCACCTACCAGACCATGTGGCGGCGCATCCACCGCGGCGATATCGGCCAGGTGCTGCAGGCACGTGCCTTCTACGGCTGGAACGGCCCCTCCTGGGGCCAGTGGTTCTACCGCCAGGGCGGCGGCCCGCTGTTCGACCTCGGCGTCTATAACGTCACCAGCCTCACCGGCCTGCTCGGCCCGGCCCGCCGCGTCACCGCCATGACCGCCCAGGTGCGCCCCGAGCGGGTGGTGGACGGCGAGCGGATCCGCATCGAGACCGAGGACTCGGCCCACGTGCTGATGGAGCACGCTGGCGGCGTGCTCTCGGTGGTCTCCACCGGCTTCACCTACCAGCGCTACCGCGTGCCGGCGATCGAGGTCTACGGCAGCGAGGGCACCATCCAGATGCTCGGCGACGACTGGGACCCCGACGGCTACGAGCTGTGGCAGAACAGCGTTGGCGCCTGGCAGATCTACGACGAGACCGACCCGGACTGGCCCTGGACCGACGGGCTGCGTCACCTGGTGGAGTGCATCCAGGCCGGCACCCGCCCGATCATCACCCCCGAGCACGGCTTCCACGTGCTGGAGATCATGCTCAAGGCGATGGAGGCCGGCCGCACCGGGCGCGCCCAGGACATCGAGAGCACCTTCACGCCGCCGGAGTTCTTTGCGGAGGGTGAGAGCCGCCCGGCTCACCTGGTGCACGACCGCACAAGCGGCCGGACGGATTAGACAGGGCAGCGGGAGGTTTGGAGGGGCACACCCCCTCCACATAATCATATGGCACGTATCAAGCTTGCATACATCGGCGGCGGCAGCACCCGCGCGCCCGGCACGATGGCCTCGATCATCCACCAGGGGCAGAACTTCCAGGGCTCCGAGGTGGTGCTGATCGATTTCGACCAGGAGAAACTCGGCGTCGTCAAGACGATCGCCGAGAAGATGGCGCGCAGCCGTGGCGTCGACCTGACGGTGACGGCCACTACCGACCGGCGCGCCGGGTTGGCGGACTGCGACGCGGTCCTCACCAGCTTCCGCCCCGGCGGCTTCGAGGCCCGCCACCTCGACGAGTCGATCCCGCTCAGGCACGGCGTGATCGGCCAGGAGACCCAGGGGCCGGGCGGGTTCTTCATGGCGCTGCGCTCCATCCACGCTATGCAGGGCATCCTGGCCGATATGGAGGCGGTCTGCCCGCGGGCGCGCCTGTTCAACTACACTAACCCGATCAATATCGTCTCTGAGGCGGTGACGCATCACAGCGCCATCCCCACCGTCTCGCTGTGCGAGGGGCCGATCATCTTCCCGCGCGGGCTGGCCAGGTCCGCCGGCCTCGATCCCGACCGCGTCGATGCGGTGATGATCGGCCTCAACCACGGCTGCTGGAGTGTTCGCCAGAGCTATGACGGCCAGGACATTATGCCGCTGCTGCGCGATGCGCTGGCCCGCATGCGCGAGCAGCCCGGCGCAAGTAAACACGCGCTGCGCATGCTCGAGCTCGCCTGCGCGATGGACTCCCTCCCGGCCGACTACTTCCAGTACTACTATTTTAAGGAGGAGATCCTCGCCGAGCTCAAAGCCAAGCCCACCACCCGCGCGCAGGACATTCTGGCGCAGGCGCCGGACTACTGGCGGCACTACCGCGAGCAGGCCGCACGGGACGAGCCGGAGCTGGATCCCATGCGTTCGCGCGGCGGCATCCACGAGCTTGAACTGGCGATCGACGTGATGGATGCGATCTACAACGACCGGCGCGAGGTCTGGCCGGTGAACGTGCCCAACCGTGGCGCGATCGCCGACTTCCCGGATGACCTGGTGGTGGAGGTGCCGGGCTACGTGGACCGCCACGGTGTCACGCCGCTGGTGCAGGGCCCCATGCCGCGCCAGGTGGTGGGGTTGGTCAAGATGCTCGGCGAGTACCAGGCGCTGGCCGCCGAGGCCGCCTGGAGCGGCACGCGCAAAGACGCCATCCGCGCGCTGGCGAGCCACCCGCTGGTCTTCTCGCTGCGCGTGGCCGAGGCGATCTACGACGAGATGGCATCCGCGCTCAGGGAGTACCTGCCGGAGCGACTGCTGCGCTAGGGTCTATCCGCAAACTGCGTTGGCGGGGGCTTGAGGGAGCAGCCCCTCCAAACCTCCCGCTTTGCGAATAGGCCCTAGCCTGCCTGACGGTGGGGTTCGGGGGTACAGGCCCCCGAGACGTTTCGTCGTGATCTTGTTGGAGGGTGAAGCCCCCTCAGGCCTCCCCGCAGGGGAAGCGTATGGCCTACCTCCTCGGCTTGGACGCCGGCAACACCAAAACGATCGCGCTCGTGGCCCGCGCCGATGGGACGGTGCTGGGCGCTGGCCGTGCCGGCTGCGGCGACATCTATGGCGCCGGCTCGCCAGGAGCCGCGCTGGCCGAGGTGGAGCGCGCGGTGGCCCAGGCGCTTGATGCGGCCAGCCTGCGCCCCAGCGACCTGGCGGCCGGCGCGTTCAGCATGGCCGGCGCAGACTGGCCGGAGGACTTCGCGCTGCTGGAAGGGGCGCTGCGCGCGCGCGGCCTTGGCCGCACCGTCGCCGTCTACAACGATGCGATCGGCGCGCTGCGGGCCGGCTCGCCGGACGGCACGGGCGTGGTGGTGGCCTGTGGCACTGGCGCGGCGATCGGCGCCCGCAGCGCCGACGGGCGCATCTGGCACACGAGTTTCTGGCAGGAGCCGCAGGCCGCCGGCGAACTGGCCGCCCGGGCGCTGCGCGCCGTCTACCGCGCCGAGTTGGGCATCGACCCGCCCACCGCGCTCACCGGGCGCGTGCTGCAGTACTTCGGGCTTACGACGGTGGAGGCCGTGCTCCACGCCATGACCGCACGCGGCCGAGCGCGCCCACCCGGCGTGCATGGCCTCGCCCGGGTGCTGCTGGACACCGCCGAGGAGGGCGACCCCACGGCGCGGCGGATCGTGCTGGCGCACGGCACGGCGCTCGGCGACTACGCGTTGGTGGCGGCGCGCAAGGTGGGCCTGGCCGGGCAGGACTTCACGCTGGTGCTGGCCGGCGGCATCTTCCGCCACCCGGCGCCGGTGCTGCGCGAGGCGCTTGTGGCCCGCGTGCGCGAGGGAGCTCCAGGCGCGCGCCCGGTGAGCGCACGCTTGGAGCCAGCCGCCGGCGCGCTGCTGCTGGCCCTCGAGCAGGCTGGCACCACTGTGGGCGAGGCGCTGCTCGCGCGCCTAGAGGCCACCCTGCCGCCACCCGCGTTTTTCGCGACGTAGGGGCGGTACCCGCGTGTCCGCCCGCCCTGAAAACAGTGAGGTGGCAGCGAAGGGCTGCCTGTAGTTGACGCGCGAAGATGGCTATCGCCTTCGTGTCTTCGTGGTAAAGAGAAACCCATGAACGTACTGATCACCGGGGCCAGCGGCTACGTCGCGAAGTTCGTGATCGAGGACCTGCAGCGCGACCACGAGTTGGTGCTGCTCTCCCGCCGCCACCCCGCAGAGTCCGGGCGCGGCGCCCGCACCGCGGCGCCCTTCATCCGCGGCGACGTGACGGTGCCAGAGGATTGCCGGCGCGCGGTGGCGGGCGTGGACGCCGTGTGCCACATCGGGGCCAACAACTGGCTCGGGCCGGACACCTTCCGCAACAATACCCTCGGCACCTACTACCTGCTGGAGGCCATGCGCGCGGCCGGCGTGCGGCGCATGGTGTTCGCCTCCAGCAACTGCGCCCTCGGCCACTGCGCCCCCCGCAGCGGGCGCTTCGTGCCGGACGACGTGCCGATCGACGAGACGCACCCCAGCCGGGTGGAGGACGAGTACGGCCTCTCAAAGCTGCTGAACGAGGAGACCCTGGCGGCCTTCGCGCGCAGCCACGGCATCGAGAGCTACGCGCTGCGCCTCGGCTGGTGCTGGGGACCGGACGAGTACCGCTGGCGCTTCGAGAAGCCCTTCGACCCGGCCAGGCACGCCGGCGGCTTCTGGTGCTACGTGGACATGCGCGACGTGGCGCAGGCATTCCGCAAGGCGCTCCACGCCCCGCCCATGGCGAAGCCCGCCTGCGTCGCGGCCTACATCAACGCAGCCGACACGATGGCGGACGAGCCCTCGGCCGAACTGGTGGCGCGCTTCTATCCCTCGCTGGCCGACAAAGCCAGGAAGCTCCATGGCCACGAGTCGATCTTCAGCTGGCGCACGGCGCAGCGGGCGTTCGGCTACGAGCCACAGTACTCGTGGCGCAAGGAGCAGCCGTTCTGATCCACGGAGGGCACGGAGGAACACCGAGGTACCATCGGCCCACCTCGAAAGCAACGGCGTAGCAACGCAGAGCCAGGCGTAGGGGCGGTACCCGCGTGTCCTTGCCGCAGCGCAACCCAACCGTGCGCCATCGCGGGGCAATGAGGGCAGACACCAGACCTGCCCCTCCACATCGCCCGATCACCGCCACTGCGTTGACCCACGGCATGGGCAAACACCTTCGTGCCTTGGCGCCTTCCTGCGTGTTGAAACGCGGAGCGTCAAGCCCTCGGGCCTTCGTGGCTTTGTGTTGCAGGAGGATCTCATGACAACGCCCTTGCGCGCCGGGCTGGTGGGCCTCGGCAGCCTCTCGCAGCGCGGCGTGCTGCCGCACCTCAGCCAGCCGGATGCGCGCGCTCGGCTGCGCCTCGAGGCGGTGGTGGATGTGGTGGAGGAGCGCGCCCGCCAGACCGCCGCGCGCTACGAGGTGCCGCGCTGGTTCACCGACATGGACGCCATGCTGGCCGAGGTGGAGCTGGACCTGGTGCTGGTGATCACCCCGATCGCGCAGCACTACGAGCAGGCCATGAAGGCCATCCGCGCTGGCAGGCACGTCTACGTCCAGAAGGCCATGGCGGTGACGCTGGCGGAGGCCGATGCGCTGCTGGCGGCGCGGGATGCGGCCGGGGTGAAGCTGGCCGCCGCGCCGGGCTTCGAGCTGTTCCCCACCACCGCGGCCATCCGCGAGGCGGCGCGGGGCGGCGAGATCGGGCAGGTGGGCGTGGCCTACACCTACACCATGGGCTTCGGCCACGAGCACGAGCCGATCCGCGCCCAGGAGGGGGCGCTCGCCGCGATCGACCCGAGCTGGTACTACCGCCCCGGCGCCGGCCCGCTGCCAGACGTGACGGTCTACGCGCTGCAGCTCGCCACCAGCGTGCTCGGCCCGGCCCGGCGCGTCACGGCCTTCGCCAACCGGCTCATGCCGGAGCGCACCTGGCGAGACAGGCGGATCAGCATCGAGGTGGCGGACAACAACCTGCTGCTGATCGAGTTCGCCTCCGGCGCGCTTTGCACCGCCGTGGGATCGGACGTGCGAGGCGGCGCGCGGGCGCCGTGGGGCGCGCTGGAGCTCTATGGCACGCGCGGCGCGCTCGAGGTGACCGACGTGGACCAGGCCAGCGGTTACCCGCTGCGCTTCACCGTGCGCGGCGCCGGCCGCCGTGAGCACGTCAGCGCGCTCGCCGACCAGCCCTACCTCACGGGCGAGCACCTGCGGATCGAGGAGCCGCACGTCTACTGCGACATCATGGACCTGGTGGACGCGATCGCCGAGGGGCGCCCACCCCGCGCCAGTGGGGAGCAGGCGCGCCATGTGGTAGAGATCATCGAGGCGGCGCACCGCGCGGCCGCCACCGGCGTGGCGCAACAGCTGACGAGCACTTTCTAGCAGCGCCGCTCCATGGGGGTGTGAGGGCCACAGGCCCCCACAGAAATTCGGCGAGGTTTCTTTTGGAGGGGCGTAGCCCCTCCAAGCCTCCCCAAGAGAGGTTTCAGGGGAGGGCTGCGCCCTCCCCTGAAACCTCTCCCTCTCCAGGGTATCCGGATAGGCTCTTAGTAGTCCATGTCAGGCGGTGTGTGGCCGTTGCCGCTCTTCTTCGGCTCCGGCAGGTCTGTGATCAGCGCCTCGGTGGTGAGGATGATGCCCGCCACACTGATCGCGTTCTCCAGCGCGGTGCGCGTCACCTTGGCCGGGTCGATGATACCGGCCTCGATCATGTTCACGTAGGCGCCGGTCATCACGTCGAAGCCGACCGCGCGGCTGTCCCGCTTGCGCTGCTCGTCGCGCACGTTCTCGATCACCACCGAGCCGTCCTCGCCGGCGTTGCGCGCCAGCTGGCGCATCGGCTCCTCCAGCGCACGCGAGAGCAGCCGCAGCGCCATGCGCTCCTCCTCGAACTCGGTGGGGACCTTCTCCAGCGCCGGGGCCACGTTGATCAGAATCACCCCGCCGCCCGGCACGATGCCCTCCTCCACCGCCGCGCGCGTGGCATGCATGGCATCCTCGACGCGCGCCTTCAGTTCCTTCATCGCCGGCTCGGTAGGCGCGCCGACCTTGATCACCGCCACGCCGCCGGAGAGCTTGGCCGCGCGCTCCTGCAGCTTCTCACGGTCGTAGTCGCTGGTGGTGGTCTCGATCTGGGCCTTGATCTGCGCGATGCGCCCCTGGATGGCCTTGCTATCCCCATGGCCCTCGACGATCACCGTGTTGTCCTTGTCGGACTTCACCACGCGCGCGCGGCCCAGGTCACTCAGCTTCACGCTGTCCAGCTTGCGGCCCACCTCCTCCGAGATCACCGTGCCGCCGGTCAGGATGGCGATGTCCTGCAACATGGCCTTGCGGCGGTCGCCGAAGCCGGGCGCCTTCACCGCCAGGGCGTTGATCGTACCGCGCATGCGGTTCACCACCAGCGTCGCCAGCGCCTCGCCCTCCACATCCTCGGCGATGATCACCAGGTCACGCTTGCCACTCTGCAGCACCGTCTCCAGAACCGGCAGGATGTCGGACACCGCGCTGATCTTCTTGTCGGTGATCAGGATGTACGGCTCCTGCAGCTCGGCCTCCATGCGCTCCGCGTTGGTCACGAAGTAGGGCGAGATGTAGCCGCGGTCGAACTGCATGCCCTCGACGATCTCGTACTCCAGGCCGATACCCTTGCCCTCCTCGACGGTGATCACGCCGTCGCGGCCGACCTTGTCCATGATCGTCGCCAGCAGCTCACCGACCTCCTCGTTCTGGGCCGCGATCGCCGCCACATGCTTGATCTCGTCGCGCCCCTTGACAGGGATGGCCTGCTCCTTGATGCTGGCCACCAGCGCGTCGCGCCCCTTGTCCAGGCCGCGCTTGAGCAGCATGGGGTTGGCGCCAGCCGCCACCAGCTTCAAGCCCTCGGCCACCATCGCTTGCGCCAGCACCGTGGCGGTGGTGGTGCCATCACCGGCCACGTCGTTGGTCTTGCTGGCGGCCTGCTTGAGCAACTGCACCCCCATGTTGGCGAAGGGATCCTTCAACTCCACCTCCTTCGCCACCGTCACGCCGTCGTGCGTGACCGCCGGTGCGCCGAACTTCTTCTCCAGCGCGACGTTGCGCCCGCGCGGGCCAAGCGTGGTTCTGACGGCGTTAGCCAGGGTGTCCACGCCGTGCTTCAGCGCGGTGCGCGCCTGCTCGTTGAAGACGATCTGCTTCGCCATGGCCCTACTCCTCGATGATCCCCAGGATGTCTTTCTCGGACAGGATCAGGTGCTCGACGTCGTCGATCTTGAACTCGGTGCCGCTATACTTGGCGAACAGCACTCTCTGGCCGGTCTTGACGGTCATGGGCACCAGCTTGCCGTGGTCGTCCAGGCGCCCCGGCCCCACCGCCAGCACCTCGCCCTCCATTGGGCGCTCCTTGCTGGCAGTGTCCGGCAGGTAGACGCCACCCTTGGTGCGCTCCTCACGCGGCTTCGGCCGGACGAGCACACGGTCCCCGAGGGGTCGCACGCGCATTGTGAAACCTCCCGACATTGTGTTAGGGGTGAACCGATAGGAAAGGCCAGGGAGGGTGCGCCCTCCCTGCAGCCCTCCTATGTAGTAGCAGAGGGGTGTTAGACGCACGTTGGCGAAGTGTTGGAGAAGTATTAGAGGCTATCTCTCTAAAATAACAGGAGTTCCGCGGTCGCCCGCGAATCGGGGGCGCGGGGCGGAGCCCCGCCGGGGGTGTGGGGGCCGACGGCCCCCACACCGAGTCTTCTCACCTCTGTTTCGGAGGGGCATAGCCCCGCCACACCTCCCCGTGGGGTACGGGGGCAGCACCACCGCGGCAGTCCTGAAAATAAGAGGAGGATATGGAGGGCGAGGCCCGCTATATCCTCCCGCAGGCCCCGTAGCCCCATTTGGAGTGCTGGCGCGCCGCTATGCGCCCTGGGCGAACGCCCGCTGATAGATCTCCACGTAGCTCTCCAGCGTCAGGTCGCGCGGGTTGCCGACGGTCTGCGGGTCCTTGAAGGCGATCTCCGCCAGCAGCGGGATCTCGTCCGCGCTGAAGCCGAGTTGCTGCAGGGTGGGGATCTGCAGGTCGGCGGTGAGCGTATAGACCGCCTCCACCGCGCGCTCGGCCGCCTGCCAGATGCTCAGGCCGCGGGTGTCCTCGCCGAGGGCCTGGGCGATGCGGGCGAACTTGTGCGGCTCGCCCATGTAGTTGTACTCCATCACCGGGCCGAGCAGCCGGGCGGTGAGCGCGCCGTGCGGCACATCGTGCACCCCGCCGGCAGACTGGCTCATCGCGTGGGCGGCACCGGCGCTCTCGGTGCCATAGGCCAGCGCGCCGAGCATGGCGGCCATGCTCATCTTGTAGCGCGCCTCGGCGTTGCGCCCCTGGGCGAAGGCCACCCGCAGGTGCTGGCCCACGTATTCCATCGCCAGCAGCGCCACCGCGTCCGAGATCGGCTGGGCGTAGGCGCAGGTGTAGCACTCCACCGCGTGCGCCAGCGCGTCCATGCCGGTGCCGGCCGTCACCGCGGCGGGCAGCCCGAAGGTCAGCTCGGGGTCGATCAGCGCCACCCAGGCGCCGATCAGCGGCGTGCCGCCGACGTTGAACTTGATCCTGCGCCGCGGGTCGGTGATCACCGCCCACAGCGTCACCTCGCTGCCGGTGCCGGCGGTGGTGGGCACACAGATCGTGGGCGGGATGCGCCGGCGGATCGGCTGCGGGTCGGCCCACTCGTAGTCCAGGATCGAGCCGCCGTTGGCGGCCACCACCCCGATCGCCTTGGCGGTGTCCATCGAGCTGCCGCCGCCCAGGCCGATCAGCCCGTCGCACCCCTCGGCGCGGTACGCAGCAGCGCCCTCGTCCACCAGCGCGGCGGGCGGGTTGGGCGCCACCCGGCCGAACACGGCGTGGTCCAGCTGCGCGGCGCGCAGCACTGCCAGCGCGTGGTCCAGGATCCCGGCGCGCGCCACGCCGGGGTCGGTGACGACGAGCGGGCGTTTCATCCCTAGCGCGCGCGCCTCGTCGGCCAGCGCCGCCACGGCCCCCAGACCGTGCTTCATCACCGTCGGGATCTCGAAGGAGCGGATAGGCATGTGACGGGTTCCTTCCCCTTTCAGGGAGGTATGGCGG